>CAZBHO010000014.1:0-5902 GCA_964491945.1 uncultured Verrucomicrobiota bacterium | reverse complement strand
TCCTTAACACTTACCTTGTAAGTGCAATTTTTAAGATGTCTTACCTTTAATGAAACCTCTGCATCTTTTGCGCTCTTATTCCCATGCATAATGGCATTAGCAATAAGCTCTCTCAAAACAACCTTCATTCTAGAAAGATCAACATTATCACCAGAAATACCCTTGACAAAATGCTCTGTTGTCTCAATAGCTGATTTGATAGTTTCCATTTTTGATGGCAGCTTAAGACATAAACATTTACTATTTTTTCCCATAATTTCTTTATTTCTGGAAAGTTTAATTTATGAACTTGTTTATATAATAAGCAAAAAGTGTGCCGTGCTTTTGAAAATTATTTTAACTCGTTTATTATAAGCATATTATAAAAAAACGAGAAAAAGAAGGATTTATCTCACCCTAACAACCAAAAAAGCCTGTTATTTCTATAACTTATTGATAAAAAGAGCGTTATGTAAAAACAACCAATAAACTCTTACAACTTAAGTTGTAGGAGTTCCGTTAAAACTAACAGAATGAGTGCGCAACCATTTATTTAGCCCCTGCTGTGTTATCCCCAACAACTTGGAAGCCACACTCTGATTGTTGTTGGAGCGTCTCATTGCTTCTTCTATCAATAGTTTTTTCGCTGCGTCAAGGTCTGGCAATATTGGCATTGATGAAAAAGGATTTGCTAAAGGATCTTGTTGCTTTCCAAGAAGTTGTTGCTTCCGATTCTGCCTATGTTTTTCCAGATGTTCACGGAACGGAGCAAGAGAAAGCATATGAGACTTATGTTGACTTAATGCATCAAAAATCATAGCTTCAAGTTCTCTTACATTGCCCGGAAAATCATAAGTACCAAGCAATGTATACAGTTCTTTTGGAACAGTTGGTTCTGTTTTACCCAGTGTTTTTGCAGCTTTTTTGATAAAATGCTGAATTAAAATGGGAAGGTCATCTAGTCTTTCACGCAAAGGTGGGATATGTATAGGATGAAAATGCAATCTATAATACAGGTCCTTTCTAAATTTTCCCTCATTTTGCAATTGAAGCAAGTCTCTATGAGTTGAAGCTATTATGCGGGCATCCGATCTTTTAGGAATATCAGAACCGAGCGGCATATATTCTTTTTCTTGTAACAACCTTAACAATTTGACCTGTGAAGCATGACTTAAATCTCCTATCTCATCAAGGAACAATGTGCCATGCGCAGCTTTCTCAATGAGCCCTGACCTCCCTTTTTCAGCACCTGTATATGCTCCTGTTAAATGCCCGAATAGTGTGTCAGAGAACATTGTATCGTCAAGCCCAGCAACGTTTACTGCAACAAAATCTCCCTTTCTACCACTGATTTTATGTATGGCTCTTGCCAGGAGTTCCTTACCTACCCCAGTTTCCCCTGTAATGAGCACAGGTTGGATGCTTGGAGCAACAGTTTCTGCGTATTCGAACACTCTTTGCATTTTACTATTTGCAGTAACAATTTCTGCAAAGGCTTCTGGATGTTCCAGTTTATGAGTAAAAAGCTGCTCACGCAATTTTATGTTTTCAAGTCGTAGATTCCTTAAATCAATTGCTCTTGCCACACCAGATATCAAACGGCTTTTTTCCACTGGTTTAACCATATAATCAAGAGCGCCCAGTTTCATACATTCCACTGCAGTAGGCAGATCATTGACGCCAGTAATAACAATTACAGGAACATCAGGATACTGTTGATTTATCTTTGATAAAAGCTCTTGTCCAGTGATGCCTGGCATAGAAAGGTCAAGCAGAACCAGCCCAATATCTCTCCTATTTTCGAGCATTGGCAAACCTCCAGAGAATTTTGGCACAATTCCACTCTGGTTATGCCACCGCTTGCCAGAGCGATTCTTGTGGTATGTAATGCTGCTTCTTCATCATCAACGATCAAAATAGGCCATGCAGGATAAAGATGTAAGTTTGCTGTTTGTTGAATATGTGAATCATTCATTTGTTGTTTATTCTCCTTTTACTAATATTGCTCACTTTCTATTTTTCCTGACAAATAGGCAAGCGCACTCGTGCAGTAGTGCCCTTACCAAGTTTTGATTCAAAGCTCATAATGCCGCCGTGTTCTCGGACTATTGTTGAAGAGATGGCAAGTCCAAGTCCAACTCCTTCACCCGGTCGCTTGGTGGTGAAAAATGGATCTGTAATGTGAGGAAGATCTTTCTCAGAAATTCCCACCCCTTCGTCGCTAACAGTTAGTTCAACCTGGTTCAAATGCTGTAACCATCTTATATCAACACTAACGCTTTGCTCAACCGATGTTAAAGCCTGACATGCATTTTGGATTAAGTTTATCACCACCTGTTCAAGTTTTCTAAAGTTTCCTCTAACAGGAGGTAAGTTTTCTGCCATAGTTAATGAAAAATTTTTTGTAGCTTTTTTAATGGTATTGCCCATAAGAGTAAGTGCAGCAGTTACAACTGCATTTATATCAACTAATTCATCAAGTTCGGTTGGACTTTCTCTGGCATAATCTCTTAATTCCATTACTATATCTTTGATGTGTTCTGCACACTTTTTTATGTGCACAAGAAGAGCTGGTATCTCATTTTTAGCCTGCGAAAAAGGAAGTCCGCCAAGCATAAAATCACCATGTTCCTTGTAGTATCGCTCTAAAACAGGCAACGCATTCGCTATTGCTTCTTGAATGATTGCATTATTTACCATTATTGTATGAGTGGGATTATTTATTTCGTGCGCCACACCAGCCGCAAGAATGCCAAGCGTTGTAAGCTTTTCTGTTTGCATCAAGCGTTGCATCTCTTTTGTTTTATATTCCATCTGCTTTATTTCAGTTACATCGCGTGCTTCAGCAATAAGTAATATTACTGTTCCTACATCGTCTCTTATAGGATTCAGAGAAAAATCTACTGTCCTTATATTTCCTTCTTCAGCCATACATTCAGTTTCAAAACGCACAGCCTCTCCTTTTTGCGCATCTTTCACTGCATTCTCTATGCGGGCTGAAGTAGTTGGTGAAGCCTGCCATATTCTCAACTGCCATAACATCTTTCCACACGTTTCTGTTTCGCTAGCCCTTTCTAACTCCAGCGCAGCTCTATTTGCCTCTATAATCATTCCATCAGGCTTCAAAACAAACATTAACTCAAAGGCACTATCAAAAACACCTCTAAATTTCTGTTGCCCTTCACGTAAAGCAAGTTCAATCGTTTTTTGTTCAGATACATCACGTCCAACAAGTTGATATTCTTCTGTGCCATCCCGCCCACCTTGAATCTTTCTTCCAATCCAATGCTGCCATGCCATACCCCCAGCCACATTAGGAACCAACACATCAAAATCTACGTCAGAAGCTGTCTCTTTCATTAAAACAAAATGTTGACATACCCTTTCTCTATCCTGCGGCGCAAGAAAATCCAGAAAGCATCTGCCTGCTAGCTCTTCCTCAAAATTTCCGAAGTATCTACAAAATGCTGCATTTGCAAAAACAACATTATACCTGGCATCAAGTCGGCATATGAGTTCGCTCTGTCCATCAACGATAGCTTGATATCTCGTTTCAAGTTTACGCAAGGCTTCTTCCGCCTTTTTATGTTCAGTAACATCCTCCATCACAGAGATAACAAGCTCTTCGTTAACTGTACTAATGGTATCAATAGAGAACAGTCCGTATCGCTCTTCTTTGTTTTTTGTAAAGTAGCGCACCTCAAGCCCTCTTACACTCTCTGAAGCCTGTAACATCCTTGCAATCTGCCGCATCGTTTCTTCATTTAAGATACCCAATTCGTATGCATTTTTCCCTATTACCTCATCCCGCGAAAATCCCAGAACTTTTAAGAATGCGTTGTTTACGTCAACAAAACGCCCTGTTTCTCTTTCACTAATAGCCATCTGGTATGGATTGTTATAGAAAGCACGTGCAAATTTCATTTCAGAACTTACCAGTTTATTTCGCACGCCTTCCTCTGCGGAAAGATCATCACTCATCGCAAGCCACACATTCTCCCCACCCCACCTACTTCTGATAAAACGAGTCTTAACTTTAATCCTTTTTCCATCCTTTGAAAACAGTGGAATTTGAAATATTCTATATAAGCCTTTTTTTATATCTGGCAAAATGGCTGTAATATCGGCTCTATTTTCTGGAGGATAAATTTCAATCAAAGTTTTTGTTGTTATCTCATCCAAATTGTAACCAAGTTGCCGCAATAAAGCACTGTTTGCTCGGACAATTCTTCCCTGCTCATTAAAAACAACCACATACTGCTCAAGAAAATCCAATAAAGTTTCCAGCGCCTTATCCTGTTCAAGAAGCAATTTTTCCTTGTACCTGTAATGTGAAATATCTCTTATTAAATGCACACAAGCCGAAATAGCACCTTGCTTCTTCAGGATGGGGAAAATGCTCTCCACAAAAGTCCCGCCAAGAGTAGGTTCAAAGTTCTCCACTGTGTGACCAGCCCTATCTTTAAGGACTATTGAATGAGGACAATATACAGGTGGCCTGTTCCTATTATGAATTAATTTATAGCATTTTGGCAGACGTTTATTGGTCTTTATCCCCAATTTCTCTTTCGCCGTTTTATTCGCAAAAAGCACATTTTTTTTGTTGTCTATAACAAGCACAATATCCGGTATCACATCCAGAATAAATGACAAAACGTCTTCTCGTAAAACATTAGTAGCTGAATCTCTTTTGCTCTTCCGGCTATTTTTCATTGTGTAAATATCGCCATCCAACGATGACTAGCGCTTACACATAAAAGCAATAAAGCTCTTACTAGGCAAGATAAAAAATAATAGCCATATTTAATTATTTTAAAGGCAACGCAAAACAGGCAAACAGGGGAAAAGGTTGCTCACTTATTTATATCCTGCCTGTCTCTATCAGCAAGTTTTTTCATATAATTTTCCACAAGATTTCTATATTCTTCTGGACAGGTGGATATAAAATTGCTTGAAGATAAAATGGCATTGGATGAAAGAACAAAGTTTTTTTCTCTCACTTCCATAAGCTGTCCAATAGGATATAAAGTGGGGCCATCCATGCTTTCTGTTTTAATAAATGACGGATTATTGATACAAAAATTAACAAGAGAAGCCATCATTACTATAATATCTTCATTTGTAAGCAATTTGTTGATTTCTGCCAGCTTCCAATAACAATCTAAAGAGATATTCATATCAAAATCGTTTTTATTTTGTTCTTCTTTCAAAAGGCTTATGTTATTAGTAAGCTTGTTCTCCAATTCATCAAATATCAATAATTCCATCTGAGATGCTTGAGGTGAAATTGTGTTTTGGAAATAATTATAAGGCTCTGAATTTATAACTGAAAAGTATGTTATCCTGTTATGCATAGCAGGAAGATGCCACAAAACTTGTTGAAACCTTTCTTGTAGCTGTAAAACTTCTTTGATCTTATTACTTGCAGAATAATCTGTATTCAGCAAGAAATCTTCTTTGAATGTACCAAATTTATTCTGATGCTTGATGAGTTGTTCTTGCTTCGTGCTCAAGCCTTCAAAAGAGAAGTCCCCCATAATATCACTCAATTTTGTTAAGTATTCCAAACAAAGCGCATTAATAAGTGCTTCGTCTGAAAGTTTATAAAGTTCTTTTATCCAGTTGACGAAACATATTCTTATTTCTCTTTGTTCTAGAGAAAGTTCATAAAATAGACCTTGTGGATCATTCGGATAAAACCCATAAATTCCAGCACATAAAAAGGCAAAATATTTTTGTATGGTGTTCCTAATAATCTTCTTCTCTTTTTCAGCGATTAAGTTAAGCATCTTTGAGAGAAGCAATGTCTTTTCACTCTTTATTATTGCATCTTCCATCCCTTTGATAGCTTCTTGAGAAGTGGCAATCAGCCGTAGTATATGCTGTAAACGTTTATCTTTTTCCTCTTGTTTTTGCACTTGAG
>CAZBHO010000013.1:47453-57096 GCA_964491945.1 uncultured Verrucomicrobiota bacterium | reverse complement strand
TTTTACAAGCTTCATCAGCTCATTAAGAGAGTTGCCTCTTGCCTGTAATGTTTTTAGAGAGGTTCCTGTAATAATTTCAGATGCAGTTCCCCTGGCAATAATGGTTCCATTTACGATATAAGCAAGGCGATGACAGCGCTCTGCCTCATCCATATAATGAGTTGAAACAAGCACCGTAAGCCCACTGGCGGCAAGCGAATGTACCTCATCCCAAAAATCACGTCTGGCTTTTGGGTCCACACCCGCAGTAGGCTCATCCAGCAATAATAGTTCTGGCTGATGTATTAGAGAAGCCATTAGAGCCAATCTTTGCTTCCAACCACCTGATAGAGATGCAGTAATGGTATTGGCATATTTTTGCATATTATATCTTTTGATATATTCTTGCACGACGTTTTTATAGTCAGACACATTGAACAGTTGAGCCACAAATTCAAGATTTTCTTTTACTGTTAAATCATGGTAAAGACTGAAGCTTTGAGGCATATATCCAATTTTACTTTTTATTTTGCGCTGTTCTTTAATTATATCAAAAGATAGACAATGCCCTTCCCCTTCATCTGGCGTCAATAGTCCGCACAGCATCCGTATTGATGTGGTTTTACCACTACCATTAGGACCAAGAAAACCGAAAATCTCACCACGCTTTACCTGAAGAGATATGCTGTTGACGGCAACAAGCGTTCCAAAGCGCTTGGTAAGGTTGCAAACATCAATTGCATTTTCACTCAATTAAAGAAACCTCCACAGGTTGACCGGGATTAAGAAAAACGTTATTTGAGCTCTCTGGCTTAGCTTCCACCATAAATACGAGTTTTTCCCTGCATTCGCGGCTATAAATCATGGTTGGCGTAAATTCTGGCTGCGGCGAAATATAAGATACTTTTGCATCAAAATATTTTTTCACATCTCCTGCAATAATAGAACATCGCACTTTGCTGTCCTGCTTGATTCTTGCAACGTCATTTGCTTTTACAAAAAAGCGTACTTTTACATATTCTTGAGAAAGAAGAGAGAGAACAGGTTTACCCTGTGCAACCAATTCGCCGTGTCTAAAAAAAGTGTCAAACACTATCCCATCAATAGGAGCAGTTTTAAGTTTTTGTTCCTTTCGCCACAATATATTTTGTTTTTGTGCTTCTGCCTGTTTTACAGAGGCTTTAAGCGCTTCAATCTGGTTACTGCGTCTGCCAAGCTGCGCAACAGCCAACGCCATTCTGCTTTCATAAAGCGATGCTTTATCAATTTTACTTTGAGAAGCATATCGCGCAAAATCGCTTTCTGATATTGCTTTCTCTGCAACAAGATTTTTTCTTCTTTCATACTCATAGCTTGAAAAATCATATTTTGCTTCATTCTGCATAATGCGCGCTTTTCGCATTTCTAATTCTTCTTGCCGTTCGCCTTCTTGAGCATCTGCAAGATATGCCTGTGCCTGGTTTATCTGCGCTTCTATGTTTTTTAAAGCGATATCTTCTTCGTCAGAATCCAGTTCAAAAAGCGGAGTGTTGCTTTTCACAAAATCGCCACGTTCAACAAATAACCTGTTGATATAGCCCGAGAAAGGAGAAGCCACATAAATGTATTCTGCTTCAATATAGCCCTGATATTGTGTTGAACTTCTTCTGCCACAAGCTTGCATTAGCAGAAGAATCATCGGCATTATTACAGCAATTTTGATGATATAAAAGTTTTTAATGTGTAAATACCCTCCTAAGTGAAACAATGTATTTTTCAAATACATAACAAAACATCACAAAAAAATCAATTGTAAATTGTATACTTGACATCAACTGCGTCCTCTATTAACACAATAGCAGTGCTGGAAATCCTAAAGAGGAATATATAAATGGAAGTAAAATTATTGGCTATTACAGAAAACCCAGAAGAACTAATTGAATTTGCTGCTCGTGTATGCTATCAGAGTTTCAATAAAATTACAGAAGGAAGCGCTGCCAATTTTATAAAAAAACTCTTAGCTATGGGGCACGAAACTCCATTTGAACACGCCTATGCAACGTTTTATATCAAAGGCTGCTCCAGAGCTATGACGCATCAGCTGGTAAGACACAGGCTGATGTCTGTTTCTCAACAAAGTCAACGATATGTAAGTGAAAGCAATTTTGAATATGTTATCCCGCCCTCTGTGCCCGAAGAGAAAATTGAAGAATATAAAAATGATATGAAGCTTATAAGAACTATGTATGCCAGGTGGAAAAAAGCTGGGTTAAAAAACGAAGATGCCCGTTTCGTTTTGCCAAATGCCTGTCAAACAGAACTGGTTATATCTGCAAATTTTAGAGAGTATCGCCACATTTTTAAGCTACGCTGCACGCCACATGCACAATGGGAAATTAGACAGGCTTGTTCAGAAATGTTAAAAATTCTCTACAATAAAGCTCCGAATGTTTTTGAGGATTTGATCAGTTTGACAGGTTTAATGCCATAATTTTTAATTGACCAGAACTATTTTTTTTGCTTTTCTCATGTTAAAGAAATAACAATAAAGAAAGAGGTGGCTATGACAATGACAAAACGTGATTTGTGCGAAAAAGTGGCTAATGAAACAGGTTTTCCTCTTCACGACGTTGTATATATTTTTAGGAAAATACTGGATGCCATTATGGAGGCACTTGCTCGCGGTGAAACTCTGGAGTTTAGGAATTTTGGTGTGTTTATGGTGCAAACACATAAACCAAAGGTAGGGCGTAATCCTCGTAAGCCATCGCAGGTTGTTCAGATCCCAGAGCGGCGTGTTGTAAAATTTAAAATGGGACGCATAATGAAAAAAAGAATTATGGAAGAAGCCATAAAAGGAGAGCAAACTCAAAATACTAATAAATAATTTGTCAGAGTCTTATATGGCAAAAGCCCATAGAAATGAAATTTGTATAGGAGTTTAATCTTTTAAAATTTAAATCTTTAAAATTACAGAAAGGTGCAGAATATGTCAGTAAAAAATGAAAAGAGCTCTCCTGTGGCTATGCGATCTATGCCTTTTTGGTGTGTAGGCAACCCACTTGGTGATCCTTTTGGCGAAAAGGTGCTGCCATCACAGGATTCAGAAGAAACTGCAAAAATGCTAGCATGGGCAAAAGAAAAGGGGTTGATAGAAGCCACCAGTTTTCACGATGATGACCTTGTTGGATGGGATCCACACGATCTTCAAGATGATATGCGAAGTTCATCTGAAACTGCAAAGAAGATAAAAGAAATCAAAAAAATACTTGATGATGCAGGGATAAAAGTTAACACGGCAACTTGCAGCCTCCATTCAAGTAAAATTTTTAGACGTGGTGGTTTAGCCAATCCAGACAAGAAAATACGGGAACTCGCCATAAGGAAGGTTGAACGCTCGATCCGTATAGGACATATGCTGGGTGCAAAGTACTTTACTTACTGGGTTGCTAGAGATGGTTTTGAAGTGCCTATCACTGTTGAATGGCAAAGTGTCTATGGCTGGCTTGCAGAAGGATTAAACGGAGCCCATGATTATATAAAGAAAAATAAATTTTCAAATTATATTGGCGGCACTATAGAACCAAAACCTAATGAGCCAAGAGGACATATGTTTTTGCCCACTGCAGGGCACGCTGTTGGTTTCATTTTTGGCCACCTGAAAAATCCCGAATTCTGGGGTGTAAACCCTGAATTATTGCAGCATGAAAGCATGGCTTTGATGAATGGTGTGCTCACTCTTGCCTATCTTGTTAGCATGAAAAAACTTTTCTTTTTGCATCTTGGCAGTCAGATAAAGGCACAATTTGACAATGATTTCCCTCCTTTAATAGGTCCTGAAGGTTTGAAAGAAACCGTGTTGATGTTCTGGCTTTTAAAGAAAATGGGGTGGCATGGAACTATTGAATATGATTGCCATATGTTGAGAACGGAAGGCGATCCAGATGATGCAAAAAAATCACGTCAGCAGTTTATTATAAATTGCACAAGAGCCCTTGAAATAATACTTGAGCTTGCCAATAGATTATCGGAATTTTCACCTGCCGATTTTATTAAAGATGGAGAAAGCGCAGCAGACCTTGCTGCAATTGCAAAAATGTGCAATATTAAATAAGTTGAATGCCCCAAATATCCTGTGTATAAATAAGTAGCGTTGTTATAGGCAAGATCAAAAATGGCTGGCTGTTATTCCATCTTAGAAGAAAAGATAGAGCTTGAAAAATTGCTACAGGAAATAGCCCAAATAAAAATCGCCATCATAGGCGACTTCTGCTTGGATGCATATTGGTTTTTGGATGCAACACGTTCTGAAATATCCATAGAGACAGGAAAGCCAACCAAACCAGTTAAAGAGCAGCGATATTCATTAGGGGGCGCAGGTAATGTGGTTGCTAATTTGGTGGCACTGCAGGTTAAAAAGGTGTTTGCATTCGGTGTGATAGGGCAAGATCCTTTTGGTGCGGAAATGCTAAAACTTCTTGAAGATTATAATGTGGATGTGGATGGGATCTTGGCCCAAAAAGAAAAGTGGAGCACACACGTTTATATCAAGCCATACAATGGCGATTGTGAAGAAAACAGGCTTGATTTTGGCAATTTTAATGTTTTAACAAATGAAACGGCTAGTATCCTTCTGAATAAACTGACAGGCATTCTGCAACAAGTTGATGTTGTTATAATAAATGAGCAAGTGTCAACAGGCATTCACCATTCGGAGTTTTTTAGAACACACCTTAAAGAGCTAATTAAAAAATTTTCCAATAAGATATTTTTTCTAGATAGCAGACATTATAGTGCTGAATATGATGGCAGTGTAAGAAAAATAAATGCCTACGAAGCAGCACGGCTCTGTGGAATAGAGCGAAAAGAAGGAGAAGTGATAATGCGCGAAGAGCTGATCAAAGCTGCAGAACTCTTATTCGCGCGCTGGCAAAAGCCATTATTTATATCGCGTGGCGCAAGAGGATGCATTGTTCGGGATGTAAACAAATTGTGGGAAGTGCCAGGATTGCAAATTTTAGGGCGTGTTGATCCTGTTGGCGCTGGTGATAGCCTCCTTGCTGGAATAGCGGCTGCTTTTGCGGCAAGAAGAGACTGGAAAATCGCTGCAACTTTTGGCAATTTCGTTGCAGGCGTTACAGTGCAAAAATTATTCAAAACCGGCACAGCTTCTCCCGAAGAGATTCTGAAAATAGGTAAAGACCCAGACTATATCTATCGTCCGGAACTGGCTGAAGACCCTCGTCAGGCACAATATATTGCTGGTACCGATATAGAAGTTATATCCAGTGTGCCAGAAAACCTGTATTTTACTCATGCGATCTTTGACCATGATGGCACAATTTCCACCTTGCGGCAGGGCTGGGAAAAAATTATGGAACCTATGATGGTAAAAGCTATCTTAGGCGAACATTTCACAAATACAAATGAAACGCTTTATCACAAAGTGGTTGCAAGAGTAAAAGGCTATATAGATAAAACAACTGGCATCCAAACCATTTCACAGATGGAGGGGTTGGTGGAGATGGTAAAAGAGTTTGGCTGTGTTCCTAAAGAAGAAATCCTTGATGCTTACGGGTATAAACAACTTTATAACGAAGCGCTCAAAATGCTTGTTGAAGATAGAATAAAGAGGCTAAAAAAAGCAGAGCTCTCCTCCGATGATTTTACAATAAAAAACGCTGCCCTATTCTTAAAAGAACTTTTTCAAAAAGGAATTAAACTATATCTGGCAAGCGGCACAGATCAAGTTGATGTTCTAAAAGAAGCAGAAGCGCTCGGATATGCAAAATTTTTTGAAGGCAGAATATATGGCGCTGAAAGCGGAACAAAAGTTGAAGCAAAAAAAATAGTAATAGAAAAAATTTTAAAAGATATAGGCAACAATAATGTCAAAAATCTTATTACCTTTGGAGATGGCCCTGTTGAGATAAGGTTAACTCATAAAGTTGGTGGTTTCACCGTAGGCGTGGCAAGCGATGAAATCAGGAGATTCGGACTAAATCCCGAAAAGCGCTCTCGATTAATACGGGCTGGCGCAGATTTAATTATTCCCGATTATTCCCAAATGCAACAGCTGTTAACAGCTCTGAATATTTTATAATAGGCGGGCTTTTGCTTGTTTAAAAGCATGCTTCTTCCATTATAGCTACTCAATTTCCTCCTAAATCTATAGCAAGTTCTAATAGCCCTTTTTCTGAAAAATGACGCATTTGTATAGTGCTTTCCTTAAAGCTTTGCAATGCTTCTAAAACTTTTTGGGCCAGTTGTATTGTATGTTCGTTCTTTCTATCAAAAGAACGGTATAAACTTAAGGGGAACTGAAACTCTCTGCCTGCCTTTGCTAAATCAATCCAACAAGCTACGCTATTTTGCTCATCTTGCATAATTTTGCTCCATCTATAACTTGCTGCAAGATTCACATCTCTTGTCATCTCCTTCTCCAAAAGCCTTTTTAACACACCTAAATGGCTAGATAAAAGCAGAAATCTATTGTTAAAAACGGCTATTGCGGGGCGGCACTCCTTGTTTGCCCATTTGCTCACTGGAGAGCTAGTTATATCTATAGCATAAATAAAGCTACCATCATTAAAATCTAAAGACACAGGATCCAACACCAGCCCCATCCCTTTAAATCTATTTAGCTCATCAAAAGCAGCTAAAAGCTGCTCCTTAAAATTTGCTTTAGAGTTGCCCGGTAAAACGCCTGTTTCCCAGCCAATTATCAGCGTTGGAAACTTCAACATCAGCGGAAAAGTTCCATAAAAAGCAGCATAATCATCTGAAAATAATCCAATATAGATTTTATCCGATGCGGCAGCAAAGAGTGGATTTTTGCTAATTGATGAAAAAAGCTGATAGAATTTAGATGTCCCTTTTAACCGGTGGGCGGAAGCCATGCTGCCATCTGGATTCTGAAAGATTTTATCAATTTCAGAAACACGACTGCTAGCGAAGAAGAAAGGCTTATTCCCAAAAAAATTCATTAACGTAACTTTATCATCAAAACTGGGTTTACTCCCCTGATTAGAGGCTTGAAAAAATTCTCGTCCTGAAATTTCTGTTTTTAAAAAGAAGAGGCGCACCGATAATGAATTGGTGCTAAAGTGCGGTATTCCAAAACTAATAACTCTTTCGCCACCCATAGTGGGAGAGGTGCCGTATCTTACCCATCCAAAATCATTGTAGTGTGCTGCCGCCTCTTGCACGGCATTGTTTATAAAATCCATAGAGCGCCTCATCCCAGAAAGTGCAAGCAACGCGCCACGCAAAATATGTTTATCATCAGAAAAAGCCACCAATAACATTCCTTCAGCTACCGTAAAAGTTATGCTGATATTATCTTTTTGGAAAACATCCCTTTTTAGCTGCCATATATTGTATCCATAATAATGAGCAACTGGTTCTGCAATTCTTTTGCCATAAATGGAAAGATAAGTATTTAAAAGCATAGAATAGTTTCCTAAAGGCGATGCGCAAATCCAGCCAGCAGGATTGTTCATATATGCAAAAACAATCTTATTTGTATGCCACGAAAACTTTTTTGCCAACTCCTGAAGCTCCTTTAAATAAGCCATGTCATTTGTGTTTTTCTGGTCTTTATAAAGCTCTTTTATAAGGCACTGCACAAGATTATTTGAAACTATAATCGGCAAGCGTCCAAAAAAATTATAATGCACACTAATAAACGCCGCATCATCAGGAATTGCAGCCAGAGGCTCCTGTGTTTTAAATGGCAAAAAAATGATAAAGAGTATAATCGCAACAAAAAAGCCCACCAAACAAACAAAATTCAAAATTCTCCTTAAGGAATAACGGAATGTGTTCATAAGAAATTAACCAGCTCTGGTTTTAAGAGTTCCAATTAAGTCTTTTACTCGTTTGATGTTATGTCGCTTAAGATAACTGGTTATTCCATCAATTACTTCTAATACCGCATTGGGATTTCTGAAAGTTGCCGTCCCAACAGCCACAGCAGTTGCGCCAACAATTAAAAACTCTATCGCTTCCCTTGCAGAAACTATTCCACCTATCCCAATAATCGGAATCTTCACCGCTTTTGCCGTATCATAAACCATCTTTATTGCAATTGGATGTATCGCAGGACCTGTCAAACCACCTGTGATGTTTGCAAGAAGCGGCCTCCTTTCCTCTATATCGACAGCCATTGCTGGAAAAGAATTTATAAGAGAAACAGCATCTGCACCACAATCTTCAGCAATTTTTGCAAAAAGCGCTATTGTAGTTACGTTCGGCGAAAGCTTCACTATCAAGGGAAGAGAAGTCTTTTTTCGTACAGCACCAATTACCGCCTGCGCCATTTTTGGATCTGTCCCAAAACTTATTCCGCCTTCTTTTATGTTAGGACAGGAGATATTAAGCTCCAGCGCACTTATTCCTTTTACTCCATCCAATTCTTCTGCAACTTCAACATATTCATCTATCGTTTTGCCCCAAATGTTTACTATAACTGGCACATCAAATGGTTTTAACTGTGGCAAGTAATTCTTTATAAACCCCTTTACCCCAGGATTCTGTAAACCTATAGCATTAAGCAAACCTCCCGGCACTTCCACCATTCGCGGCGTGTCATTGCCATAGCAAGCTTTTCTGCTTATTCCTTTAACTACTATAGCGCCAAGTCTTCTTATATCTACAAGTGAGGCATATTCTGCTCCAAACCCAAAAGTGCCAGAAGCAGTCATTACCGGGTTCTTCAACTTTAAGTTGCCTATTTCAACGGAAAGGTCTATTTTCATTTTCTCATTTTTTCTCTTCTTTCTAATTCCACTCAACATCTTTTGAATTAAAAACAGGTCCCTCTTTGCAAACTCTTGCCCAACGCCAATGCGGCGTAGTGGTGCCCTGCTCCTTATCTTTTATCTTCTGCACACAAGCCAGACAAACTCCTATACCACAGCCCATATGCCTATCAAGCGAAAGCCAGGCCTGAATATTGCGCTCTTCCGCAATCTGCCCTAGAGCCTTTAACATCCCAGATGGACCACAAGCAAAAAATTCTATACGCTTTTTAGGTAAAATCTCATTTGCTCCGCTCATAAGCCACCTCTGCAAAATATCAGTAACCAGCCCTTTCTCCCCATAAGACCCATCCTCTGTTGCAGCTATAATTCGCCATTTGAGTCTTGCAAAATCTTTTAAACACAATAAATCATTCACATTGGCAGCGCCGATAAACAGAACCCCCCTTACCACTGCTCGTTTGGCAAGCAGATGCAAAGCCGCTGCACCATATCCGCCAGCAATCAATACGGGGAAAACATCTTTTTTTATAACAGGGAACCCATTGCCAAGTGGACCAATCACATCAAGTTTATCTCCTCTTTTTAGAGAACTCATCATCTCTGTGCCACGCCCGACTACTTTGTAAAGTATTGAAATCGTGTCCTTATTTACATCAAATATACTAAAAGGGCGGCGAAGCGTAAGAAAATAAGAATTAGTAATCCCGATATGAACAAATTGGCCTGGCCCGGCTTTATTTGCTATTTTTTTTGCAATCAGAGAAAGCAGATAGTATTTCCCTGTAATTGCTTTATTCTCTTTTATAAGAGCTTCTTCTTGTTTCATTATAATAGAGCGCCTTTTAAAAAAAAATTTCTTCTAATATTCTGTTTTTCCCTCCCAAAATCAAACAAAAACTTTGAGCAAAAAAAAATAAAAA
>CAZBHO010000013.1:0-47417 GCA_964491945.1 uncultured Verrucomicrobiota bacterium | reverse complement strand
GGGGGGGTAAACTACACTCTCGTAATACGAAGTATAACTCTATGCGCTTGAAACATTATTACGATTCTTAAGGGAGGTGAGATATGTAGAAAAAGTTGTTAACCTACCAAAACAAGTTTTAACTCAATCAAAACAATGAAAATATGGAAAAGGAGAACATATTATGAAACACACAAAACGAATGATATTGGCAATTGCAGGAATGTTAATTTTTGCAATAATAGCTTCCGCTGAGAGTGCAGATAAATACGCCACATTAAAGGATGCTATAAAGATGCTAAAAGAAGAGTGCCTTAAGCTGGGTGAACCAAAAGCTGATGGCACCTTGCTTTATTTCGGCTCAACCAAAATGAATGGCAATTACACAATAGTTGATGAAGTGAAGAAAAAATATAATGTTACAGCAACTCTTTTTGTAAAGAAAGGTGATAGTTATATTAGAATCTGCACAAACGTAATTAAAGATGATGGGAATAGAGCCGTTGGCACCATCCTTGATCCTAAGGGCAAAGCTATTCAAGCCATAAACAAAGGCGAGAAATTTGAAGGCGAAGTTGATATTTTAGGCAAACCCTACGACACTATATATGAGCCAATAGTTAATAGTAAGAACGAGACTGTTGGAGTTTATTATGTAGGAATTCCAAAATAAATTGAATGAAGCAACGGGGCGTGCCATCACGCCCCGTTCATCTTATTCGTTTTAGAGAAAGGCAGGAATTATGAAGGCAAAAATGGGACTGGGCAAAAAAATAGCTTCTGGATTTTCTTTAACACTGATAGTAATGCTTATTTTGGCTATAATTGGGATATATGGTGCAAAGACCGTTTCCACAACTGTTATCTCCTTTACTCAAAAAAACCTGCCGCAAATCAACATAGCTAATGACATCAAAAAATACATTACAGAAGCTTTAAGAGGTGTGGAAAATTATGGATTAAGTGGCAGCACGCAGGCTCTTTATGAGGCTAAAATTAATTTTGGCAAAGCCAAGAATTTACTACAGGATAGCATGAAAAAAGAAGAATTTGCTGGCTTATTAGATATGCTTACAAAAACAAAAAATGAACTAGAAAAATATGAAGAGCTGGTAACTGCTCTGGAGAAAGTGACCGATGAAATAACAACACAGAATAAGGCCACAGCCACAGCTTTAGATAACTTTATTGAAACAATATCTGCATTGTTTAATACACAAAAGGAAGGGCTTTCTGGTGAAATTCTAGCAGGATTAGATAGCGATGCTCTACTGGAAAGAGTTGAAAAGGTTGGTATGGATAATGAACTATTGCAACTTGCTTATCAGATAAAAGAAAACACTTTACGCGGGGAATTGACAAGAAACGCTACAGCCTTTTCGGAAAATACGCCTTTATTTGAGAAAGGTAAGAAGATATTGGCTGCTCTTAAAGCTAAGACAAGGTGGGAAGGTAATTTGAAGAGACTATCAGATAACGAAAAAGCGCTAAACGATGTAATGAATGCGCAACAAGCTATGATGTTAAAGCTAAATGAACACAAAAAGTTAATGAGCCATCAGCAGGGACTTGCGATGAAAGTGTTAGATGACTCCGATAATTTATTAGCTAGTGCGCTAACTGATGTTCAAAAGCGCAGCACAGAAGTAGTGGATAATTCCTCTAAAACTTCTTTTCTTGTTATTCTATTTAGTATTGTTGGCTTTATAGTGGGAATTATCGTTGCGCTATTTATAACGAAAAACACGTCTAATTTATTGACTGGGATTGGCAACAATTTAACTGAAGTGGCTACTGCAAATTTAACTCAAGCAGCACAGCTGGCATCTGCTGCGCAGCAAAACGCAGAAAGCGCAAGTGAACAGGCATCCAGTCTGGAATCCACTTCTGCTGCTCTGGAAGAAATTTCTAGTATGACACGTCAAAACGCAGATAATGCTGCAACTGCCAATAGACTTATGGGGCAGGTAAAAGATGTTGTTCAGCAAAGCATTCAGGCGATGGATCGTGTTCAAAAGGAGATAAAGCAAATTCAAGATTCCGCCAATGAGACAGCAAAAATTATTAAGACAATAGATGAGATAGCATTTCAGACAAACCTATTGGCGCTCAATGCCGCAGTTGAGGCAGCAAGAGCAGGTGAAGCTGGCAAGGGCTTTGCTGTTGTGGCAGAGGAAGTTAGAAATCTTGCCAGACGCAGTGCCGATGCCGCAAGAAATACCGCAGACCTTATTGAAACTTCAAACAAGAATGCTGCGTCGGGTGTGACGGTTACATTAGAATTGGCAAAATCGCTTAACAGTGTGGTTGAAAATATAAACAAGGTTGCCACTCTTATTGCTGAGATAGATGCTGCTTCAAAGGAACAAGCGCAGGGCATAAATCAAGTCACCAGCAGTGTGGCAGAAATGGATAAAGTTGTGCAGCGGAATGCTGCCAATGCAGAGGAATCTGCCAGCGCAGTCAAGGAGCTGGAAGCTCAAACGCAAAGGTTAAATGAAGTGGTTCAGAACTTACAGATAATAATTAAAGGAGGCGTTGAAAAAAGCGCCAATACTTTGGCTTTATCTGAAGGAAAAAAGAATCTCTCGGCTCAAAAATTGCTCACTTAAAGCGAGCCGATTTAAAAGCAACATATTGCTTTATTCTGCGATGAATTCTCATTGCTGCGGTTAAGGAGCGTATGAATTCATTTGCAATGAAATGCCTGTGCTGCTTCTATAAGCGATTTTTTTGCCAGATGATAAGCTTTTTTCTCCTTGCTGGCTCTTGGCCCTGCCACATTCAATCGGCTTATACGATATTGCTTGATAAATTTTGCAATAAGTTTGCCCGCTCGTTTATAACCAATGAAACTACCATCTATCAAAAGATATGGCTTTTGATACTCTATGCAGAAAAACAACGTTTTTTCAGTGCCGCCCTCAGGCTTGAAGAAATAGAAAATAACTGTTCCATCAGAATCTAAAACATTTTGCAACGTCCTGGCTTCATAGTCGCCGCCCTTTAGCTCTTTTAAAGGATACTTTGCTGGAATTATTCCATCCTCTGCAAGCCTTCCTTCAGGGCACCATCCATCGCAAGTCAAATTTAAGGTAATTGCGGCATCAAGTGCACCTCTATCACAACCTGTTTGGCCGCCAGATACGACTATGGGAAAGCGCATATTGCATTTTTTCATACGGGAACATGGTTCTATCAAATTGATTGCTTTCTTGCAAGGTTAATAAGGAATAGATGCTTGACTTTTAGGATGTTTTTATATAGAAGGTATGCGATTGTTTTGTTGGTGGAAAATTGGAGTAAAGATAGATGAGTGTTAACTTTGTGGAACAAATAGATGATCTTGTTAAAGTTCAAAACGTTCTGATCAGCGTTTCGGATAAAACTAATATTGAAGAACTTGTTTTTGGGTTGATAGAAGTTAATAGTGACATTAATTTTTATTCAACGGGTGGAACGTTCAGTAAAATAAAAGAGTTGCTGGGAAATAAATACAAAAAGCATCTAACTCAGATATCTGACTATACCGGGCAACCAGAAATGCAGGGCGGGCTTGTAAAGACGCTGGATTTTAAAATTTATCTTGGATTATTGAGCGAAACTTATAATGAATTTCACAATAATGACCTGAAGCGGATGAACGCAATTAATTTTGATATGGTGGTGGTAAATTTGTATCCATTCCAGAAAACAATTGCTATGGAAGGGGCTACTGCGGAAATGGCGAGAGCGAATATAGATATAGGTGGTCCATGCATGCTGCGTGCTGCTGCAAAGAACTTTTTGAGAGTTGCGGCGATATGCAACACAAAAGATTACACAATGGTGCTCAATGACCTGAAAAATAATGGTGGCTGCACAACTTTAAGTTTGCGATATGCTCTTGCGCAAAAAGCTTTTAAGCACACGGCAGATTACGATGCTGCCATCGCTACATTTTTAGAAAAAACAACATTTCAAAAAGTCAAAGGTTGCTATAAAATAGTGCGTTAAAAAAGAAAGGAAGTGGTTATGAAAAAAGTGTTATCAATCACAATAGTGCTATTTGTTCTTGCCTCTCTTTGTTCATTATATGCGCAAAAAATTAAGCAGGAGCCAGAGTCGTTAATAGGAAAAGAAAATGCGGCGTTTTTTATGAAGCCAGAATTTAAACTCACCTCAATTGATGGCAAAGCAAGCGAATTGGCAGGACTGCAGCTTGGACCATCTTTTGGTAGAAAGTTGTATCTTGGTGTTGGTGGATATTCTCTTGTCAATAGTGTAAAAGTTGATAATGATCATGTTAAGTTTTCAGCCTTTGATTTATGGTATATCGGTGGTGTGGTTGAATATAATTTTCTTTCAGATCAGCTTGTGCATTTTTCTTTAGGATGTCTTATTGGTGGTGGAAATGCCAAAGGGAAAGTAGAAACACAAGCTCGTTCAGAATCGGAAAGTTCTGCTATTCTGGTGGTTGAGCCTAATGCTAATTTGATGGTTAACATTATGCCAACACTTGCGCTAGGTGTAAGCTGTGGATATCGCTTTGTTGGTGGCTCTGATATAGGCACGATATCTTCCTCTGATCTTTCGGGAATAAGCGGCAGCATATTCTTAAGATGGCAAGAAGAGTAAAGGGATGAAAACCTCATACAGCTATCCTACTGCAAGTCTCCGCAATTTAAGTGAAGCTGTTTTATTTCTACTAAAGAAAAATGCGTTTAAATAAGGAGCCAGATGAAAAGCAAATTTTATGTGACCACACCAATTTATTATGTGAATGATGCTCCACATATAGGGCATGCCTATACAACCATTCTAGCGGATGTGCTAACGCGCTTCCATAGAATGCAAGGAGTGCCAAGCTTTTTCCTTACAGGAACTGATGAGCATGGACAAAAAGTGAAGCGTGCTGCTGAAAAAGCAGGCTTAACTCCAAAAGAGCAGGCAGATAAAACAGTTGTCAGATTCCAGAAGCTCTGGGAAAAGCTTTACATTTCTAATGATGATTTCATCCGCACAACCGAAGAACGCCACATCAAAGTTGTGCAAACGCTTCTTAAGAGATTATATGATAAAGGGGAGATTTATAAATCAGAATATGATGGCTGGTATTGTGTGCCTTGTGAAAGATTTTTTACCGAGCGTGATGCTCAGGCAGGCACCTGTTTGGAATGCGGCAGGAAGTTAGAAAAAATTAAAGAATCCAACTACTTCTTTAGAATGAGTGCTTATCAAGAGTGGCTTATTCAGTACATAAAAGAGCATCCTGGTTTTATTCTGCCAGAATATCGCAGGAATGAGACGCTTGGCTTTTTGCAAAAGCCGCTTGGAGATCTGTGTATTTCAAGACCTAAGACCAGACTTGACTGGGGAATAGAGCTACCTTTTGACAAAGATTATGTCACATACGTTTGGTTTGATGCTTTAATTAATTATATCAGCGCTGTTGGCTGTTGTTATGATGAAGAAAAATTCCACAAATGGTGGCCTGCCACGTATCATCTTATTGGAAAAGATATTCTCACCACACACACGGTTTATTGGCCCATTATGCTTAAAGCGATGGATATTCCTATGCCGGAATGCGTGTTTGCTCACGGCTGGTGGCTGGTTGGAGAAAGCAAGATGAGCAAATCGGTTGGCAATGTGGTTAATCCTATGGAGATGGCAGATAAATATGGTGTGGATGCTTTCCGCTACTTTTTAATGGCTGAAATGAGTTTGGGGCAAGACTGCAACTTTTCGGAAGAGGCTTTCATAAGAAGATATAACGCTGACCTTGCAAACGATATAGGCAATCTGCTTTCACGCACCACCAAGCTAATATATTCGCATTGTGATGGTTGTATTCCAGCTGTTGAAATGCAACCTGTAGAAGAGGAAGAAATTTTGAAAAAAAGCGTGCTTGAGGCAATATCTCTTTTGGAAGAAAGCATTGATAATATGCGAATTGATCAGGGGCTTGCTGCTATTGGCACTGCCATACGTGAAGCTAACCGCTACCTTGAGAAACGTCAACCATGGACCCTTGCAAAGGAAAATAAAAAAAATCTGTTACATACCACTCTCTACTATGCAGCAGAAACTTTAAGGATAACGAGCTCATTACTTGAGCCTGTTATGCCAAAAAAGATGATAGAGTTAAAACAAACACTTGGAATAGCGAATGAAGAAATTAAATATGAGGATATAAAACAATGGGGCAAATTGAAGGCAGGCACAAAACTTGGGAAAAGCACAATTTTATTCCCACGAATAACAAATATGGCTGAACTGAAGTATGACGTTCATAAGGAGCAAGAAAAATGCGATGCTTCTTATATCACTTATGAAGAATTTTCAAAAGTAAAGTTAGTGGTAGCCAGAATAATAGAAGCCGAAAGGATAGCAGGTGCTGATAAATTACTTAAGCTAAAGATAGATATAGGCAATGAGCAAAGGCAAATCGTAGCAGGGATCGCCCTGCATTATGCTCCAGAGGCACTGATAGGCAAGCAGATTGTTGTTGTGGCGAATCTTAAGCCCGCAAAAATTCGTGGAATAGAATCCAACGGTATGCTTCTTGCCGCATCCAGTGGAGATAAGTTGCATCTTATCACGGTGGATGGAGAAGCCATTTCCGGTAGCTCTGTAAGATGAGAAGCCTTATACCATGAGTGATAAAACTCTTAAAAATTATTACATTTTGCAAGTTCGTTCTTTCATTGAGTATCTACCCAATCTATTTTATTCTGATATATCACCGTTAAAAGCAGAATATGCGCCTATAAAAGAACATCTTTCTTTTAAAGAAGTAAAATCCCTAAAATTTAAGGCTATTCAAGAAGGAGAAGAATGGGGAAAGAATTGGGATGCAGCATGGTTTAAGTTGTATGGTGTTATTCCAAAAGACTGGAAGAAACAGTGTGTAGTGGCAGTGCTAAATTTTGGGGGAGAAGCCTGCGTTTTTTCTGAAGATGGTATGCCTCTGCAGGGACTGACGACGATGAGTGCCTTTGATTTATCTTTTAAAAGAGATCGTTTTTTGCTTTTTAAAAAATGTAAGGGAGGAGAAAAAATCAGGTTATTAGTTGAGGCTGTTGCCCACGATATGATTGGCGCTCTTACAAGGGATATGCATCCTATGCCTAATCGGACTTATTACGAAGGGTTTAATGCCAGACTTGTTAGTGCAAAGCTGGCAGTTTTCAACACGGAATTGTGGCACCTCTGGCTGGATGCCAATACGCTATTTTCGCTGATGAGCAAATTGCCTGAGGAGGATCCACAAAGAGAACAGATACTATTGGCACTATTGGAGGCTTCAAATAAATTCAACTATAGCAAACCGAATCCGCAATTTTGCCGCCAAATTCTTAAAAGAGTGCTTAATATCAAAGCTGATGAAACAAGATTAACCGCAATTGCTGTGGGACATGCCCATATTGATGTTGAGTGGCTCTGGCCGTTACGAGAGACGATAAGGAAATGTGCCAGAACATTTTCTTCACAGCTCCGTTTGATTGAGCAATATCCAGATTTTATATTTGGCGCATCACAGGCTCAATTGTATGAATTGACAAAAAATTATTATCCTGCGCTTTATCAGAAAATTAAAGAAGCAGTTAAGCGTGGCAGGTGGGAAGTTCAAGGTGCGATGTGGGTGGAAGCTGATTGCAATATCCCATCTGGCGAATCGCTTGTACGGCAATGTCTTTACGGAAAAAAATTCTTCAAAGAAGAGTTTGGAATAGAAATTAAAAATTTATGGTTGCCCGATGTTTTTGGATATTCTGCTGCATTGCCTCAAATTTTGCGACATATGGAAGTAGAGACTTTCCTTACTCAGAAAATCTCATGGTCACAATTTAATAAGTTTCCATATCATACATTTATCTGGAAAGGCATTGATGGCAGCTCCATTCTGGCGCACTTCTTGCCGGAAAGTAACTATAATAGTACTCTACTGCCGGATAGACAGCGATTTGCTGCAGAAAACTTTTCAGAAAAGGGCTTTTTGAAAGAATATCTTGTAACATTTGGGATAGGCGATGGTGGAGGCGGAGCCACAGAAGAAATTATAGAGACAGGATTACGCCAGCGTAATCTCGCCGGAAGTTCTAAGATCCGTTTCGGCAAGGCAGAAGATTTCTTTAAGCGCCTGCAATCAAAAAAGCACGTT
Source organism: uncultured Verrucomicrobiota bacterium (assembly GCA_964491945.1). GTDB lineage: Bacteria > Verrucomicrobiota > Kiritimatiellia > JAAZAB01 > JAAZAB01 > CAZBHO01. The sequence goes on along the minus strand of CAZBHO010000013.1, from coordinate 39,292 downwards.
TTAAAAGAATGGTATGGTGAATTATACCTTGAATTACATAGAGGCACGCTTACTTCGCAGGCAAAAAATAAGCTTTTTAATAGATTGTGTGAGCTTACTTTTCAACGTGTGGAGAAACTTTTTAGTGCTCTTCCTGCGGCACAATATCCGCAAAATATTTTAGAAAAATTATGGAAAAAAGCATTGCTCTTCCAATTCCATGATATTTTGCCCGGCTCCAGCATAAAAGAGGTTTATCGGGATTGCAAAAAAGAATATGAATTTATCTTATCCGAGCTTGACACGCTGGAAATTAAAGCCCTGAATCTCATCTCTAAACAGGGCACCAAAAAAGATTGTATAAGCGTTATAAACACGTTATCAGATGCTGTGCGTGATGTTGTAAGGTTTGATACAACCAAAAATGCAGCATCATTGCAAATGGAAGATGGCTCACTCTATCCTGTGCAGCGGTTGAAAACAGGAGAATTCTTAGCTGGCGTAGAAATAGGAGGATTAGCGGCTGGACACTTTGAAATTACGGATAGAAAGTCTCACTTATCCAGTAAAGTATCCGTCTCAACTGTTCCTTTGGCGCTTGAGAATGAATTGGTGCGCTATGAATTTAACGATAAGGGGCTGCTTACAAGGGCCTACGATAAGGAATTAAACCGGGATTTTATTAAGAAAGGCGAGAGAGGAAACTTGCTTTCTTTATACCAGGATTGGCCTATTATTTTTGATGCATGGGATATTGAACTAACTTACGAAGAACAGTTGTTGGAGCAAGCAAGCTGTGAAAAAGTAAGGATTGTAGAAAAAGGTCCTGTTCTTGGAACAATAGAATTTACTTATAAGATTGGATCATCAAAAATTATACAAAATGTTTCATTAGCTGCTTTTTCAAAGAGACTTGATTTTGCTACTGGTGTTTTCTGGAATGAAACGCGTAAGATGTTAAGGGTGGCTTTTCCTGTGGATGTTTTTTCCGATTTTGCTACTTACGAGATTCAATTTGGAGCATATCGCAGAAGCACGCATAGAAATACACTGTGGGATATTGCCAGATTTGAAGTCTGTGCGCATCGGTTTGCTGATCTTTCGGATGAACAAGGTGGAGTAGCATTGCTAAATAATTGCAAATATGGCTACAAAGTTTATAGAAGAACATTGGATCTAAATTTACTGCGTTCACCTTTTTATCCTGATCCTACTGCTGATAAAGGATTGCATCATTTTATTTACTCTTTGCTTCCTCATTCAGCGAACTTTGCCAATAGTAATACGGTGGAAGAAGCGTTGCTTCTAAACCAAAAACCTATTGTGTATAAGGGGATTATTAATTACGAGCCGCCGTGTAGATTAGAGAGTACAAGTAGTGTTAAAATTGATACAATCAAACTCTCAGAAGATAAAACTGGTTGGATTGCAAGGTTGTATGAAAGTAAAGGATTGCAAAGTACTGTTTCATTAAAGATCAGGGAAAATAAAATGAAATTTTATGAAGCTAACGGAATGGAGAAAGTTTTACAAAGAGATGCATCCAACCCAGAAAATATCTTGTTTCATCCATTTGAGCTAAAAACATTCCTTATAAAAAATTCTTAAAAAAAATTATTTTTTCTCTTGCATATTTTAAAAAAAATCTTTATTTTGCTGGCAAAACATTAAGTTTTCAGCCGTGAAGCCGCCATAATGTGGCTTTCATGGCAGGAAACATTTTAACGCCCGGATAGGCATTTGTCTATTACGGGAATCAGTTTAACAACCCAAATCCAATTATTGGAGGAGGTAAGTAATGGCTAAAGCTAAAACAAAAAGCGAAATTCTCGCAGGGATGGCGGAAGCTGCCGGCATCTCAAAAAAACAAGCAGGGGCTGCTCTTGAAGCACTTGTAAGCATGGCTTATAAGGGCGCAAAGGATGGCTTTATGATCCCGGGACTTGGAAAACTTGTTCTGGTAAATCGTAAGGCTCGCAAAGGTCGTAATCCAGCTACAGGTGAAGAGATTATGATTCCTGCGAAGAAAGTAGTGAAATTCCGTGTGGCGAAAGCCGCAAAGGATGCCATTCTTTCCTAAGAAGCATATTCGTTTTATGAAAAGAGCCAGAGAGATAGTTCTCTGGCTTTTTTCTTTTTAAATCTTTTAAGTCACTAATGGCAAAAGTCAGATATTTGTGTTTTTGGAAAATGCACGGAGCAGGCAATGATTTTGCCATCTTCGTTAAGCATCCTGCTATTAAAAAAAATTCTATTGATTCACTCACAGTAAAACTACTGGAAACTAAAACAAATATCATCAAGCTTTGCCATCGTAATACGGGTATAGGAGCCGATGGAACAATCCTTGTTCTACCTTCAAAAAAAGCTGATTTCCGTGTCAGATTTTTTAACCCAGATGGTTCTGAAGCTTCTATGTGTGGAAATGGTGCTCGCTGTGCTGCTCTGCTTGCAAGAATGCTCGGCATTGCACATAAAAAAATGTCTATGGAAACAGCAGATGGAATTATAGAAGCCGATAGTGATGTGGAAAATTATATTTGTCTATCTCTTACAATTCATCCAGATTATCAATTGAATATTCCTATCAAAGTAGCAGATAGAAAATTTTTATGCCATTTTATTAATACTGGAGTGCCCCATTCTATCATTGAAGTGAAAAACCTGCAAAAATTTCAACTAATGAAATATGCTCCAGCTATTCGCTATCATAAAAAATTTCAGCCAGAAGGTACAAATGTCGATTTCATTTATATAGAACATTCTAAACTAATTCATATAAGGACATATGAACGCGGTGTGGAAAATGAGACTCTTGCCTGTGGAACAGGAGTTACTGCTGCAGGCATTGCCGCTGGCTTGCTGGGTAAAATTTTTCCACCTGTAAAAGTTAAAACTTGTTCTGGTGAAGTGCTTGAGGTCAATTATTCTCTTAAAAATCAGCAAGTAGAAAACATAACACTGAAAGGCAAAGCAACTTTGGTGTATGAAGGCAAAATGTTGTCATCGTTTCTTCATAGATAACTTTTTTAATCGCTATCATGGATATACAAAAAGAATTTAAGTGCTTGCAGTGTGGTAATTGTTGCAAATGGGAAGGCGCTGTTAAACTCACAGCAGATGAAATTGTGCAAATTGCAAAATTTCTAGGACTTACACAAGAAGAGTTTTGTGCTAAGTATACGAGATTGAGGAAGGATAGACATGGACTTGCTCTAATAGAGAAAGCCGATGGTAGCTGCATTTTCCTTAATGATAACAAATGTGTCATCCAGCCTGTGAAGCCACAGCAATGCAAAAAATTTCCTCTTGAATGGCAGGTGCCAGATATAGAAAAGCTCTGTCCAGCATTCAAACGCTAATTGCTATTTTTTAATTTTTCGTTAGATAAATTTTTGTGTGTTGTAATTTTTCTATAATGAGTAAGTTGTGGTTTTAGAAAATATTTTTACTTTTTTCTTGCTTCCACAACTTGTAGTGGTAAAAGAAGGATAAATCCATTTATCACCACTATATATGGTGGCTATAAATAGTGGTCTTTGTTTGATTTTTTAAATTTTTAGTTATATAAGGAGGCGGAAATGCTAGAAACAAAAGTTGGTTCGGAATTGAATCTGGATATTGAAAATGAAACGAGTGCTCTTTCTACAAAAGGGCAAAAAGTTCGGCACAATAGAACTGCAAAGAAGGAAGTAGAGATGATGAATTTCAATGAGCAAAATAATAGAAAGAGAGAAGGAATTAAAATATCCACTTTTTTCACTAAGAAAGGGGTACATCCTTTTAATGAGGTCAAGTGGGAGTATAGAAAAGCGTCAATCAAGAATGATAAAGGGGAAGTTATCTATGAAGAGGAGAATGTAGAAGTTCCTGCATCTTGGTCAATGCTTGCAACGAACATTGTTGCATCGAAATATTTTTACGGGGGACGCGGAACTAACGTCCGCGAAAAATCAGTGCGGCAATTAATTCATAGAGTTGCCAGAACCATTGCCGATTGGGGATTGAATGATGGTTATTTTGCTTCTAAGGAAGATGCTGATGTGTTTTATAACGAGCTTTGTTTCATTTGCGTGAATCAATACGCGGCGTTTAATAGCCCTGTGTGGTTTAATGTTGGATTACATCAAACTTATGGTATTACAGCAGATGGTCGTTCAAGTTATGCGTGGAATAAGCAAAAAGGAGCTGCCGAGAAGGTTGATGATGCATACAAGAGACCGCAGGCATCCGCTTGTTTTATTCAAGCGGTTAATGATAGCATGGAAGATATTATGAGGCTTGCTACCTCTGAGGCTATGCTGTTTAAATATGGTTCTGGAACAGGCACAGACTTAAGCACAATCCGTAGCAGTAAGGAGAAGCTTTCAGGTGGCGGCTCGCCATCGGGGCCTATTAGCTTTATGCGTGTGTTTGATCAGGTGGCAGCTGTTATTAAATCTGGTGGTAAGACGAGACGTGCGGCAAAGATGCAAAGTTTGAAAGTTGATCATCCAGACATAATGGATTTCATTCGGTGTAAAGTACACGAGGAAAAGAAGGCTCGCGCATTGATTCGTGCTGGCTACGATGGTTCTTTGAATGGCGAAGCATACTCTTCTGTTATGTTTCAGAATGCCAATCTTTCGGTTCGTGTTTCCGATGAATTTATGAAGGCCGTTGAGGCGGGGACTGTGTGGCATACAAAAGCTGTAACCACAGGCAAGATAGTGGATGTGCTGGATGCGCGTACCATAATGAAAGAGATAGCGCAAAGCGCTTACGAGTGTGGCGATCCAGGTGTTCAATATGATACAACTATTAATCGCTGGCACACATGTCCTAATAGTGGAAGAATCAACGCCAGCAATCCGTGTTCAGAATATATGTTTGTTGATAATAGTGCATGCAATCTGGCTTCAATAAATTTGATGAAATTTATTGGAGAAGAAAAGCTCTTTGATTATAGAGCATTTCAGCATGTGGTACGCATTATGATTATTGCGCAGGATATTCTTGTTGATAATGGTAGCTATCCCACGCCGGAGATTACCACAAATTCACATCTCTTTCGTCCACTTGGACTGGGCTACGCAAATTTGGGAGCCATGCTTATGGCGCTTGGCAAGCCTTATGATAGTGATGAAGGGCGTTCGCTTGCTTCGCTTATCACATCGCTTTTAACTGGTTATGCTTATTCAACAAGCTCTGATCTTGCAGGAACGCTTGGGACTTTTGATGAATATGAAAAGAACAGAGAGCCTATGCTTGGTGTAATTAATATGCACAGGTCTGCTCTTGAGCGTCTTCCTCGTTATGAGTGGCTTTCCGAGCTGCAGCAAGAGGCTAACTCTATCTGGGATTCTGTTTTAGAAAGTGGTCGTAAAGTAGGCTTCCGCAACGCACAGGTAACTGTGCTTGCCCCTACTGGCACAATAGGCTTTATGATGGACTGCGATACCACAGGTGTAGAGCCAGATATTGCGCTTGTAAAATACAAACAGATGGCAGATGGAGGAATGTTTAAATTGGTGAATAGAACCATTCCTATGGCTTTATCAAAACTCGGATACTCTGATGTAGAAATATCCGAGATAATAAAATATATAGATGAACATGATACCATTGAAGGCGCACCACACCTAAAGGAAGAACATCTTAACGTATTTGACTGCGCTTTTAAACCGCAAAATGGGGTACGATTCATTGATTATCACGCTCATTTAAAGATGATGGCGGCAGTCCAACCATTTCTCTCTGGAGCTATAAGTAAAACGATCAATATGCCAGCAACTGCAACTCCAGAAGAGATATATCAGGTCTTTATGGACGGTTGGAAGATGGGATTAAAGGCAGTGGCAATTTATAGAGATGGCTCAAAGGGAATTCAGCCATTGAGTACTTCAAAGGACAAAAAGGAAAGCAAAATGGAAGAGGATGCTTCTGATGCTGTTGTTGCCACACCTAAACCATACCGACGCAGAATGCCTGCTACCAGACAATCCATAACACATAAGTTTGAGGTTGCCGGGCATCAAGGTTATCTTACGGTTGGTCTATATGAAGATGGCACTCCAGGCGAACTTTTCATAACAATGGCAAAAGAAGGTAGCACTGTTGGTGGCATTATGGATGCTTTTGGCACAGCTATTTCCATGTGCTTGCAATATGGTGTGCCGCTCTCCACGCTAATAGATAAGTTCAGTCACAGCAGATTTGAGCCAAGTGGATTCACTAAAAATCCAGAAATACCTTTCGCAAAATCTCTTGTAGATTACATATTCCGCTGGATGGACCTTATGTTCGGTGAAGGCAAAAAAGTCAAACTAGCGCAGCCAAGGCTATCTTCATCAGAAAATGAATCTATGGAAAAAAGTAACGTTGTGGAAAGTAAATCTAAAGAGACACAACTTAAGAAAGAAACTGGTGGCGCTTCTGCTGCATATGTGGCACCGGGCGGGGTCTTTGAAAATCAGGTTGATGCTCCCGCCTGCGATAACTGCGGCGCAATAACTGTAAGAAATGGTTCATGCTATAGATGCTATGTTTGTGGCAACTCTATGGGCTGTTCTTAAAACGGGGAGCTACGCATTTTGGATAAGATACCTTTTTTAAAACATCTTATTTTGTTTATTGCCACTGGATTTGGACTTGGGTTGGTGCCTTTTGCTTCTGGCACTTTTGGTGCCTTGCCCGGAGTGGCAATTATCTGGATTATGGCTCACTACTATAAGCTATCTCTTATCTGGCTTGTTGTGATGGCATTGTTTTTGTCTGTTATTTCCATCCCCATATGTGATGTAGCTGAAAAACACTTTGGAAAGAAAGATGATAAACGTATTGTTGCAGATGAAATGTTAACATTTCCAATATGTATGCTTGGTATTCAGCCTGAGCCAGTGATGCTGGCTATAGCCTTTGTAATATCAAGAGCTTTTGATGTGATAAAGCCTCCACCAGCAAGAGCACTGCAGGACCTTAAAGGTGGATTGGGCATAGCCATAGATGATATTATAGCTAACTTATATGCGCTCCTACTAAACCACATAATCTTTTGGATATTAAAAACAAAAGGATTGTTGTAAGAAAAAAAATCAAAAAGCTATAGCCCTGTGCTTAAAGCTCCCCATAATTCTACCGCAAGTAAGCGCAAAAGATTTTAAAATTAAGGCTCCTGCCACCAGTGGTGATTCTATGAAAAAAATTTTAACACCGCGCCTTTTGCCTGCTTGTAAAACACGCATTGAAAGATAAAGCCAATAAAACAGAAAAAGCGTGCCAAACCACTTGTTAAAAAGTGTTAGCAATAAAATTAAAAGCAGCTTTTTATCTGCATTATTTAAATCTATCCATAACTTTAGGTTATGCATCTTAAGATAAATGGTCTTAATAGGTAATTGCAGAATTACAAAGCCTCCCGATATCCTGGACATTAACATTGGATGTGCCAATCCAAATCCATAAGATTGTTTTACCAGCCCCTTCAATGTGGCACGGTGATTATGCCTAATTTTTGCCGAAGTTAATTGGCATATTTTGCCACCATTTGTATATATCTTAAGGCAAAGCAGATGATCTTCTCCATATATTTGTATGTTTTCATCAAAACCACCTAATCGCATAAAGAAATCTTTCTTTATTGCAAAGTTAGCCGTAGGGAAACCGCCTTCAATTAAAGTATATTGTTCATGAATTTTTTCAGAAAAGTTTTGTGGCAATGTATACAAATTCAAAGATTTGCTTATAAAATTGCGAGCTTCTCCTGGAAGGATATTGCCTGCAAACGCTTGAACTGTAGGCAATCTCTTTATGACATCATCTAAATCCTTTAGCCAGAACTTATCAGGTTCACAATCTGCATCTGTAAAAACAAGCCACTCACCTTCTGCCAATGAAGCGCCCCTATTGCGCGCAGCGGAAGCGCCTTGCTTTTTTTCTAGCAAGTAAGACACATTAATTTGAAAAGGTTTTTCTTTAATAAACTTTTTGATGATTTCTTCTGAGGCATCCTTTGAGTTGTTGTTTACTAGAATTAGTTCCCAGTCATTAAACTCCAAAGCGCGCAGCGCTTCTAAAGTCTTTTCTATTGTTGCTTGAGCGTTATAGATTGGAACTATTACTGAAAATTTCATTTGCGTCTATGTGATATAGTTAAACTTATTTTTCTTGACTACAAGAAAAAATAATGAGAAATAGCATTGAAAAAGTATGGGTGCAAGTAATGGAACAAACGCTATTAAATAGAATTTGTTGCTATGCCTGTGGCAGTAATAGAGTTAGTTTAATAAGAGATCATTTTATACACTGTCAGCAATGTGGTTCATTTTTCATTCCACAAATAGAGAATAATGCAAGCTTTTTATTTTTTAAAAAAGATTTGACAAAACAAGGCATTTTTTATAGACTATGAGTTGTTTAAGGCAGAAGCCTATCAAAATATGATGTGGACTTAAATTGCTATGCAACAGAAAGCAAAATATGTCATTATATCTGCTGTGCTAGCTGTTATGGCTTTGTCAGTTTATAGAGCCTTCTCGCAGAGCCCTAATTTTGACAATAATTGGCATACGGTAGGTGGTGCTGGAGACTGGGCTCAAAGTGTAAACTATTCTGCATTCAGTTCTTTTGGTGCCGGATGCCCTGTTGGAGAAACAATGAGCGCTTCCTTTCGGAATTCTAGCGGATTTCTTGTATTCTATAATTTATTAGCCACCATAAAAACAAAGGATGACTTTGACGGAGATGGAAGAACTGATGCATGGCTGTATGCAACTAAAAATATGACGTGGTACTTTATTTTAACATCTAATACCAGCGTCGTTTATCGCGCGAAGTTCGGAGTGCCAAATGCCGTGCCAATTACGGCTGATTTTGATGGAGATGGAAGGACCGATATCGCTGTTTACTATGAGCAAACAGGTGTGTGGCTTGCCCTCCTTTCATCACTTGATTATCAGCAGGTTAGTGGCACCTGCGGTGGGGAAGGCTATTTACCTGTGGCTGCTGATTTTGATGGAGATGGGAAAGCTGACCCCGCAGCTTATAATAGAACAACTGGAATGTGGATAGCACTTCTTTCAGGCAGTGGTTATGCGCCTGTGACAGCGCAATTAGGCGGACAAGCCTTTGTGCCCATTGCAGATGATTTTGATGGAGATGGGAAAGCTGACCCTGCAGTTTATAATACAGAAACTGGTTTATGGATAGTTTTGTTATCCATGAGTTCTCCTACGCCATATCAACCTCTTTCCGGCACATTTGGTGGAAGAGGATTTATCCCTCTAACAGGTGATTATGATGGCGATGGTAGGGCTGATGCAGCAATATATCATCAAGAAAGCGGCACATGGTATGCCGCCAATCTGCTTGGTGAGCTGCTCATAAGTGGTTACCCATGGGGAGGATCAACGCTTACGCCTCTTTCAGGCGATTACGATGGCGACGGCATTACAGATTTAAGCGTATTTACAAAAACACGTTATGATGCAAACTGGTTCCTGCATCAATCTGAAGCAGGGAACGATGTTATCTCCGCTCGCTCCATCAGAGGGCAGGAAGCTATAACGGTTTTTGAATAAAGAAAATTTTTAAAAGGAGATATATATGTACAAAAAACTATCAAATATAATATTCACAAGTACGCTTATAGTTCTGGCTATTTGCACTGTGACTTATGCCACAACACCAACCGGGCAAATTAGTTATCAAGGGCTTCTCCTTGATAATAACGGTCAAAAGGTGGATGGCACCGTCTCAATAGTCTTTACTATCTACGACAACAACGGCACGGCCTTGTGGACAGAAACTCATAGTGCCGTTACTGTGCAGAAGGGACTATACTCGGTAATACTTGGCTCCATTAACCCTATAGATGCAACCTTATTCGTTAGCTCTGATCCGAGATACCTTGAGCTTACAGTAAATGGCGAAGTGCTCTCTCCAAGACAACTCATCACAGGAGCAGCCTATGCATTAGCAAGCAGAACAGGGGGCACAGGTACAGAGACGGATCCCATCTTCACTGCATGGAAAGAGACAGATTACTCCACCCAATCAAACGCAATATGGACTGCCTTAGAAGAGAAACTTGCCAAACAAGGCGGAGTGCTCACTGGCCCTGTTACAGGCGCATTTTTTGGCGCCTTTAGCGGCAATGGTGCCGGGTTGACGAATATACAACCTACCGCCATTAGCCTTACAAATGTTGTGGAAAGAACTGGAAGCACAATGTCTGGTCCTCTCACAAATACAAGTATAATCTTCATAAAAGAAATCCAATTCCTTGGAGATTCTGGCTCTATCACTAACTGGAGTATGATTCCCATCCAGCCAGCAGTTGTAAGTGCCACAAATAGTCTAACATTGGATGTGGAAGCTTTAAAAGGCGCAACTCAAAATCTTAATACTGCTATTGGTAATTTAACTTCATCCACTCAAAGTTTGAATAACGCAATTGGAAACTTGAACACAGCCACACAGACCTTAAATACCGCTGTTGGCAATTTAAATGCTGCAACACAAAACCTGAACACTGCCGTAGGTAGTTTGAATACAGCCACTCAGAACCTTAACAGTGCTGTGCTAGAAATACAAAATAGCACAAATCTTTGGAATAATGCCGTAATTGTAAAAGTTGGGTCTGGTAGTCTAACAGCAGGAAATGTGTATTATCTCGATTCTTCTCAAAACTGGCAACCAGCTTGCGCCACAAGTGCTGTCACTGCTGGCGGAATGCTCGGAATAGCTCTTGGAACAGCTCCTACGGACGGATTGCTTCTCATTGGAAAACTTAGTGGAGCTTATACTGCAGGCACTCCAATTTATCTTGGAACAACCCCAGGTACTCTTACAACAACAGCGCCATCTGGGAGCAATCAAATTGTCCGTATAGTGGGCTATGGTCTTGGTGGAGGTGAATTCCTGTTCCATCCGGATAGAACCTACATAGAAGTCGTTGGAGAATAAAGAAGGTCTTTTTTTGAGAGTAGAGTTGCTTTTTCTCATCTCAAAATAAAGGGTATCTTGCTCTTTTGTTTATACCCACGTTCCCTTATTGATTGACTTTATTCAACAGGGCATTATAGTGTTCCGCATTTGTTTCTGGAAAAAAGAGAGGGTTTTATGACCGTAAAACAGGCGACTATTCAATGTAAGAACGGGTTGCATCTTAAAGTTGCAGGAGAACTTGCGCGGCTGATACAGAAATCAGATTGTAAAGTTTGGTTCATTTCTCGTGGAGAGAAGAAAATAGATGCTTCTTCTGTTTTGCAATTACTCACTCTGGGTGCCAGGTATGGGACTAAACTTAAAATCTGTGTGGAAGGCAAGGATGTTGTAGAAGAAACAACAATGCTGAATGCTGTTATGAAAATCATTCAGGAACCTTCTGATGATGAATGAGCGTTGTTATAAAAAAATTAGCTTTTGCAAAGCTTAAAAATACAAATGGATCAGCTAATAAAGGAAAAAGTAAGTTTTAACGAGAATGGGGAACAACTTGTTAAATTTATTAGTCGCAAACTTGCCATCTCCACACGTAAAACAAAACAACTTATAGATGAAAAAGTTGTTTATGTTAACAATAAATGCGTATGGATAGCGCATCACAGGCTTAATACAGGAGATGTAGTGGAATTTCCTATAAGTGCTATCAGAAGCAATAGGGTGAAAAATGAACAACAGGGCATACGATTTTTATATAGGGACCAAAACTATCTAATTATAGATAAACCTGCTGGCGTTATTACGAATCAAGGTGCAAAGAGTTTAGAAGCTATGCTACAAAAACATTATCTCTCAAACAGCATTAAAGCAGTGCATCGCCTGGATAAATACACATCAGGCTGCGTAATTTTTGCAACTTCTTTGCAAGCTTTTGAGCGTATAATAGAGCTCTTTAAATTAAAAAACATCTTGAAAGGATATCTTGCTATCGTGTATGGAAAAATGCAGAAACAACAAATGTTTATTAATTCAAAGATAGATGGTGAAGAAGCCATCACAGAGATTAAGATGATCAAAACATCTGACAAAGCAAGTTTTTTAAGAATTTTTCCAAAAACAGGCAGGACACATCAAATACGAATACATCTTGCGAGAATTGGGCATCCCATCGTTGGTGATAAACAATATGGCTTAAATAGCAATTTCGACTGGCAGGATAAAATCGTGCTACGCCAAATGCTTCATTCAGATTTTATCTCATTTGTTTCTCCCTATACAGGTAAAAAAATAGAAGCTCACTCAAAAATACCCGATGATTTTCGTAATGCACTGAAATTATTTAACCTTATCTAGTTGTCTGGTTACTTCTTTATTATGAATTATAAATGCTTATTTTTAATCAATGGACTTGGAATGGGAAATTCCACAAGATGCTACGCCATAATTCAAGAGCTGATTGAAAAAGGAGTAGAAATTTATGTGGCAACTTCCGGGAACGGATTATCCTTCTTTAAGGATAAGTCAGAAATCAAAGGGCTGTATGAAATAGAAAGTTTTTTTTACTCTGTCAAAAAAAATAAAATAAGTGCACTTGCAACCTTGTTTGCTTTGCCGCAGCTACTAAAAAAAGCTATAAAGAAAAATCAGCAAGTAAAAGAAATTATTAAACAAATTAAACCGCACATCATTATCACAGATTCCGAATACTCCACTTCCTTCGCCCGGCGAAACAACATTCCTGTTATTGGTATAAACAACTCTGATATTGTGGTGCTGACATACTTCTCAACAAAAATCAAGCCTATCTCAATAGCTCCACATTTTTTTATAATAGAGCTGATGGATTACTTCTTTCATCGCTTTTTTGTTGATGCCGTAATAAGTCCATCGCCTATTAGACATAAAACTCTACATAATCGTATAAAAAGAGTTGGGCTAATTTTAAGACGAGAAATAGTGATGATGGCAAAAGCTAATAATCAATTTCAGCTGCCACGTGAAGTAAAAAGAGTACTCTGTATGTTGAGCGGCTCTGCATTAGGGATGAAAGACGAAATCAACTGGCAAGATCTGCCTTATGAAGTAGATATTATTGGTAGAACCGGCATATCAACAAATAAAGTCAGATACCACGGAAAAATAACTAATAACCTTTCACTTCTTAAAGAAGCAAATCTAATGATAATCAATGCTGGCTTCAGTGCTGTTAGCGAAGCACTTGCCTTGAATAAGCCCACCCTTGTTCTTCCATTGCCGAACCACGCAGAACAGTTCACAAATGCCATATTGGTAAAGGAACTTGGACGTGGCAATATAATCAAACCTTCAGAAATTATATCAACACTACAGCTATCATACGAGAAAAATTCGTGGGTCAACTTCAAGCCCTATGTTTCAGAAATGTATATAGATGGCGCCAAAGAAGCAGCAAACTACATAATAGATCTTCTAAAAATAAAATACGGCGGCAAATAATTATAGGCAACATTGCAAATGTCATATCAACCTGTCAGCCCAAGAAAACAAATGATGCTTACTCAAAAAATGCGGGAGTTAAACATAAAAGAAAGTGATATAATTGAAAAGTTTGCTTTAAGTGGTGGACGTGGTGGGCAGAAAGTGAATAAAACAAGCGTCTCGGTTCATTTGTATCATAAACCAACAGGAATTAGGGTTAAATGCTCTGAAAGCCGTTATAGAGAGCTAAATCGCTTTTTAGCAAGGCGAAAACTATGCGAAAAAATTGAAGCTATAAAAAAAATATTTTGATAAAGACTCATACTGGTTAGCCTGTTAAATGATAATTATGATGATTGTAAAGGCTAACAAAATAAATGTTAACCATTCTGCTGTAATGCAAAAAAAAAATATCTGCATCAACCAGCTTCAAAAAATTCTAAAAAAAACGTTGATTGTTTGTAATAGGTTCTTATATTAAAAGACTTCTTTAACAGAAAGCTTATCAGCTAGATGTGGCGAGATAGCTCAGTTGGTAGAGCAGCGGACTGAAAATCCGCGTGTCCACGGTTCGATTCCGTGTCTCGCCACCATTAATGCTCACAAAAATGATAGGGCTATAACAAAAATTAAGAATAAAGAGTTGATATTGATAGTAGAAAAAGAACAATGATTTTTTAAAAAAGCATCATGGAAGCTTCTTTAAAGTTAATATCAACAGTAAAAATTGCCTTATCTAAAGTTTTTTTACCCCTCCTATAATGGCTAAAACATTCTTTGTTGTCCCATCTAACCAACGCTTTTTAACAACGTATTTAGCTTAATCTATCACTAATTTCCATAATATTGATAAAATTTGTGTAAGTTGTTTTACGCAAAACACACATTGAACATAATATTAAAAAGGCTTGCGTTTCTTTATGCAAAATATATATTTCAGCATTATTTAGCAATACAAATTGCGAGGTGTTTTATGAATCAAGATTGCGTGTTTTGCAAAATTGTGGCAGGTGCCATGCCTTCCGTCAAAATATATGAAGATGATGATGTGCTTTCTTTTATGGATATTGGTCCTATAATTAAAGGACATGCCCTTGTTATACCGAAGAAGCACTATGATCCTCTAACGGAGACACCACTTGAAGTTCTAGCCAAACTTATAGCAGTTGTTCAAAAGATAGCTCGCGCTCAAATTAAGGGACTAAAAGCTGATGGTATCAATGTTATTCAATCTAATGGTGCAGCCGCAGGACAGGTTGTGCCACATATTCATTTCCATGTAATACCGCGTTTCTTAACGGATGGGCATTCATGGAACTGGAAGGCAAAATCTTATGAAACGCAGGAAGAAATGAAGCAATTGGCTGCTCAAATAGCAGGAGCGCTCTAAAAAATCTACTTTCGTACACTTATGATAAAGCCTATTATCACCGAAGCTATTGCAAAAATTATCCAGAAAGATAAACGATATATGCCAGAAGCTTATTTTTTTGTACAGGAAGCGCTTGATTTTACTACGGAATATCTTAATAAACCTAAAATTGGCGAGGACCGGCACGTAACTGGAGAAGAGCTGCTTGATGGTATAAGGAGATATGCCCTGCAGGAGTTTGGCGCACTGGCAAAGAGAGTGTTAAACTATTGGGGAATTTATTGCTGCCGTGATTTCGGGAATATCGTTTACAATATGATAAGCGTTGGAGTTTTTGGCAAATCCGAAAAAGACTCAATAGATGATTTTAATAATGGCTACGACTTTGATACGGCATTTTTATTGCCATTTAAATCCAGTAAAGAAAAAAGAGCTTTATTGAAAGAAAAAGATCAAAAATGTTGAAGACTAGATATAGCCCACCTCAGGAGATACAAGATATGAATATGCCAAAAAGTGCTTCATCCATTATTATGGCTTTAAGCATTTCAGCGACGGCATCGGCGCCTGCTGCAACTGCATTGCCAGAAGCTATTGCTAATTTAACAGAAAATTTGAAGGTAGAACGTATCATACTTGATAACGGCGCAACTTGTATACTTAAACCTGATAATAGTGTTAAGCTTGTAGCCATCCAGATATGGATTGGAGTTGGCTCTGCACAGGAAAATGAATATCTTGGAGCTGGGCTTTCGCATTTGGTTGAGCATATGGTGTTTAAGGGCACACCAAAAAGGAAGCAAGGCGAAATTACAAAAGAAATAGAAAATTGCGGCGGCCAGATAAATGCTTATACCACTTTGGATAGAACTGTGTTCTGGGTTGATATGCCATCTGAACACTGGAAGAGAGGATTAGATGTTCTTGCCGATGCGGTGTTTAATTGCTCATTTCCTGAAGATGAATGGCAACGAGAGAAAGATGTTATTTTGCGAGAGATGGCAATGTATCGTGATAATCCTGATAGCGTTGTTGGTGAACTTCTTTTTCAAACGGTCTATCTCGTGCATCCATATCGTATCCCTGTGATTGGTTATGAAGATATTTTTAAGAAGTTGAAGCGTGAAGATATTCTTGCGTTCCATCGTAAACATTATGCGCCAAATAATGCTATGATTGTTATTGTTGGTGATTTTGATAGCAACGAGGCTAAACAGGCACTAAATGAAATAATCGGAAAATTGCCGCGCAATGTGCCTATTCTCTCCGTCCTGCCGGAAGAGCCGCAACAGCTTGCCTCTCGTATGGTCAGAAAAACAGGAAAATACAATTTAACACGGGTGGAAGCAGGTTGGAAAACTGTGTCAATAACACATCCAGATTCAGCGGCGCTTGATGTTCTTTCAAGGATCATTGGGCATGGCCGTTCATCAAAACTTGTTGATAAATTTAAAGAAAGAGAAAAACTGGTTCATGAGATTAGTGCATGGTCATATACTCTGAAGGATCCGGGCGTCTTCGGCATAAGTGCCATTCTTGAACCAGCAAACGAAGAACCGTTCTTAAAAGAGCTAAAAAGCTTTATCTCTGGTTTACAGCAGCCATCTGCTTTTACCACCAACGAACTTGAAAAAGCCAGAAATGCGGCTATAGCCGATTTTATCGAGGGGTTCCAATTAACACACAGTCAGGCAGATAGATTGGCAAGTGGCGAATTTTATGCAGGGAGCCCAACTTTTGCTAAAGTTTATTTGCAACGATTGATGGAAATTTCATCAGAAAAGTTGGCTGATGTGGTAAGTCAATATTTATCGGAAGAAAAACTTTCTATTGCAATTCTTGCCCCAGAAGGCGCACAAGACTCTACTGCCATTGAGCCTCAGGCGGCTATAATTGAGAAAGTGATTTATAGGAAAGAGCTATCCAATGGTACAAAACTGCTTGTTAGAGAAGATCATAAACTTCCTATAATTAGCGCATGTATAGTCTCTGGCGGTGGCTTGCTCTGGGAGAATGAGGAAAATAATGGCATAACAAAACTTATGGCTGAACTTCTAACCAGGGGCACAGAAAAACTTTCTTCGGCTGAGTTTGCAGAAAAGTTTGAAGAAAGAGGCGCCTCCATAAGTTCATTTTCAGGGAATAACAGCTTTGGCTTAAAGTTCCAATGCTTAACTAAAGATTTTGAAACGCTTTTCCCTCTTTTTGCCGAGGCATTTTTGCATCCTCGTTTTGATTCTAAACAAATAGAGTTGCAACGTGCCTTGCAATTGGCAGAAATTGCCAGAAACGAAGAACAACCTATGTTCTATGTGCAAAAGAATCTAACACAAATGCTATTTCCTAATCATCCCTATCGTTTCTCTGTTGAAGGCACATCTAATTCTGTATCTAAAATAACTAAAGATGCTATCAAAAATTTTCACAGTAAAATGGTAGTAAATGAAAATGTTGTTGTTGCTATCTTTGGAGATATAACTCCAGAAAATGCTTTAACTTTGGCTGAAAAATTCTTAAAAAAATTACCGCAAGGCACCAAGCCAGCGTTGGAACATGATATAGCATCTACCCCACAATTGCCCATGCGCATCGAATGCAAGCTTCCGAGAGAGCAGGCAATTATAGCAGTGGGGTTTCCCGGTATCTCTTTAAAAGATAAGCGCAGCGATGCTCTTACTCTTCTTCAAAAAATTTTAAGCGGCTTAAGCTCGGAGCTTCTCACTGAAATACGGGATAAGCGAGGCCTCGCTTATTATGGCGGCGCAAGAGATTTTCAGGGACTTGAACCAGGTTTCTTCCAAATATACGTTGGCACAAAGTCTGAAGCCGTAAAAGATGTTGAAGCTTTAATAAGGGAAGAAGTTGAAAGATTGCTTACAAAAGGCGTGGCTCCTGAAGAATTTGAGAGAGCAAGAGAGCAAACCATAATCAACATTCGGCGTATATCACAGGCAAATGGAGAACTTGCTTTGCAATGTGCATTGTTTGAACTCTACGGACTTGGATACGATTATTTTATAACAACAGAAACCAGATTAAAGGCTCTATCCATTTCAGACTTAAAAGAAGCGGCAAAGTCTATAATGGATTATAAAAAAGCTGCAACATCAATTGTTGTCCCAGAAAAAACCGGCAACTATTGAATAATCTGTTATTTAATTTTGCGTTAAAAGAAAAATTGTAGAAGGAGAAAAGCTTGCTCCATCAGAAAAACTGTTGTGAGAGAAGGTCTTACAAAGGAGAAAAAAGAAAACTACACTTTGCCACCCTCTATAATGCTTTTTGATATTTATCTTTCTTTTTATAGGTAAATGGCTTGGAAGCTACGAGTGCTTCCTTCCCAACATCAGCTCTCTTATATCCTGTGGCTTTAAGAACTTTATCAAGTGTTCTAAAATGGCATTTTGCCGTTTTAAGCAAAACTTCTGCTCCGTGTTGTTTTACTAGCTCTATCCCCTTATTTACTACTTCATCAGAAGCACCTTTAGGAAAATGTATTTTAAATTCATTGCCCATCTTTTTCAACCAATTCAAGAAAGCTGCTCTTGCCAGCACAGATGCAGCAGCAACAGCAATATCGCTTTCTGCCTTGTGGCGCTGCACCAGCTCAATGGCACGCCCATTTTTCATTAAAGCCTTTTTTATCAGCTCTTCATCACCAAATTGATCTGATATTGCTTTAGAACAATTCGGAACAATTTTTAACAGGTTCTCTATTGCTCTGGCGTGTCCCCACGCAAGAATGCTATTCACATTGCGCATCGCCGCATATAGTCTATTATAAGCAGAAGGTCCTATCTGTACTATGGCAAAGCGCTTTCCTAAAAGCTTTTTAATTTCTCCTGCAAGTTTAATGGCTTTTTCATCGCTTGATATGTTTTTGCTATCTTTAACGCCCATCCCCTTCATTTTATGGGCAAGCTCTTTATCTGAATAAGCAGCCGCTATCACCATAGGACCAAAGAAATCACCTTTGCCACTTTCATCCACACCGATGTGAATAGAAAAATTCTCTGGATTGAGCATTTCTTCATAACCAAGCCCAACCTTTCCGAGTATTTTAGGCTCAAGCACGAACATTACAAAATCTTGAGCACCTTTACCCTGCACCAGCAACTTACCACTGGTATAAAGCATTATTTTGCAGTCATCTGTTTCTGCAGCAATTATAGTGTAAGGCACATTTGATAGGCTCCGATAATTCCCTTTTTCAAGATGGTCTATCAAAAGCGCCTGCTCTATTTCGCCAAGCTTATAGGTAAAGGAAGTCTGTTGCACCGGCATATTTTCTTGCTCTCTTATGAGCTGCTGCTTTCTTAGCCTGGCAAGAGAGGCCGCTTTCCTTGCGCGCCTCCGCTCTGGAAATGCTGTATCAAAGTTAGACATAACCAACGAAAACTAACGATAAAGAGGTCCTAATCTTTCGCAAACTTTAAAATCATCTCCACCAAACCTATCCCACATTGTGGGACGGAATATATCCTCTTTTGGAACGTTATGCATATCAACAGGAATTCTTAACATTGCATTGAGCGTAATCATATCTGCACCGATATGTCCAAAAGAATTGCCGTCGTGGTTTGGTCCAATTTTGTTCATATATTCAAAGCTGGTCATTCCACGAGGCGCCCAGTAGGTTTCTGGCCATGTCCTATCGGTCACTCTGCTAATATGATCAGCAACGTCTTTAGGCAACTCAATGCTTTCTCCTTCAACGATTGAGCAGGTAAGTTCATTGCCAACAACGTTATAACGGTAAGCCGTTATCGGTATGCCACCGGGGGTTCTATAATGGCTAGATAGACCGTCACCAGGAAAATATTCAAGCGAAGCTGCCATATAAGTTGTGCCTTTTATTGCTTCAGCAATAAGTTTATCTTGCAACTTTTTATCGTTTCTTATGGCTTCTGCAACTTCCTGAGGATGGAGCTTCTTGCCACCTTTCACCAGCGAAAGCACATCAAGCGCATAATCTAATGCGCCTGCACCTGAATTGCGCTTATCAATAAAGCCTTGTGGCGCTATCTTTTCAATTGATTTGCCAGTAGCTTTCTTAACGCTTTCTGGAGTCCAGTTGGTGCGGATATCAGCAAAAAGTTGTGGCAAGCCAGAGATGAGATGAGCCACAAGCATTCCTATACCATTTTTGGAGTCATTTTCTGTGGCAACGAGGAATGGCGCGCGGAATGAGTTCCAATCAAAAGAACTGTTCAATAGAGATTCTGTTAAATCAAAATTAGGATAAAGGTCTGTCCACATCCTTTGTCCTTGCGTGCCAGCTAAAATTGCATTTGCGCCCTGAGCCAGTTCAACATCTGCATTAAAGCCCTGCGCCTTACCAACTTTTTCATCGGCAAGTTTTGGATTGCCAACCATAAGATCGCGCGTAATCATAGTAATCAAAATACACTGGCGCAATAGCTCATCCGGCGGATAAGGACGTTTACCAGCGCCAAAATCAAACTTAAAATTTTTCTTCATAAAATTAAACGCTTTCTCAAGCTCTTCATGGTCATAGAAGCCCCTATCAATTCTCCCTTTGATAGCAACCATATCAACAGAAACTGTCCCCATACCAAGATATTCAAGCATAATGTTTCGTCTCACATCCGACCCTATTATTCCCATTGATACGCTTCCAAGTGATAAATAATTTTTTCCACGCATCTCTGCAACAGCCACAGCGCATCTGGCAAATCGCAAGATCCGCTCTGCCACGTAAGGAGTAATATCACCATCCTCGTTTTCAAGATCCGGATTATAAATTGAAAAAATGGGACGATTCTTCTCATCCATTGCCGCTGTAAAAGCCTTGAGCCAAACAGCACCAGGTCTATCTGTCTGATTAAGTCCATAAGCAGCTTGTTGCCACTCACTACTACCTATTCCCTGACAGGCACTCATCAATTCATCGCTATAACTCCACGAGCGGCTAACCCATATATTTGCCGTAACTCCCTCTTTCGCATAAAACTCCTGCGCAATTGCGCCCGTCCTTGGTCCATAAACTATTTCTGGAGCAACAACTATTTTTGGAGAGGTGCCATCAGGCAATTTTACTTTGCCTTTAATTAAATTATAAACTTTTTCCGCCATACGCCATGTTTTTTCCAGATTGCCCTCATAAGCACCACGCCTTCCATCAGCAACAGGCGTTATAGCTATTGTTGGCACACTGCCAACAAGTCTACGATTTGATGGGTTAAATCCTCTAACCATCTTGCCAAGCGCCGAGAAATTTGGAACATTTTGTGTCATAACACCAGTCTCCTTTAAAATGAATTAACGATATTTTGTTGACGATATAAGCGCATTTCATTCGTGTCAAGCAAATTATATGAGGCGAGACTTTAAGCATTGATAGTAGAATGATCTTTTACTTACAGAGAGTGTGAGAAAGCTCCTATGATATAAAAGCGCTTCAAAACCTATAAACAATTACATGGTTTGAGAAAATATCTTCACTCTATTTTATATTTCACATGGCATTTTCTTATGTCACCACGGGTAAAACATTTTTCTCTTTTATAGATAAAAGATTGTTCTGATAAATCCGCAGCTTGACTTTTTTGCAGTTATCTGGGAAATTTAGGTACAAATAGAAACTAGAAAGGGAAAACGAGTTATGACTTTGTTTATTTTATCTATTGCACTAGCGCTTACGGTTTCTTTTATATGTTCGGTACTGGAGGCGTGTTTATTGAGTTTATCAAATGCTGATATAGCCAGGCTTGAACAGAAATCTTCTTTGGCAGCTGATATCTGGCGGCGTTTTAAGAAAGATATTAAGGCGCCGATGGCTGTTATATTGATTATAAATACGCTGGCTCACACGATAGGTGCATCAGTTTCTGGTGCGCAATTTACAACGCTTTTTGGGAATAAATGGATTTGGGTTTATTCTCTTGTTTTTTCATTTGTAATGATTGAATGGTCTGAGATATTACCGAAATCAATGGCAGTGCGATACAATCATTTCTTTGCCAAAATTACTGCCATTCCTTTAAGAGCCACTGTTGCGTTATTTTCACCTATATTGCGATTTATGGAATGGTTAAACAAGCCCTTTGAGCCAGCTGATGGTGTGGATAAAGTGCCTGATGCTTTAAGTGATATTTCGGTGCTTGCCCATTTTGCAACATATCACAAGATGCTTACTCCCGAGCAGGAAGCCATAGTGGAGCGGAGCATCCGCCTTTCGCAGAAGAATGTTCAGGATATTATGGTGGAGCGTGAGGCAATAAAATATCTTTCCAGTAATATGACCATGGCAGAAGCCTTGATTGAAGCGCACATTCATCATCACACTCGCTATCTTTTGATAAGAGAAAACAACCTTGATGATGTTATAGGTTATGTGAATGTGAAGGATATTATTAGCGCCTTACAGATCAATCCGCAGAATCCTTCGCTTGAAGGAATTGCAAGGCCGATAGTTTTTGTTTCACCGCATATGAAGGTAAATGAGCTCTTAAGACGATTAACAAAAGAATGTCAGCACATAGCTCTGGTTCAGGATGGTGAGAATAGAACCTGTGGAATAGTCACATTGGAAGATGTTATAGAAGCCATAGTTGGAGAGATAGAAGATGAGTATGATGTTTTGCCCGAACATATCTTTAAGCTTTCTGATGTGCGCGCAATAGTAGGTGGCGGGGTGTTGCTAAAGGATGTTAAAGAGCGGACTGGTTTTGATGTGCCAGACATACCTATTACAATTCACGATTGGATTACGGAAGCCACTGAAGGAAAGTTTGCTGTTGAAAAGAAGTTAAAGCTTGGTGGAACCGTTTTGATTATTCGCAAAATCAGGCGAGGCAGGGTGAATGAGGTTATTATTGAACGTGTTGAACAAACAAAGTAGCATAAAATTCTTGCACCTTTACTGCTTTTGCTTATTTTTGGCTTCTGGCAAGTCATAAGAGAATTCTCTGGAGAATGTAAAATGAAGACAGATATTCTTGAACGATGGACTAAAGATAAAGCTATTGAGCTTTATGGAGTGCGCAATTGGAGTGGAAACTATTTTGATATTTCGGATGAAGGTGAAGTTGTGGTAAAGCCATGGCGAAAAAATGGTGGACCTGCCGTGAGCTTGATGAGCCTTGTAAAAGGGATGAAGGCACGTGGGCTTAATATGCCAGTTCTTATAAGATTTGCTGACATTCTATTTTCACGAATGCAACATCTTTATGATGCTTTTAATGCGGCAATTGCAGAATTGGGCTATAAGGGGCTGTATAAGGGGGTGTATCCCATAAAGGTAAATCAACAGAAGCAGGTTGTGGCGGAAATAATGGAGTTTGGTCGCAAGTTCCATCACGGACTTGAAGCTGGCAGTAAAGCCGAACTTATGGCGGCGATAGCATACACGGATGACCCAGAGGCGCTTATCGTTTGTAACGGCTATAAAGATGAAGAGTTTATTGATCTTGCGCTTTACGCAACGAAGATGGGCTTGCAGCCCGTTATAGTGATAGAAATGCCTAATGAATTGGATATGATCATCAGCAGGGCGAGGAAACTAGGGGTAAATCCGCAACTTGGAGTTCGGCTTAAGTTATCCAGCAAGGCTGGCGGGCACTGGGATGGCTCTGGTGGTGATAGGAGTATGTTTGGTGTGAATGCGGCGCAGCTGCTTGATATTATAGATAAGCTACGGGCTGAAAATATGTTGCATTGTATGAAAATGTTGCATTATCATCTTGGCTCACAGATCTCCAACATCAGGAACATTAGGTCTGCTTTGCGTGAAGCGTGTAGATTCTATGTGGCGCTCGTGCAAGAAGGGGCTGCGATGGGAATGTTAAATATAGGCGGCGGGCTTGCTGTTGATTATGATGGCTCGCACACCAATTTTGCCAGCAGCCGAAACTACACAGAAGAAGAGTATGCCGCAGATGTTGTGGAAGCCATAATGTTGAGCGCAGATAAAGCGGGGATACCGCATCCAATAATTGTAAGCGAATCTGGCCGCGCCATAGTTGCGCATCATGCAGTTCTCCTTTTCAATGTGCTTGATGTTGCAAAATTTGAGCCATATAACGCCGAACAATTATTCAAATCAGAAAAAGGCAAAGAAGCACTTCATCCTTTGCTTGAAAATTTGCTTGAAATAAAAGATCTTTTGAGCAGTAAAAATTTACAGGAATGTTATCACGATGCTGTTTATTATCGTGATGAAATAAGGGCTGGCTTTGAACATGGGATTATTGGTTTAAGAGAGAGAGCTGCTGCAGAAAATATATTCTGGGATATAGTCTGTAGAATAAACACCGAACTTGAAGAACGCAAATATGTGCCCGAAGAACTCGCCAAACTGAAAAGCGCAATGGCAGATCTCTACTATTGCAATTTTAGCGTGTTTCAATCTTTGCCAGATTCATGGGCTATAGATCAGCTTTTCCCTGTTATGCCAATACATCGTCTTAATGAGATGCCAACCAGAAACGCAATTATAGCGGATATAACGTGCGATTCTGATGGCAAGATAGATAAATTTATTGACCTTCACGATGTGCGTAATGTTCTGCCTCTCCATGATTTTAAGCCCGGAACAGAGTATTATCTTGGAGTTTTTCTCGTTGGCGCTTATCAAGAAACATTAGGCGATCTTCACAACCTCTATGGCGATACCAACGTGCTTCATATTCGTATAGATGAAAACGGGAATGTTGAGTATAGTCATGAGATAGCAGGAGATACTGTAGCCGATGTGCTCTCTTATGTTGAATATGACACTCGTGAAATGGTTAGACGCGTTAGGCTAACCGCTGAAAGAGCCGTGCGTGAAAACAAAATTACACCTGAAGACCGCCGTCAGATAATGATGGCTTACGAGGATGGAATGCGTGGCTACACTTACTTTGAAATTTAAATAAGGCTTACTATGACGAACGTAAAAGAAAAATTTTTTCTAGGCAAAAACGATTTAGCCTCACAATATGCCATACTGCCCGTGCCTTACGAAAAAACAGTGAGCTATGGCAAAGGCACAAAGCGCGGTCCAAATGCTATTATAGAGGCAAGCTTGCAAATTGAAGATATGGATGATGAATTGCTTATGCCCTATGATGTTGGCGCATACACTCTGCCTGCAATGAAGCTAAACGCTCTTTCAACCCCAAAAGCTTTGGATAATATCTTTAAAACGGCTCTTAAAATTTTGCAAAAAAAACATACTTTAATATCACTTGGTGGAGAACACACCATAACACTGCCTTTAGTTAAGGCTACAGCCAGCATTTTTGAATCTATCAGTGTATTACAATTGGATGCACATTTTGATCTGCATGACAATTTTAGAGGGGACGTACTCTCCCACGCCTGTGTAATGCGCAGAATACTTGAAATATCCAACAAAATCAACGTTGTTCCTGTTGGTATAAGAAGCATTGCTTCTGAAGAATATGAATTTGTAAAAAAGAATAATATAGCGTTTTTCCATGCCAGTAAATGCTGTGCTGGCAAAACCGATTGGATTACAGATGTAATTGAAAATCTTAAAGAAAATGTTTATATAACTTTTGATGTGGATGTTTTTGATACATCAATCCTTCCTGGCACTGGCACGCCGGAACCTGCAGGTCCTAAGTGGGATGCTGTGTTGATGCTATTGAAAGAAGTTTGTAAAAAGCGCAAAATAGTTGCCGCCGATTTTGTGGAGCTTGCCCCTATAAAGGGGATGGTTTCAAACGAATATACGATTGCAAGATTGATTTTAAAGTTTCTTATGTATCACAAACATTTTAAAGGATAATTCCTATGATAATGCTTAAAAAGAAAGTTTCTTATGGCTATTTTGTTGGTGTAATTGTGATAGCCTTAATGCTTATTGAGGGCTGTGCCCCTGTGTTGAGGAATGAGAATGGCGTTAAGGTTGTAGGCGATATTGTGGAAGGTGAAAAAGAACGCTCAGTAAAAATCACAACACGCAATCAAGTTCGGATAGAAGAGATAGCATTAAGAGATAAAGATGCAGATGTTCGCGAGGCAGCGGTGAAATTACTGCATTCCACTCAAACGATTTTCCAGATTGCCAGTGTTGATACCAACGTAAATGTGCGTCAGGCTGCCGTTAAAAAAATCAAAGATAGAGAGATGCTTGAGCATATAGTTATGTATAACAGTGAACCGTTGGTTCGTTTGACCGCGCTGGAAAAAATCAAGGATACGAATTTTTTGTTCTATGTGGCTCAAAAGAACGATAATCCTATGATACGCAAAGCAGCAGTTGATTTTTTGGATAATCAGCACCTTTTGCTCAAGATAGCGATGAGTAACTCAATGCATTTTATTAGCATGGCGGCTGTTTCAAAAATAATCGACCAGACAAATCTAATTTTCATAGCAAGGAATAGCCCTATTTCTATGGTGCGTAGGACTGCGGTGCGAATGATTACTAATGAAGATATTTTGGAAGATATTATAAGCAAAGAGAAAGATAGAGATGTTAGAAAATCTGCCATAGATGCGGTTAAAACAGAGGTGTTATTAAGGAAGCTTGCCACACTTGATGATGATCCTGTGGTGCGGATGCTTGCGGTTAAAAGATTAAATGATGAAGCGCAGCTTGTTAAAGTTGCAACAGGCGATTCCGATCCTTTGGTTCGCAAAACGGCTGTAGAAAAGATAACAGATCAAAAAATTTTATTAAACGTTGCTCTTAATGATACAGATGCTGATGTGCGTCTTGCCGCAGTGAAGTTGCTTAAATCAGAATATTTGACGAGAGTGCTTGATAGAGAAAACTCTGAAAAGGTGCGTGTTGCTGCAGTGTCAGGTTTAAATGATCAGGGGAAGCTAATAGAAATAGTCCTCAATGACCTTGCGCCGAAGGTTCGCGAAGCTGCTGTTGGAAAATTGCGTGATAAACTTGTTCTGGCAAAAGTTGCATTAGAAGATAAGGATCCTTATGTTAGATATGCCGCAACACTTAAAATCAATGATCAAAGCGCTCTTGAAGCAATAGCAACCAAAGATTCACGTCCTGAAATCCGTGCTGCTGCCGCTGCTAGAATTTATGATCAAAGCGTTTTGCGAAACATAGCTATTACTGATGCGCACAGAATGGTTAGAGAAATGGCCGCTTCACGCATCACTGAACAAGCGATTCTTGAAGAGCTTGCCCGTAATCCAAATTCCAGCATACGCCTCACAATTATTGAACGTTTGAAGAATAAAAAAATTTTAACCGATATCGCCATAAACGACGCCGAACCACTTGTGAGGAAAAAAGCGGCAGAACAAATATCAGATCAAGAAACACTGTTGTGGCTTGCTAAAAATGATACAGACCCGATGGTTCGTAGAAGTGTGATAAGCAGAATAGAAAATATCCATGAGCTGCAAAAACTCCTGAAACACGAAAAAGATAATGCTAACCTGTTTGAAATACGCAAACGAATTGAATACTTACAAAACACCGAAATAATGCCTAAAAAATAAAGCTCAACCTATAATCATCAAAATACAATGTTAAAATATTGCTTTATCCATGTTTTTATATTAGCTATTCTACTTGGCTCTCCTTATATAGTTTTTGCCCACAATCAGGAAATAGAAGCAGAGTCTTTTAATCCCATTATAGAATCACCTTTACCTGAAGCCTCCAATGTTATTAAAAAAATGTTGGATATGCTACCTATAGAGCCAATTTCAGGCTCCGGCACCATAAAGATATATGAAGGTGATAATAAGCAGAGCATTAAGTTTGAATTTAAAATTAAGTTAAAAGGTATGGATCGCACATGTTCTTATTCCTTGCTTGATGCCTTTGGGGATGTTCAAGAAAAAATAATTGTTGTTTGGACAAATAATAATGAAAAAAAGATCTTTGTGCAAAATGGAAAAAGCGCTTCTTTCGTAAAAAAAGCAAACTCCAAAGATTTAGCTATTGGCAAAACAGATTTGAAAGTAGACGATCTAACTTTGGAATGCCTGCACTGGCAAAACTGGAAAGCAATACGAAGGGCAGAATTGCTCGGCAGAAAATGCGTTGTGTTGCAAAATGTAAGAGATGGAATCCTTTATGAACTATGCATAGATGATAGTTGGCTTGTCCCACTGCAATGGCAAGAGTTTTTATTAGAAAACAAATCCTTGGTGCGCACCATTTCCGTAAAAAGCTTTAAGAAAATAAATGACGTTTGGATGGTAAAAGATATTGAAATATATAATCACACAACTTTCCGTAAGACAATAGTCATATTTGATGAATTATCCACTGAATAAATAGTCTCCTTTAGATGAGTAGTATGATTATTTTCTTGCCTATATAGTGTGTTTTTATAAGCTAGACACTCTAGTTTGCTAAAAAAATTGAACGATTAACTTATGGAGGTTTGTATGAGAACAGTAAAATTCGGCATTATCGGTGCTGGATTAATGGGGAGAGAATTTGCCACTGCTACCGCAAGATGGGCGCACCTTACGGAAATGAAAGTTAAACCTGAAATTGTTGCTGTTTGTGATAAAAACCCGGAGCTACTCAAGTGGTACAAAGAAAATTTTGCTTCTATAAAATACACTACAGAAAATTATATTGATTTACTTTCTGATTCAAATGTGGAAGCTTTATACATTGCCGTTCCACACAATCTCCACGCCGAAATTTATGTGGCAGCTGCAAGAGCAGGTAAGCATTTTCTCGGAGAAAAACCTTTTGGAATCGACCTTGAAGCCAATACTAAAATTCTTGAAGCGTTAAAAGAAAATCCAAAAGTTTTCGCAAGATGCTCTTCTGAATTTCCTTTTTTGCCTGCTGTCCAACGAATTGGAAAGATGATAGAAGAGGAAAAATTTGGCAAAATTATTGAGGTTAATGCAGCGTTTTTGCACAGTAGCGACCTTGATGAAACAAAGCCTATCAACTGGAAGAGAATGATACAATTCAATGGCGAGTATGGTTGTATGGGCGATCTTGGCATGCACGTGTGCCATGTGCCATTTAGAGCCGGCTGGAAGCCTATTAATGTTAGAGCATTGCTATCAAAACTGGTTAAGGAGCGTCCCGATGGAAGAGGTGGTAAAGCAGAGTGCTTAACATGGGATAACGCCACTCTTGCCTGTGAGGCTAAAGACGAAGCTGGTTACGTTTTTCCCATGACACTAAAAACCTATAGAGTTGCGCCCGGTGAAAAAAACACTTGGAAGCTAGAAATACTTGGAATGAAATCTTCAGCAAGGTTTTCCACAAAAAATCCGAAGCTTCTTGAAGTTATGGAATACAAACGCGGTGAGCAGGCATGGCAAAGCATTGATATGGGAGCAGAAACTTCTTTCAAAACGATTACTGGCAGTATCTTTGAACTTGGTTTTAGCGATGCAATTTTGCAAATGTGGGCGGCGTTCTTGTATGAACTTATTGAAGGCAAGCCCCTATCAAAATTTGCAGGTTGCGCCACCCCAGAAGAAGCTGCATTAAGTCATAAACTTTTTACTGCAGCATTGAAATCACATAAAGAAAATATAGTTGCAGCTGTTGAGTAAAGTGGAGCGCATTTAAGATAGCTCACAAAGAATTTCTTTTGCAACTTTTGCTGGATCCTTTGCTTCAAGAATGGGACGGCCAACCACAATAAAATCTGCTCCAGCCTCCACTGCCATTTTCGGTGTTGCCACACGTTTTTGATCGTTCGTGGCGGCTGATTGTGGACGGATGCCAGGTGTTACCAAAATTGCATTTGGAAATTTTTTTCGTAATAAATTTGCTTCATTAACGGAGCAGACTACCCCGTGAATGCCGTTTGCTATGGCAATGCTGGCTAGCTCCATAACGGTTTGCTGCAGGCTCCTTGTGATGCCCAACGCTCTTAAATCCTCTTCACCTAGACTTGTAAGAACCGTTACTGCAAGTAGTTTTAGATTGTCCTTTTTCAGATTCACAGCATCAGCTGCCGCTTTAAGCATCGCTGCTGCCCCACTTGCATGGAGAGTGGTAAGTTCCACCCCCTCTAGTTCTGAAATAGAAGAAACTGCCTTTGCAACAGTATTTGGAATATCGTGCAATTTAAGGTCAAGAAATATCTTCTTTCCGTAGTTTCTTACTTTTTCAATTGCCAGACGCCCATGTGAAGTAAATAGCTCAAGTCCAATTTTATACCATTCTACCTCTTCAGGAAGAATGGAGATGATTTCATCAATTTTCTCAATGGATGAAATATCAAGTGCCACTATAAGTTGAGTTCTCTTTGTTTTTATAGCTTGCATAATCGCAAAAATATAGCAGGCTTTTTTTTATAAGCAACCTAAAGTTTACCAGCCAATGGAAAAACGATTTAATTTGACTATTTAGATGAAAGGGATATGTTATTCCCAGCGTTTTTAAAAAAATTTTTTGAAAGGATGACGTTGTGAATCAAGAAGCAAATAATAATGAAGCAAAAATTAGGAGTAAGTTAGAGGAACTTCGTTCATACTTACAAGCCGATGGTGGTGATATGGAACTGGTTGCTATTGAAGGCTCAAATGTAAAATTACGGCTTAAAGGCGCCTGTGGTGGATGCCCGCATGCCACGATGACCATAAAGCAAGGCATAGAGCGTATTTTACGAGAAAGTGTTTCTTCGGATATAACTGTAGAGCAAGTGAGATAATTCGTCGTAATTTAAAATAAACTTTTTTAAAGGATATTCATTAAATGCCACTTGTTGATATGCCTCTGGAGCAATTGAAAAAATATCAAGGCAAAAACCCTAAGCCAAAGGATTTCGATGCGTATTGGGAGAAAGCATTAAAAGAGATGCGTTCGCTTGATCCGCAAGTTGAGATGAAAAGGGCAGATTTCCAAACCTCTTTTGCAGATTGCTTTGATATGTTTTTCACAGGAGTAAGAGGCGCCCGAATTCATGCAAAAGTTGTTAAGCCAAAAAACATCAAGAAGCCATGTCCTGCAGTATTGATATTTCACGGATATTCGTGTAATTCAGGGGACTGGCCAGATCAAAAAATGATTTATGCTGCTGAAGGTTTTGTGGTTGCTGCGCTTGATTGTAGGGGGCAAGGTGGACTTTCTGAAGATACAGGTGGCGTTAAAGGCAACACTTTGAAGGGGCACATTATACGTGGATTGGATGATGAACCACAAAACTTATTGTTCCGCCATATTTTTCTTGATACGGCACAATTGGCTTCAATTGTGATGTCTATGCCTGAAGTAGATAAAAATAGAGTTGGGGCGTTTGGTGGTTCACAGGGAGGAGGGCTAACGCTTGCTTGTATTGCTCTTGAGCCAAGGATTAAGAAAGCTGTGGCAACATTTCCATTCTTGTGTGATTATAAGCGAGTCTGGGAGATGGATTTAGCCAAAGGAGCTTATGAAGAGCTTGCAACTTATTTTCGCCTTTTTGATCCACTGCATAAGCGGGAAGATGAAATTTTTACCAAACTTGGCTATATTGATGTTCAGCATCTTGCGCCACGCATAAAGGCTCACACGATGATGCAGATTGGACTTATGGATACGATTTGTCCGCCTTCAACCCAGTTTGCCGCTTTTAATAAAATTAAGGCAAAAAAAGAGCTTGTAATATATCCTGATTTTGGACACGAGGGATTACCTCGTTCTTCTGAAATCACTTTCAATTTTCTGGCGGATTTGAAAAAGTAGATATAGTTTAACTTATCGTCTGAAAAGAAAGCTATAAAACACCTACTGTTGTTGGATTATTTAGTGGATCTAGATGCATACATTCAAGAAGCTATAGCAGAAGCTTTGAATGGGATACGTGCAAATGATGGCGGCCCTTTTGGCGCTTGTATAGTTTATCAGGATAAAATCGTTGCCAAAGCACATAATACCGTGTTGCGGGATAGAGACCCAACCTGCCATGCAGAAATCAATTGTATAAGAGCTGCAAGCAAAGTTCTTAAATCTTTTGATCTTTCAGAATGTGTGCTTATTTCTACCTCAGAGCCATGTCCTATGTGCCTTGGTGCAATCTATTGGGCAAGAATTCGCAAGGTCTTTTTTGGAGTTAAAACAGAAATTGCCGAACAATATGGATTCAGTGATGTTTTTATTTATAAGGATTTGAGCAAACCTCCAGAATTAAGATTTGTGTCTCTTTCTGGTGGAATCTCTAGCGAAAAATGTCTTGAACTATTCAAAGAATGGCATAAGCTCAATAGAGAACTGTATTAATTGCATCAGGAATGCAGAGAAGTTAAAAATGCAAAGTCTAAATTGTCAAATATGTTGTTTACTTGTCCTTCTTTTTAGCTTTTCGTTGATAGCAGAAGCTGATAAAAAGTTGGCAACGGAACAAACTGCAAATAAGGAGATGCGCAAAATGAAAATTATTGAGCATAAGAGCGGAAAGTGGAGTCCTGATCTTTCCACGGAAGAGCAGGAAACTCTTTTTGCAATAGCAAAAAATACACTTGAATGGTGTGTTGTAAATAAACAACGGGATAAGTTTGATTTTGGGAAATACAACATTACGGATAAATTAAAAACAAAATATGCCACTTTTGTGACTTTAAAAATAAAAGGACAACTACGAGGCTGCATAGGAACACTTGCCCCCGAAGAAGAGCTATATCTTTCCGTACATCATAACGCCATCCATGCTGCACTTGAGGATTTTAGATTTCCACCCGTTAGAGCTGCGGAAGTGCCGAACATAAGCATATCGGTTTCTATATTAAGTCCAGTGCAGCCAATTAAAGGTTGGCAGGATTTTAAAATAGGTGAACACGGTATAATTATTGCCAAGAAAGGACGTAGAGCCGTATTCTTACCTGAAGTTGCTATAGAACAGAACTGGGATGCACCCACCACTTTAACTCATCTTGCTATGAAGGCAGGGCTCAATCCTGATGATTGGAAGGAAGGCGCATCCTTTGCGGTATTTGAAAGCGTTGTGCTATCAGGAGAAGAGGAATAACATGAAAGTGCTAAAGAGAGCAAAAGAAATAATAGAAATTGAAATAGAAGAGCTTAAATATGTGGCGGATAATCTTGACTTAAATTTTAGTAAATCAATTCAATTGATGCTGCATACCTTGCAAGCTAATGGCAAAATTGTTGTAACAGGTGTTGGCAAATCTTTTCATATAGCTGAGAAAATATCTGCCACTCTTGCCAGCACTGGCACAACGAGCGTACCGCTACATCCTTCACAAGCTTTGCATGGCGATCTTGGGATATTGACTAAAAACGATTTGTTGCTGGTATTAAGCTATAGCGGTGAATCAAGCGAGCTTATAGAGATTTTGCCTCCCGTAAAACGAGAGGGCATAAAAATAGTTGCAATGACTGCTTTAAAGAATAGCACTCTTGCACGTATGGCTGATGGAATTATTCAGACCACAGTCCGAAGAGAAGCTTGCCCATTCAATATGGCGCCAACTGCCAGCACAACAGCAATGCTGGCTGTCGGCGATGCCATAGCCATAATTTTGTTAGAAGCCAGAGGTTTTAAGAAAGAAGACTTTGCAAAACTTCATCCGGGTGGAGCGATAGGTAAAACATTGCTGCTTAAAGTTGCAGATATTATGCGTAAGGGAGAGCGACTTGCCGTCGTTAAAGAAAATGCCAAAGTCAAGGATGCACTTTTTGCTATGACAAGTGCCAGGGCTGGTGCTGTGGCTGTTGTGAATGAGAAAAATAAGGTGGTAGGCATTTTTACCGATGGCGATTTGCGGCGCTTGATAAATAAAAACAATAGAGATATCCCTCAACTCAAAATCAAAGAGGTAATGACAAAAAATCCCATAACAATCCTTGAAAGCGCTCTTGCAGTTGATGCTCTAAAAATTTTCGAAGATCATTTAATTGATGACATTATTGTTGTAGATAAAAATAATTATCTTAAGGGAATGATTGACCTGCAAGATATGCCGCGCTTCAAAATTTTTTAAAAAAATCATCTTGTTGGTGCAGCCATGTTTGCTTTGATGGTTTTTATTAGAGGTGTTTGCACTGGCGAATTTCTGAAATAGCATAAAAAAAACTTCTGCCCATAGGACCTAAAAAAAATTTAGTACACAATTTGATACAATACTATCAAGCCTCATTTAACAATTCAATTTGCTTGTTACTGAATTGAATCGTCTAATAACTTACCAAGTGCTTTTGTTGAGATTCCCATGATGTTATATTGTTCCAATGTGCCCTGTAAAATATCGTTTGATAACGTTCTACTTTTATAAACCCATTTAAATAATTGCTGTAAATACATCTCTACAGAGTCGTCGTGTGGTATATGCTGTATGATAGAAGACGTTGTGCGCATATACTGGAAGCCATTTTGACTAAAAGAATGTGTTAAAAGCATACCTTTAAGTAAAAATGGTACTGCACGATAATGTTCTTTTAATGCTTCACTTATATCTTCAAAAGTTTTTACCTGGTTATTTATTTTTAAAGTAACTGTTAAAAACATATCTTTAGCGGAGACAATCTGTGAGTATTGGGTACCTGATTTACTGATATTAGGTATCGTTGGACCTGCGGTACGTGTGACGTTGGTTGTAAGGAGCATAGATATTTGTTTATCAAAATCGGCAATTTGTTTTTCTGTAGTTTTGTAATTTGTTAGATTAAAGAAATGTAAATTATCATATAAAGATTTATTTTTTATAGGCACACGGTTAAGGAGGTGCTGGACATAATTTTGCAGTAATGAAGGTAGTGATGCCAGATGTGTAGGAGGTAGTGGTGCACCTTTCATTTTATCCACTGTAGGCACGAATTCAGATAATGCCACATTAGTTGAATAGGCGTACGGGTCAAGGAGTGAATAGATAGCGAAAGGTAGTGCGGTATGGTGGGATATAAGTTGTTCTATGTTATTTAAAATTCTTGTAACTACACTCATTCGTAAGTTTGAGGAGAGCACTTCAGGAGCGATTGCCAGTTTGTTTATAATGGATAAAAGGGTGTGTGCAAAATTAACCAGTGCTGGACGCAAAGCATCAGTCGTATCTGCTCTATAACTAGTTTCTAACTGTATTTTTGCGGCATTAAGGACAAGGTTGATATCCTGTAGGGTTTTGTTTAGAATTGAAGAAGTAGAAATGCTATTATTTAAATTAAGTAGCAGGTTGTATATATTAGCAAGTAGCCCTATTAACAATCTTCCTTCTATTGTAAATGGTAATGCAATTGAGTACTCCTGACTATTTTTAGGGAGCCTTAACGCAACATGGTCTATTAGCTCTATTAAATAGTTCAACTCTTGATGGATTCTAATTGCGATAGAAATTGTTGTATTAGTTCTAGCACATTCTAGAGCGTTAAGAGTAGCTATAGGTAGCTTATTTTGTAAATGCTCAATTATTTTTGTATTACTAAACACTGACACTCTGGTTTCAGGTAAATGGGCAAGTATTAGTGGAGGGATTAAAGTACTATTAAATCCTATATAAGAATAGAGATAAGCTGGTGCGGTAAATGAAACGAACCCACCAGGGCCTTTTTTAGCACCTATCTCCATTAAGCCTTGATAGAATTGGTTTAATTTTCTTGGCATTGCGTCAATTGCAGCGGCACCTCTATAATAATCCATGTTAAAGTTTATCAACCTTAAACCGCACATTAAAGACAACCATGGTCTGAAAATTTGATTAAGATAAGCAAGTGTATGGAGCTGAAATATAGAACCTACCGCATTTAAGTTATCGGTAGCCACTAAGTTATCTTTTTGTAAAACCTGCTCGTATTGCTTAGAGGTATCGTCTAGGTTAATTCGATACGTAAACGGTATTTCCATTGGTGTGGTTAATTGTGCCTCGGAATCTGGTGCGTAGGAAAGTCCTGACACCTCTCTAGCATCACTTTTATTTGTTAATGTCTTATTTATAGCTAAAGTGGCTTTACCTAGCTCATAATCTTTAAACATATGGGCGGTTACTACTTGTATGGCGGCTATTTCTGTTCGGAGATTATAATGCAACTGGGGCATTTTTAAGGAGGAATTGACAGCTCCGCCTGGTTTTAATTTAATTATACTTGAGCCATGCTCGTATAATACTTTTACAAGCGAGCCAACAGCATTTTCAGGTATGGCTATAGGTTGTATATCAAAAGATAAATCCCAGGGTCTATCATAGTTTCTTATGTATTGTGTCAGGGCGATTAGTTCAGCTTTGCTATGTTCCCCGAAGGTAGAGATGAAAGTAGCAGGGTCTTTTGTGAACATATACCAGCGTAGCATATTGTAGTAGAACCTGTTTTTGGGGTTTTTGGGCTCTTTTTCTATTGCGGATATTACTTTTTTAGCCTGTCCCGATATCCCCTCAAACGATTTCATCTTCTCTAGAATCGCTAGTGAATATCCAGAATAGGCATTATAATAAGTAAACAAATTTAACCAGTCAACTGCAAGCGCAGTGTTTTTATATTCCGCACGTCTAACTCGCTCTAAAATTTTTTGGTACGAACTATAAGTAAATTCATTCTTAAAAGCGTTCGGGGACATATTAAGAAAAGTAAGTAGATGACTGAATTTAAAGGCGGGTAACCTGATTTAACTGCCGAATAATATGGCTGAATAATAACAGAGTGCCATCTGCCGATTTTAATAATGAACGTTCTAACTCCTGTTTTTTGGTGATATCTCTTTCTGTTTTATAGGCTTCAAATTGTTTTTTCATCTCATCAGGGTTCTCAGCGTGGATTGTAGTTAGATACGGGTTAAGCCATAACATTAAAACAGCTAACTGCATCGTCTCTTTCGTAAGCCCCAGATACATAGAATCCATTTCTTTTAAGAAATCCACGACAGAGCTTATTATCTCGCCTGACAGTAAATCATACAAATTCCTTTTATTTTGTAAGTGTTCAAAAAACGGGATATTGGCAACGGGTTCGTTTGTTACCTTGTCTCGTTTGCCTACTTTTGCAAACGGGACGTGAATCATAGGGAAATATAAATCCTTATCCTCATATCCAGGTAACGCTTTAAATCGTTCCGTGATAAGGCGGTCAAAGGTTTCAGCGTCTCGCCCTGTGATTTGCATTAAAGCCGACATAATATCCCTTATATGTTCTGCAAATGCAACAGCTTTAGCGCCACCGACACCCAGTAGCCAGTTTATTGCTGCAGGGGAGTTAACAGCGGATTTATTCAAGGCATCTTCAAAAATAGATGCAGGCTCCTTGAATTTTGTGTGCTCACTTACATTAAAGAAATCAACCAAGCTCTGTGGCTGGACGCTATTTAAAAGCCCATCTGTATAGTTATAAACTATTTGTAGAAGTGCTGCGGTACTTAAACGCTCGTTATAGGCGTTATCCGTATCATTAAACCACACATTTAAAGCTTCCATTGAGAAGGCATCAAGGTTGGCTATGTTATCAATCTCAAATACCCATTGATTATTAACTTCTTTAAAATCAATCTTTCGTGGTGGGATATAAACCATGCTCTTATCGCCATCTTTATCGCCACCTGTTTTGTTAAAAATAGTAGTAGGCAAAATAATCTGTGCAGAATCAGGGTTATCAGGTGTTGCGTAACCTGCAACACGTAAAAGGTGGATATTGGTATGCCCTGCATCAGGGATACGTTCTGCAATAACAAAGCCACCAGGGATTATTACCTCGCCTGTCTGTGGGTTGTAGCTCTCCTTAATAAATTGCCTGACATCTGACTTAAACTCCCTCGTTACAATATACTGAATTGCACGGTCGTGTACTACACGCTTCATCATATATAAATCCCAGTGTTGCCCGATATTTGACGCATCAGAGTATTTTTGTTCAAGCTTATCCAGCTTTGCTTCTAGCGCCTGCTCATTTAAGTTAGCAGGTAACTGCTCTTTTATTGAATGCCGTGTGGCAGAGCGATTATTCTGAATAGCATTTAATAAAGTTACACCTGGAGAAATGATGACGTTATACCCATCACGATTTAATTGAATATGTTTTATTATCTCACTAGCTGATTTATATGCTTCGGCAAGGGTCATCTCCTTTACAAGCTTCTTACCCTGCCAGATTTGAACCATAGGCTCACGTATATTATATTGCTTATCATTAGTAGGTAGCCCTGAATGCGAGACAGGCATTAAGCCGTTTAATACAGGACGTGATAACTCCCAGATTTTGTTTAGTATAGCCGCTATTGAAGTACGGTATTGTAAGAAAATATCAGGCGCACCAAACTGGTATAACGCCGACCTTAACGATTGTAAGAAAGTCGAATCCCCTATCTCGTCAGGAGTTAGATGCAGTATACGCTCCATCTTCGCTAGTAACTTCTTGTCCTCCTCCGTACGATGCTGGAGAAAGTTATTTATGACATTAGTAATACTAAATTGCGGGGATCTAGTCTCGTTCAAAAATACTGAATATAAATTATTAGTTAGTACTTCAGCTTGCTGGAACTCAGTGTCAGTTAGTGCCTGTCTTAAAGCTTCTCTTAATCTTGAAATAAAGATACCAAATTGCAAGGAACGATAGAACAGTGTTCCTTAATAAAGACATTACCTAACGAGTTAATAAACTGGTTAGTAACAGGTGTTAAGAAAGTTTCAGCAGAAGATTCAAGGTAGTTAACCTGAACGATATCCTGCGAGTTCATAGAGATAGTTTTAACACTATTATTTTGTAAATCAGCCAGCAGGGTTGTTTGCGGGTCTAAGACAAGCTTCTCATCAGTTGGCGAGGTAATAGGTTCAAATACATTATAAACCGATACACCTGCTGGACGTACCTTTAGCGCACTGTTAGGCACTATAAATACTATCGGTTTGTCAGGGTTTCTTTTGTTGTACGCCTCTATCTCATTTATAATCTTTGTCCAGGGACTGGTCTCTGGGGTATTGTCCACAAAGGCACAGGATTTAATCATCAAGCGCTCCTGTACCATTCTTTCAGGGTTATATCGTAACAGGTTTACTTGTCCCTTGAAACATTTTTCCTTGTCCAACTCTAACATATCAATACCTGTTGGTGTAATAAAGATAGCGCCATCCGTGTATAGACCTTCAGGGTCACCTGATGCGTTTCCCGCCCAGACAGGCGTCTTAAGGTCGTCTATAATAATGCTCTGTACTTTTTTATTAAGATATTTTGGATTAGTAACAGGGAGGCCACCTGTACTAATTTGCGCAGAGCGTTTAATAAAATCTGACAAACTCTTATACGACTCTGGCATCCATTAGTTTTGAAATAAATATGGCAGGTAGATTTTTTGATAATTTTTCAACTTATTTATTTTTGAGGCAATAAAAAAGCCCCCACAAAGCTTGTGGAGGCTACCAGTTCAAAGCTATCCCCTAGCGACCAAGCCCTTACCATGATGCTGACTTTTTTACCGTTGTTTCAGGACACCCAGAGCTTTACCAGGGATCCGGCTTTGTCGGGGTCTCCGACATGATTCTCAATTTTGTAAACTTTGACTCCAGGGCAGAGTCACAAATGCCTTTCGGCTTTGTCGGGGTCTCCGACTTACAAAGCCACTGGGAACATCTTATGATGGAAGTCACAAATGCCTTTCGGCTTTGTCGGGGTCTCCGACGAGACTATCCCTCAAAAAATCAAGGTGTATCCTCATGTCACAAATGCCTTTCGGCTTTGTCGGGGTCTCCGACCCACCCCACCTTAAGTCG
>CAZBHO010000012.1:0-57537 GCA_964491945.1 uncultured Verrucomicrobiota bacterium | reverse complement strand
TGGGGTGGGGTCGGAGACCCCGACAAAGCCGAAAGGCATTTGTGACATGGTGAGAAAGTCGTTAATAGTTATAAATACGCCAACACGTCGGAGACCCCGACAAAGCCGAAAGGCATTTGTGACTTGTTTTTAACGACAAAGGGTTACTAACTCTTTTTCTGGTCGGAGACCCCGACAAAGCCGAAAGGCATTTGTGACGGGAGGGGTACCACAAGAGGTACCCCTTCTCACTTTATATGTTGGATACATCGACTAAGCTACTCCACTAACCAAACGACTGGGATACACGGCAGCAAAAATTAAAAATCAGCGGAGAAATGCGTAGAGAAAAACACAGAGAGAAAAAAAATAAAGCTACAGCACAATCAACAGGCATTCTGGCAAAAATTAGCATTCCACTATTTTTTCTTTTCTGTGCTCTCTAAAGCTTTCTGTGGTTAAAAAATCGTTACTCAAAATAAATCGCGAAAAACTTAAAAAGCCAGAGGATGAAAAATTCACTACAGAGTTTACAGAGGCCACAGAGAAAACCACGGAGGAAGGAATAGAATTTAAGCCAAAGTTTAAATTATTGAGATTACTAAACCAAAAATTTGTTGAATCTCTCTATGCTCTCTGTGGTTAAAAAATCGTAAGCAAAATTAAATCGGGAAAAACTTAAAAAATGGGTAAAACATCTTAGCTTTAATTTTTCTTCTATATTCTCTCTAAAATCAGGGTGAAGTTTTGTTTTGCTTTAGTTATTGAAGGCTTTTTTATTCGCGGACCTGACCTGTGCCATAGACAACATATTTATATGAAGTTAGCTCTTCCAGTCCCATAGGGCCTCTGGCATGAAGTTTATCGGTGCTTATTCCTATTTCAGCGCCCATACCAAACTCGCCACCATCTGTAAAGCGTGTTGAAGCATTAACATACACAGCTGCGGAATCGACTTCTGTGCAAAACCTTTTTGCAGCGCTTTTTGACGAAGTGATGATGGCATCAGAGTGATGTGAACCATAGTGATTTATATGTGCTATGGCTTCTGAGAGATTGCGCACAACTCTTATTGAGAGAACCAGTGCAAGATATTCGGTATACCAGTCTTCTTCTGTGGCAGCTTTGATATCAGGCAGAATTTTTCTTGTCTCTTCACAGCCGCGCAGCTCCACTCCTTTTGCTTTTAATGCTTCAGCAGCTTTTGGCAGGAATGTTGTCGCTATCTTTTTATGCACTAAAAGAGTTTCCATTGCATTGCAGACGGAAGGTCGCTGGCATTTGGCATTGAGAACGATTTTTTTTGCCATCTCTTCATCTGCGCTTTCATCAACAAAAACGTGGCATATTCCTTTGTAATGCTTGATTACTGGCACCAGCGCTTCCTGTGCTACTGCCTTAATCAGAGCTTCGCCACCACGTGGCATAACAAGATCAACAATCCCTTCCAATTGCACCAGTTCCTTAATTGCCTCGCGCTCGGTGGTTTTAACAATTTGAATGGCATTTTCTGGTAAACCTTCTCTTGAGCCACCTGCCATCATTGCTTCTGCGATTGCGATATTAGATTGCATTGCTTCTTTGCCTCCGCGCAAGATCACAGCATTGGAAGCTTTTAAGCACAGAATTGCCGCATCAGATGTGACATTAGGTCTTGCCTCGTAGATGATTACTATCACGCCTATGGGCACGCTTACCTTTTTGATGATTAGTCCATTTGGACGAAGAGTTTTACGCAAGGTTCTGCCAACAGGGTCTTTTAAGGCAACCACCTCTCTTATTGCCTTTGCCATATCTTTCAATCGCTTTTCGTTGAGGGTAAGTCTATCTATCATTTGTGGAGCGAGGCCGCCTGCAACAGCATTTTTGATATCAGCGGCATTTGCGGAAAGAATCATGTCACACCTTTTTTCTATTTCATCTGCCATTGCAGAAAGGATTTTATTCTTTTGTGCCGTTGAAAGAGTTACCAGGTTTCTTGCAGCTTCCTGCGCTTTTAATCCCATTTCTTTTATTTCTTGTTGTAGAGACATAAGCCACAGCCTTTTCTATCGTTTTGTTTTTGATAATATAGCCATATTATCACGATGTATAACTTCTTCTTCGTAAGCTTCTATGCCGAGAAGCTCTTTAATTTCTTTGGATTTTTTGCCCATGATTTTTTGAACATCTTCGCTTGAATAGGAGCTAAAACCTCTTGCAATGGGCTGATTTTGCATATCTCTTACTTCCACAGCAGCACCACAGGAAAAATTGCCTT
The DNA here is from genome assembly GCA_964491945.1 of uncultured Verrucomicrobiota bacterium. Lineage (GTDB taxonomy): Bacteria > Verrucomicrobiota > Kiritimatiellia > JAAZAB01 > JAAZAB01 > CAZBHO01. The sequence goes on along the minus strand of CAZBHO010000012.1, from coordinate 55,298 downwards.
CAACCTTTTTTATGCCTATCGGCAAAAGACTTTTCCCATTTTCCAGCAAAGCTCTTTTTGCACCATCATCAATAAAAATGATGCCTTTAATTTTATTGAAGAAGGCAATCCAACGCTTTTTGTTTGAATTGATAAATTTGCCACCATGCTTTGGAGGAACTATTAAAGTTCCTGTATCTTCGCCAGTAAGAATTTTATTGATGATGTTTTCTTTTCTACCATCCGCTATGACTACGCTTATACCAGCTTTAGTTGCCAGACGCGCCCATTCTAATTTTGATGCCATTCCGCCAGTTGAAATTTCGCCGCCTTTTCCGCGAGCAAACTGGAATAAATCTTCCGTAATTTCATTAAGGAACGGCACTCGCTCTTCTTTGCCTGCTTGCGAAGGCGCTTTTAAGCCATCGGTGGTGGAAAGCATAATTAAAAGCTCGGCATCAACAAGCTGTGCAACAAGCGCCGATAATAAATCGTTATCGCCAAACTTAATTTCATCAACTGCAACAACATCGTTTTCATTTACGATGGGAATAATTTGATTTTCAAGCATTGTAAGAATTGTGCGTCTGGCATTAAGGTGTCTGATTCTATCCCGTAAATCATCGTGAGTAAGCAAGATCTGACCTATTTTGCAGTTATAAGTCTGAAAAAGCTCATCATAGTATGCCATTAACCTGCTCTGTCCAACTGCAGCAGCCATCTGCAAATGCGATAACGATTTTGGCTTCTTCTTTAAACCAAGAATCTGCATGCCTGTGCCTATCGCGCCAGAAGTAACAAAAATTATCTCCTTGCCAGAATTACGAACAGATGCTATCTGCTGAACCAGCATTTTTATGTTTGGATTTTCGCTTTTGCCTGCTTCTTTTGCAAGCAGACGGCTACCAACTTTTATTACTATTCGGCGCAAGCTGCCTAATTGCTTGCGATAAGTTTCTCCTATGTTGCCTATATTTTTTATTGACATAAAATATCAGCTTGGGTATTGTCCACTGCTTGTTTTGCAAAAATTGTACATCATTGTTTTTTTTAATTAGTTAGCTAAGGTTTTTAACATAAGATGAGTAAGGAGGCAATATAAATGACATCATCAAAAGCTAAAGCAAAAAAATACGTGTATTTGTTTGGTCCTGGCAAGAAGAACACAGAAGGTAAAGCAGATATGAAAAATCTGCTTGGCGGCAAGGGCGCGAATTTGGCTGAAATGTGTTTGCTTGGGCTTCCTGTGCCAGCAGGTTTCACCATTACAACCGAGTGCTGCACAGATTACTTTAAGAATGGGATGAAATTTCCTCCATCTCTTAAAAAAGAAGTGGAAGAAGCACTTGCAAAAGTTGAAAAAATTATGGGGATGAAGTTTGGCGATCCAAATAATCCTTTGCTTGTTTCCTGCCGTTCAGGCGCAAGGAAATCAATGCCGGGGATGATGGAAACGGTGTTGAATGTGGGGCTTTGTCCAAAAACTATGCCGGGGCTCATTGCAAAAACCAATAATGAAAGGTTTGTGCTGGATAGCTATCGCAGATTGATAATGATGTATTCTGATGTGGTAATGGAAAAGGCAGAAGGCATTGAACCACCAGATGGCAAAGGCATTCGCAAACAGCTGGATGATATGCTAAATGAATACAAAAAAGCTAAAGGCTATAAATCAGATACTGACCTTACTGCAGAAGATTTTAAGGTGCTTATAGAACAATTCAAAGAAAGGGTGAAACAGGTGCTCGGCAAACCCTTCCCAGATGATCCAATGGAACAGCTCTGGGGCGGAATAGCAGCCGTGTTTAAGAGCTGGAACGGCAAACGAGCTGTTGCATATAGAAGAATAGAAGGCATTCCAGATGACTGGGGTACAGCAGTAAACGTTCAGGCAATGGTGTTTGGTAATATGGGCAATACATCTGCCACAGGCGTTGCCTTCAGTCGCAACCCTGCCACAGGTGAAAAGAAATTCTATGGCGAATGGCTTGTAAATGCGCAGGGTGAAGATGTTGTTGCTGGCATAAGGACACCTGCGCCCCTTAACGAAGCCACAAAGAGCGAGCATAACGCTGATCAGGTTTCTCTGGAAAAGGCTATGCCAGAAGTTTACAAGCAGCTTGATGAAATCCAAAAGAAGCTAGAGAAACACTATAAAGATATGCAGGATATAGAGTTTACCATTCAGGAAGGAAAACTCTATATGCTACAATGCCGCGTGGGCAAACGTACTGGAACAGCAGCGCTGAATATGGCAATGGATATGCTCAAAGAACGCCTAATCACAGAAGAAGAAGCCATTATGCGGCTGGCTCCTGCACAACTTGATGAGCTGCTTCACCCAATAGTTGACCCTGCCGCAGAAAAATCTGCAACACTTTTGGCAAAAGGATTGCCCGCAGGGCCAGGTGGCGCTTGTGGACAAATCGTTTTCACAGCAGCAAAAGCTGTTGAGTGGGCACAAGCTGGTAAAAAGGTTATACTCGTTCGCGAAGAAACCAACCCGGAAGATGTTGAAGGAATGCGAGCTGCCGAAGGCATTTTAACGGCTCGTGGTGGAATGACAAGCCACGCCGCTTTAGTGGCACGTGGCTGGGGCAAATGTTGCGTGGTTGGCGCAAGCGCTCTGCACATAGAAGAAGGCACGATGAAAGTGGGAGAGAAAACCTTCAAAGAAGGCGATTTTCTTACACTCAACGGCACAAAAGGCTATGTGTATGAAGGCAAGCTTAATATGATAAGCGCTTCCGAAAATCCACGCTTTCAGCAATTTATGAAGCTGGTAGATAAATATCGGAAGCTCGGTGTGCGAACAAATGCCGATACACCAGAAGATGCAAAACTGGCCAGAAACTTCGGCGCAGAAGGCATTGGTCTATTCCGTACAGAACATATGTTCTACGGCAAAGGCAGCGATGAACCACTCTTCCTGCTGCGTAAAATGATCTTAAGCAAAACCGCCGAAGAACGCAGAAAAGCCCTTGATGAGCTTTATCCTTATGTAAAGGCTTCAATAAAAGGCACGCTGGAAGCAATGGAAGGCTTACCTGTAACAATCCGTCTGCTAGATCCACCCCTCCATGAGTTCGTTCCTCAAAGCCCAGAAAAACAAGAAGCTCTGGCAAAAAGCCTCAATATTTCAGTGGAAGATGTGCGTAAACGCGGTGATCAACTCCATGAAACTAACCCAATGATGGGACATCGCGGCGTAAGGCTCGGCATAACTTATCCAGAAATCACAGAAATGCAATTGCGCGCAATCTTTGAAGCCGCCGGTGAGCTCATCAAAGCTGGCAAAAAGGCTATGCCAGAAATTATGGTGCCTGTAACCTGCGACGTAAAAGAACTAACCAACCAAAAGGCAATCTGCCAAAAAGTCTATCAGGAAGTATGCACAAAACTTGGGCTTAAGAAAATACCTTATAGCTACGGCACAATGATTGAAATTCCAAGAGCAGCTCTAACCGCTGATAAAATGGCAGAAGAAGCCGAGTTCTTCTCATTTGGAACAAATGATCTAACTCAAATGGGCTTCGGCTTCAGCCGCGATGATATTGGCGCATTCCTGAGCGACTACCTGGATAAAAAGATACTTAAAGCAGACCCATTCCAGACTATAGATCAGGAAGGCATAGGCCAGCTCATCCAGATTGCAGTTGAACGCGGAAGAAAAACACGTAAAGATCTAAAGATAGGAATATGCGGTGAACAAGGCGGCGATCCTGCCTCAGTTGAATTCTGCTTTAAAACAGGATTAAACTACGTAAGCTGCAGTCCTTACCGTGTGCCAATAGCTCGCCTTGCAGCAGCTCAGGCTGCTATTGCCGCTAAGGCAAAGAAGAGCAAATAAAAAATATCTTTAAGAAATTAACTCTTACAAAAAAGCTCCTCCCTGAAAAGAGGAGCTTTTTATTTCTCTGATTGGAATGCCAAAGATCACACATAGGACAAAGAGGACTTGAGAGAAAAACACAGTGGAAGATTTAAAGGAAGGAAATTTAAGATAAGGTATAATCAAAAAATGTCGCCAGAAGAAATAATTTTCTAATTCTTTCTATATTCACTCAATTTTCTATTTGGTTCTAGCCTCAATTTGCAAAAGCGAAAAAATAGTTCGCTGAATAAAACGCATCTGTATTTAATAATTGTATGCACTGCCACCTATAAATTCACGTAATAGAGATTTTGGTGGGATACAGCTATCATCTTTAACAGGTTGGAGTGGTTTTAAAAATTCGTATATACGTTTTGCGCGAATATAGGCATCCTGACGGGCAGGATCATTCCTATATTTTTGCATTGTTAGCGGGAAATGGTGGAAAAGTTTTTCTTTTAAAATAGGCATTTCATAAGGAAGCGCTGTATTGATTAGAAAATCTGCTGTACCAATAAAAGGGATGATATATTTTAGCTCACTACGTCTTACATAATGCCAGTGTGTTATTGTCATTTGTGGTGTTGAGTTCCGATGTAGACTATCTCTTATCATTCTGCGCATCAAGCGGTGGTCTGCCCATCTCATAAATAAGCCATCACTATTTTTAAGTTGGCCTAGCGTTTCAACGTAGAGTTTAATTTTATTCGCAGGTGGAATAAGTTTTGTCATTTCATCAAACAAACCATGCAAGCTATCAAGCAGGAGTATTTCATTTTTTTCTAATTTCATTTCAAAAGCATTTAAAGTTCTCTTGCCTGTTTTGAAGTTATAATACGGAGCAAGGATAGTTTTACCTTCAAGCAATGCAGCCAGATGTTCATTAATGAGTTTAAGATCCAGTGCATAGGGCGTTTCATAATCGTAATCACCAAATTCATCCTTTGGATGCTTTTCTAAATCAAAAAAGTAATTATCCACAGTGAGAGCACGGAAATGTAACCCTTCCTTTTCAAATCGTTCGCTCAGTTTTATCGTTGTTGTCGTTTTACCTGAAGAAGAGGGGCCAGAAATTATCACTAGTTTAAGATTCTGTGCTTTTGTCATCATCGTTTCAAAGCATTGGTCAAGCTCCTGTTCAAATCTTTCATCAGATTCTTTTATGAGTTTTTCAAAAGCTCCAGCTACAATTAGTTCGTTTACATCATCAATGCTTGAACAATGATGTTCTATATTCCAGCATAAGACTTCGTAAATTTTTTTGTACGGGATGTTATCTGTGACTTCAAAAGAGATGTTCCTTGTTGCGCGTAGAAGAGCTCTTTGCTTCCTATATGAGCTATAAGCTTCTGCGGTTGCTGTTTCGCCATTTTCCCGTAGAGTTTGTTCAACCATATCTTGAATTTCTTCCACGCTTGGTGTGGATGATTCGCCATAATTTGCGATTAGTTTTTCTTCAACAGCGATGCTCATTTTTTCTGCAAGCGCGTTATTCCCTTGCTTTATTGCAGCCATTGCGCGAAAGATGGCGCTCCTTATTCTATCGCGGTCATAGGGCACAAGCACACCAGATCTTTTGATTATATATTTCAATTTCGTTGGTACCGTAGTGATGGCTGAAGGAATGGTTGTGGCCTGCTGTGGCAACTGCGTAGATTCTTCACTTACTAAAAGAGCATTATCATTAAGTTCTATCACTGCATATTTATAACCATCTTTGAAAGCAGGTGCTATAATGCAGTGAGGGATATTTGTTGAACTGGCGCTATCTACTTTTAGCCAGCCTTTATGCCAGTGTGCTCCGATGCTTAATATAACACCATATTCTTTCATCTTATTTAATACTTCATCGTAATTAACCAGATTGTAAGGGCAGTTCGTCAATAATGGATTGTGTAAGGATATGTGTTGTAAAGCGATAATCATTCCTGAATAGCTATAACGGGCATCTCTTATTAGCTGTATGTGCTCAGGAGCTCTTACCGCATTACCATCTTCCTGCCATATATCATCAAAAAAAGGCAAAATGCGATAGCAACCAATATCAAGCCAGTTGGCTGGCTTTTCAAAATAGGAGTAAAAGATGTGTTGATTAATATCTTTATTGCCTCTAATTGTGATCGCAGGCACATCAAGTGTTTTGATTAAAGATGATATAGTGGCAAGGTATCTTTTATTGTTCTCTTCGTTATTATCAGTGGCAAGGTCACCAAGAAGTGCTAAAAAATCTGGCTTGATTAGCCTCTTACAATCAGCGATTGCTTTCTCAAATTCAGCTATAGTCTCATCAAATGATGTCTGTTTGCAATGTAAATCAGAAAAACATACAATTTTAAGTTTCATAATGTATTGTTCTCCAATTGGGTCCTCGATTGATTTTACCTACATTTATCCTTTTTTTGCAGACTTTTTTGTTTTACGTTTATCAACGCTATCTATAAGTGAATCTAAAATATCCCGAGCATGCAAGTTAGTTGCTGAATCATAATCTTCTGCACCAAACATTCTGTGCATTTCTTGTGTTCTCCGTATGCCATCCAATTTTTCCAATGTGATAATAGTTTGATTGTCTTTTACTATTTTTGATACAGCAAAGTGATGGTCTGCTTTTGATGCAACTTGCGGTAGATGCGTTATACATATTAGCTGGTGATTTTGTGCCAGCATTTTTAGCTTATTTGCCACAGCGTTTGCTGTCATCCCTCCAATGTTCATATCAATTTCGTCAAAGATCAAAAGAGGGGTCTTATCATAATTTGCCAGAGAAGATTTGATTGCCAGCATAGCCCTTGAAAGTTCTCCGCTGGAGGCAACGTTTCTTAAAGAATCTGCTTTCACTCCCACGTTCGCTGAAAACAAAAACTCAACCTGATCGTATCCGTTTTTTTTGGGCTCATTGCATTCAGAAATAGATATTGTAAAAGTTGCATCAGGAAGCTTTAGTGCTTTCATATTATTTAGCACATCTTGCGCAAGTTTATTGGCGATGTTCCTTCGCACATTGCTCAGTTCGCTCCCAAGCTCTTTAAGTTTATTTTCCAGCTTTGTTAGCTCACATGTCTTTTCTTTGATTTTTTCTGATCGCTCCTCCAGTATTTTGATTTTTTCCTTTATCTGCTCAAAATTCTTTTGTGCTTCCTCCATAGAAAGGCCGAATTTCCTTTTAAACCTATAATAGAGGGCAAGACGCTCCTCCAGCCATTTGAAGCGCGCTTCATCAAATTCCATATCGGAGCCTTTTGAAGAAATATCTTTAACTAAATCTCTAGTTCTTGTGGCAATATCTTCCAGAGTCTCGTGCCAGAAGGAAGCTCTATCAACTCCTAAAGCAGAAAGTTTTTCTATTGCTTTTCTTGCTTGAGCAACCCTATTAATTAAAGAAAATTCATCATCAGAAAGAGTGTTTAAGAGCTCGTTGATAAGTCGGTGTATCTCTTCTCTATTGGCAAATAGTTTGTGCTCTTCTATGATATTTCTCTCCTCTTCAGCTGTTAGAACTTCATCCTTAAACTCTGCTATTTGCCCTTTTAAAAAATCCAATTGCTGTAAAGCTTCTTCATCACCAATTTGTGAGAGCTCCGATAATTCCTTCTTTAAAGAAGAATATTTGTGAAACACTTCTTCATATGCAGCCTTTTTTAACGCAAGACCAGCATATTCATCAAGAAGAGCCAGCTGGTATTCTGGCTTTAAAAGCTGTTGATGCTCATTGGCACTATGAATATCAACTAGAAGCTCTCTTACGTTTTTTAAGATTCCAACGCTGGTAGGCACATCGTTTATAAATTGCCTACTACTCCCACTAGAGGAAATTGTCCGCCGTATGATAAGAGAGTTATCGCTAAAATTTGTTATGTCATTTGCTTTTAAAAATTGGTTCAGTTCTTTTGCATTGTGTTTTTCTTCTATATAGAATGTAGCCTCAACAACACATTGATCTGATCCAGCACGTATCAGATCCTTTCCGCCACGATCACCTAACAAAAAAGAGATGGCTTCAATAATAATGGATTTACCCGCCCCTGTTTCACCTGTTAAGACGTTAAAGCCCGGTCCAAACTCAACTTTTAATTCTTCCAGCAAGGTAAAATTTTTTATGTATAATGTTTTTAGCATTGCAAATTTGCTTATCGAAAGTGGGGTGACTTAAATCACAAATATCAAGAAGCTCAATAGCAGTAATCTTTCTGTAAATCAAGATAAATGAAGTGCTCTTACCGAAGAGAAATGCTATAAATAGCTCTAGAGTGCATTTAATCGTCTGCTGTTTAAAAGATTGATTTTTTAAAAGTAAATTAGCATAATATCAATCTATGCCAGATGTTCTAAACATACCGGGATTTGAGATATTAAAAGAAATCGGTGTGGGCGGCATGGGCAAGGTATATCTTGCCAGACAGCTCTCTTTGAATCGTTCAGTTGCTATCAAAGTTTTGCCACTTCAGTTATCACAGGATCCAGCCTATGTTGCCAGATTTAAACAAGAAGCCAAAGCAGCAGCAGGCATAAAGCATGAAAATATAGTTCAAGTTTATGATGCTGGCGAAATAGCAGGACAGTATTATTTTGTAATGGAATATATAAATGGAGAAACTGTTGCTAAACGCATCCAGAGAAAGGGCAGGTTTGATGAAAAAAGCGCTCTGCTTATTGTAGAATCCGTGGCTGCTGCTCTTGAATATGCATGGAATGAAGCCAAACTTGTGCATCGTGATGTTAAGCCTGATAACATTTTAATTGACGAAGATGGCACCGTTAAACTTGCTGATATGGGACTAGCCAAAATAAATTCTGGCAGTGAAAAATCCATAACAGTTAATAAAAGTATGATAGGCACCCCGCATTATTGCTCACCAGAACAGGCAAAAGGCGAAGATGAAGTGGATTGTAGGTCGGATATGTATTCATTAGGAGCAACTTTATATCACATTATAACAGGAAAAGTGCCTTTTGATAGCACCAGTGGGATTTCTGCTATGTTAAAAAATATCACAGATTTCTTGCCAGATCCTCTGGATATTATCCCTGATTTAAACCCAGAAATGAGCTTTTTTTTAGAAAAATTGATGGCTAAAAATCCGCAAGATCGCTATAGCAGCTGGTCTAATGTCCTTGATGAAATTGATAGATTATTAAATGATAAACCTATTAAGGAACGGCTAACAAGAAAAGCCAAAAGTACTATTCTGCGCAGCAAAAAAAGATGTTCCCCATCATTACCCGATAAATTCTTACGATGGCTCATGGCTAATGAAGTAGGCACTCATATCAGAATTTTAAGAATAACAATTGTTGTTCTATCTTTAATAACAATTTTGCTCTATGTAAGCTGGCTCTTACTGGCGTTGGCTTTATGATAAGGCTATTTTGCCTTTTCACAAAATCTACCATTCTAAAAAACTCCTTGATTGATGCCTTGCTCCATTTACAATAGCATCCCTTATTTTAAAATACACCTCTCAGCTGTTGTGAATAAACAGGAAAAAAGTTTTTTGTAAAAATGGAAGATACTATCACAGCAATAGCCACTTCACCCGGAGTTGGCAGTATAGCCATAATAAAAATATCAGGAGCAAAAAGCTTAGAGATTGCTGATAAAATTTTTTCCTGCAAAGGAGCAAAACCATCCCAAAGGAAAACACATACCATAGTCTACGGGAAAATTCTTGATGAAAATGAAATAATAGATGAAGCATTACTCCTTATAATGCGTGCACCACATAGCTATACCAGAGAAGACGTTATAGAAATTCATTGCCATGGTGGCTCAATCCCAGCTAAAAAAATCTTGAAGGCAGTATTAAAACACGGAGCAAGGTTAGCAGAGCCGGGCGAATTTACCAAAAGAGCTTTTCTGAATGGCAGAATAGATTTATTGCAAGCAGAAAGTGTTATGGATTTAATAAGAGCAGATACAGAAGCTGCAGCAAAGCTCGCAGTAAATCAGCTTGAGGGCAGACTATCTATAGAACTATTAAAGATTTATAATGAAATTATCTCTATCCTTGCCGATATTGAGGCAACACTGGATTTTTCAGAAGATGAGTTTCCTCCTTTGTTTTTTCAACAAAAAAAGGAGGCTTTGACTGCAATAAAAACCAATATAGAGCAATTACTCCGCTCGTGGGAAACAGGGCATCTTGTTAAGGATGGGGCATTGTTCGTTATTGCAGGTAAACCGAATGTGGGAAAATCAACCTTACTGAATGCATTACTAGGAAAAAATAGAGCAATTGTTTCTCCTATTCCAGGCACTACTCGTGATACAATAGAAGAAGCATTACTTATTGATAATCATTATATTAGATTAGTTGACACAGCTGGCATAAGAAGCACAGAATGTCCTGTTGAGCAGGAGGGTGTGAAGAGAACAAAGGCGTTTCTAGAAAAAGCAGATTTTTTAATATACATTGTAGATATTTTGGAAGGATTTGATAAGGAAGACGAAGAAATTTTACATCATTTTGATAATGAACGTGTTATACTCATTTTTAACAAATGCGATCTTCTTAAGAACACTATTCAAAGGCAATTTTATGAGTATAAAATAGTGCTTTATTTAAGTTTAATGATAGAAGAAGATGTTTTGCAGGTTGAAAAAGCTATAAAATCGTTGCTTCCTTCTGATTATGTTTTTGGTTATCAATGTGTTATATCAGAAAGGCATCGCAACTTGCTTTTGAAAGCTCAAAGTGCATTATCTGAAGCTTTGAGATTGCTGAATCAATCTGATTCAGAATCTGCATCTGTTTTGATAGCTTCTAATTTACATGAAGCTTTAGAAAACATAGGGATGATTATAGGTAAGCGATATTATGCAGAGCTTTTGGATTCTATATTTTCAAAATTTTGTATAGGCAAGTGATTATGGTATATGATGTTATTGTTATTGGTGCTGGGCATGCAGGGTGTGAGGCGGCTCTTGCTTCGGCTAGAATAGGTGCTAGAACTTTGCTAATTACTCATAGCATTGAATCGATAGCGAGGATGTCTTGTAATCCTTCGGTTGGTGGAATTGGAAAATCTCATCTTGTGGCTGAGCTTGATGCTCTTGGTGGCGAGATTGGAAGAAATGCGGATTATACAGGCATTCAATTTCGGGTGCTTAATACCAAAAAGGGGCCAGCTGTTCAGGCTGTTAGGACGCAGAATGACAAACATTTTTATAGTCAAAGAATGCGGACTGTTTTGATGAATACTAAAAATTTAGATATTGTTGAGGGAGATGTTATTGAAATTAAGAAGGATGGCGAGTTTAAATCTATAAAAACTTTAAGGGGAGAGGCATTTGTATGCAAAGCAGTAGTTTTATCGCCGGGCACTTTTTTAAAAGGTAGGATTTATATAGGCAAAAAGATATTTGAGGGAGGAAGGATTGGTGAGGCTCCTTCAAATGCTATTTCTGACATATTAAAATCTTATGGGCACACTATTTTGAGGTTCAAGACGGGTACACCTGCTAGATTACTTAAGGAAAGCATAAGTTTTAATAAAATGCAGATTCAGCCCGGAATGGAGCATCCCACATTTTTTTCTTATGCCGCACAAAAAGATAGAATGTTCCACGTGGAACATCAGGAACTATCGGAAGAGTTTCTCACTGCTTTGTTCCACGTAGAACATTTTGATAAAAATTTGCGACCATGGCTCCCCGGATGTGACCAATTGCCTTGTTTCATCACTCATACTAACTCAAAAACACATCAAATTATCAAGGATAATCTAAAAAATAGCGCGCTCTATGGTGGATTAATTTCTGGAACAGGTGTAAGATATTGTCCATCTATAGAAGATAAAATCGTGAAATTCTCTGATAAATCACAACATCACGTATTCATAGAACCAGAAGGAAGATTAACAGATCTTTACTATCCTAATGGACTTTCCAATAGCCTTCCAGAAGATGTTCAGGAAAAAATGATTCATTCCATAACAGGATTAGAAAATGCAAAAATAATTCAATACGCTTACGCTATAGAATATGATTGTATTGATCCTAGAGAACTCAATTTTTTTCTAGAAAGTAAGATATTTAAAGGATTGTTTATCACAGGACAAATCAATGGCACCACTGGTTATGAAGAAGCAGCTGCTCAGGGCTTCGTTGCTGGTATCAATGCAGCACGCTACGCACTCGGCTTATCGCTTATAAAATTCAATAGAGACGAAGCTTATCTGGGAGTTATGATAGATGACTTGACCACAAAAGGAATTGATGAGCCTTATAGAATGTTTACTTCAAGGGCTGAATATAGATTAACTCTTAGACAAGATAATGCTAGATTTAGATTATTAAACAAGGCAAAGGAAATAGGCATATGTTATACTTCGTATTTAAATGAAATTGAAGAGCTTAATACTATGATTATCAACGAGTTAAATAGATTGAGCTCAACATTTTCTGGACAATACTCACTCCTACAACTTCTAAAAAGACCTGATATCTCCTATAAAAATCTTCCTTCCCCAAAAATGGATCTCCCAGAAATCGTTATCCAGCAGGTTGAAATAGAAGCCAAATATTTTGGCTATATCCAACGTGAAAAAGATTTCGCAAAAAAAATGGCAGATCTAGAAAACGTAGTAATACCAAAATGGTTAGATTACGATAAAATAAAAGGTTTAAGATATGAATCGCGACAAAAACTCAAAAAAGTGTTCCCATTCACTTTAGGACAAGCCTCACGCATTCCGGGAGTTAATCCTGCCGACATTTCAATCCTTCTTGTTGCGATTAAAAAAGGTGCAAATGAATGATCCTGGCTTCATAGATACCCATATTCACTTTAATTTAATAAATGAGGATTTTACTGAAATAGATAGAATCATTGCGGAGGCTCTAGAGAATAATGTGAAAAAGATGGTAGCCATAGGTGGTGAGCCATCAGCAAACGTTTTTGCTCTTAAATTATCCCAAACATATCCAAATATCATTTATCCTGTTATAGGTTATAACAGAAATTTTTCTGCGAATGATGTAGATTTGCTTTCACTGAAAGAACAATTACGAACCAAGTCAAATATAATAGCCATAGGCGAGATAGGGTTGGATTACTACAGATTGGATCAACCAAAAAATCTGCAGAGAAAGCTTTTTGAAAAGATGCTCTCTGTAGCACTGGAAAACCAAAGAGCTGTAGTTGTGCATTCCCGTCAGGCAAGGGAAGATACTATTGTTATGATTCGTGAATACAGGCGAGCTGGCGGAAGAGGCGGTGTGCTGCATTGTTTTACGGAAGATATATCATTTGCCGAAGAGCTTATAGATGCAGGTTTTATGGTTAGCTTTAGCGGTATAGCCACATTTAAAAATGCTTCAGAAATAAGGAATGTAATCGCTGCCCTACCATTAAACAAAATTCTAATAGAAACCGATTCCCCTTACCTTACACCAGAACCCTTTCGCGGAAAAAACAACAAACCGGCTATGGTAAAATATGTTGCTGAAACCATTGCAAAAATAAAAAACATAACACAAGCAGAGCTTAATGCCATTTTATCCCAAAATTTTACAAGAGTATTTTTATAAAAACATCTCACCAATTGTTTGGTAATGGTAGGTAGGTTGTCTTGTTAAGCGAAGGTCTATATTGTAATGCCCACAATACAACCTCGGCCAACAGAAGATAGGAAATGAGGCAGAATTTTTCACTTGTTTATTCCCAAAAATTCCATATCACCAGCCAAATAGACTTCAGGCTTTAACACAAGAGAACTTACACCTAAATATGGTGAAATGATATTGTCAAAAGGCAACAATCTTTGCTTTAATTGTAAGTCAGCATAAGGCGCCAACAAATGTGCCATAAGTGGAAGCTGCCACAACTTCATCCACCTCCCCTCTGCCATACATAATCCTACTAAAAAGAGTAGCGCTGGTTTCAGGCAATAGATATTTCTTTATTCCAAATCCGAGATTTTTCTCTCAAGCTTTCTGTGCCTTTGTGATGAAGTTTCCGTATTCTGACTTTTAAGTCTTTTCCTGATTTAATTTGACTTACGATTTTTTAACCACAGAGAACTTGAGAGATCACACGGAGAAAAAAGTAAAATTATACACCAGGCAAAATTTTAATTTAACCAGCGCTAATATGAATGATGCAGAGATCTTGAAGGTCTATGATCTTTTCTAATATTAAAGAATTCCATACTTGACAATTTTTGTAGGAACATATATAAATCAAGACTGTAATTATTTTAGTAATTGCTCTTTTTGTTGTTTTACATTAAAAATTACTGAATTTACTTTTTCTATTAGGAGTGCGAGCGTAGCTCAGTGGTAGAGCTCCACCTTGCCAAGGTGGTTGTCGAGGGTTCAAGTCCCTTCGCTCGCTCCACACTTTTTATCCTTCTGCCTTTCCATCTATTGCAGATTGCGGGGCAATACTATCCAGATATAATTGCAAAATTAGTTGCGCTGCCATTTTATCAATGAGTGCTTTTCGTTTTTTTCTGCTTAGGTGGCCTTCAATAAGGCTTCTTTCTGTCATAGAGGTACTGCTCTCCTTATAAAAAAAGTTGATATGAGCTTAAAGATGGGGATTGTTAAAGAGTTAGAAGGATCAGGATTATCGGTCAGGGAAGCAAGCAAATACATAGGATTTTCATGGAGTTGATATTATCTGAAGCGTAAGGGATTAGTTCCATTCCTCTTATACTTACATCAGCCCAACAGATTTTGAAACGCAAATCCCAAAAAAAAGGAGCTTGATAAGATCGTATGAACACTTTACCTTATCTCTAGTCTTTTGTGGTCCGGTTTTATGGGGGTCATTACATATGAATATGCAGCTGAATATCAATTGGAAAAAGATTTCAAGTCTATGAAATATGAAAGTGGCATGAAGCATTACTAAAAAAGATATGGATTTTTAATTAATTTTCTTTCTAAAGCAGATGCAGAAGAACCTTATTTAAAGAAGTTAAAGTGTGCGAGTAGTGATTTGACAAGATAATCCAAAAATAAATAGGGCGTTTTATGACAAAAATATATTTTCTTGGTACCGAAAAGGCTATTCCAGAATTAGTTGCGGATAAACTGCTGAACAATTCTAAAGGGCAATCAGCCTTTATTGATTTATCTAATCTTATGGTTATAGTGCCTTCAGCGGATTCGGGCAGAAGGCTCAAAGAAGAGTTAGCAAAAAATACACAAGGCAGAGGGCTTTTGTTGCCATTAATTACTACTCCTGCTATGGCATGGAAGCTTTTCAGTGGAGGGAAAGATGCCAAACTAGCGGATGACGCTTTTGTGTTGAATGCATGGCGACTATCGTTATTAATTTTTAAGGAGCATCCGGATGATATAAAAAAGCTTTTCCATAATTTTGATAACTACTGCAACAATGATAAGTGGCTTCTTGATAAGGCTCAAATGATTCAAGAGATAAGGATAACTCTTGCCAATGGTGGCAAAACAATTTCAGAAGTTGTCAAAACTATGAAAGATAATTATGCCACAGAGGTAGATAGATGGGAGGTTTTACAACAATTAGAAAAGGAATATTTAAACACTATTAGAGAGACAGGATGCTATGATCCTGCAAATCTTATGCTGGAAGTGGCTCAAAAGCCTATTTTGCCAGAAGGAATAAACAGGATAATTTTTGCAGCAACACCGGATCCTGTGCCGCTGGCAATAAATGCAGTAGAGAAACTTGCGAATCAAGGTATAGCAGTTGAGATCTGGATATGTGCTGATAAAGAAATAAAAGATTTTTTTGATTGCTGGGGTAGGCCAAAGCGGGAAGAGTGGAATATATCAAAGCTAATGGGAGAAAATGGCAAACAAATACAACTTTTTGAGCATAATAATGTAGGAGTGATTTTTGTGGAGCGTCCAATTGACATAGCTAATAAAATAGATGAAATTTTAAGCCAAACCCAACCTAATGACAAAAATTTTGATGCCATTGCATTTTGTGTGCCTGATAGGGAAGTAATCCCTTTTCTTAAGGATAAACTTGCTTCAAAGGGGCTTTGTGCGTTTGACCCTGCTAAACAGCCGTTATGGAAGAATCCACTTGGACAGTTAGCTTTAGAATTAATAAATTTCTTTAAAGAACAGGACGTTGCAGAGTTTGGCAAATTATTAAGAAACGTTTTTGTGCTCAAGTGGATTGGCGAGGAATTCAAAATTGAGCCACAAAAAGTTATTGGCTTGCTGGATCAAATAAAAGCGGAACATTTGCCTACTAATTTTACTGCTTTAAAAGAATGTATAGATAGGTTTAGTTCAACAGATTATTCTTGTAATTGCAAAGATAAGCTTACGAAAGAAATTGTAAAAGTTTTTTACGATTTTGACGGATTTATTAACCAACAAGGAAGTTTTCTGGACCGTTATAGAAAAACACTGGCTGTTATTTTGGATAAAGCAAAGAACTTAATTACTTCGGAAGATGAAAAAGTTGCCGAAGAAATAGTTAAAATCATACAAAGTGTAGAAAAGTTAGATATAAACAATGATGCTCTACAAATAGCCTTTTTAGAGAGTTTGTTATTGAACGCTTCCTTTGAGCCTACGGCGCCTGACAGGAAAAATGTAAAGGATTTATATGGTTGGTTAGAAGCAGGCTGGCTTAAGGAGCCCATACTTATTATAGCGGGAATGAATGAAGGGATTGTTCCAGAAAATATAGTTGAGCATAATTTCCTGCCAGATTCGCTAAGAAAGAAGCTTGGGCTTCAAGATAATGATTCACGCTTTGCTAGAGATGCCTATCTTTTATATTCCAACATAGTAGCTCGTAAGAATGGAGCTCGGGAGAACGAAGAGCAAAAGGAAAAGGTACGGGTGCTGCTATTTGCTTCACGTTCTTCCCAGAACACGGAACCAAGAATGCCTTCACGACTTTTATTCATTGGAGATAGCGCTGATCGTTTAAAAGGGCGGGTTGAAGATTTCTTTGTGAAAATCTCTGCTGTAAGGCAAGAGCCTAAAATAGAGGTTGATTTTAAGATTGATAACTCAATGTTCAATTTTGAAGAATGGCTGCAAAAAAAGCGAGAGCATGGCTTTGCTGTTTCAGAATTTAAAGATTATTTAACTTCTCCTTTTTTGTATTTCTTAAAACACGTTGTAGGTTCTCAATCAACTGATTATGATAAACTGGAACTTGATGAGGCAATGTTTGGAACATTGCTACATGGGGTTTTAAGGGAACTTAAAGATCGATCAAGCATTTCAGCATCAGCTCTTGAGAAGAAATTGGAAGAAAAGTTTACTGCTTTATATGGTAAAGAAGCGAACCTACCATTCCCGTTGGTATATCAGAAAAAACTTGCCTTAAAGATGATAGGAAAGGTATGGGAAATGCAACAAAGTTTTGTGCAAGATGGATGGAAAATTTGCAACACGGAATTTAAGTATAAGTTTTTGCTTCCTCTTTCCGATAATTCACAGGAAGAAATAGTTTGCAGAATAGATCGCATCGATTGTAATACACAGAATAATGCCATTAGAATTATTGATTATAAAGTTACCGAACAGATAAACAATCCATTTTCAGCCCATATAACTACTAAAAAGAGAAATATATATTCTGAAAAATCGCAAGAAGAGCCTTGTAAAGACTTTAAATACTTTACTATCAATTCAACATTTTATCAATGGAACGATTTACAATTGCCCTTATATGTGCTTGCCATAAAAGATGCTATTCGAAAGGATCCAACCCTTTTTGATGGAGTTGATTGCAAAAGTAGTAAATTTAAAATTGAAGCAGGATATATCTTTTTAACAAGCGATAATGCTTCAGCTGAATGGAGGCCTTGGAAAGAATCTCGTAAAAAACAAGATCCTAATTCAGGTGTTATAAGTGAAACTATTCTTGATTCTGCTAATAGTGCGGCTGCAACAATTCTTGAATGTATCAAAAAACACAAATTCTTGCCGATAGGAGAACCAACACACAACGATGATTTGTTTGATAGAGTTTTCCCAAAAGTTTTACGAGAAGAATTTAAAGAGCAGGATTTTTTGAGTGATAATTTTTTAAAATGGGCACAAGGTGAAAAATGAATAAAACACAATCGAATAAGCCAAACGTTCTTATTGAAGCATCAGCAGGTAGTGGCAAAACTTATCAGCTTGTGAAAAGAATGATAGAAATTCTGGATAAAAATGCAGAACCCTCTAACATAATAGCTATTACATTTTCTCGCAAGGCGGCCAGAGAAATAGCGGATAGATTATTTAAACGACTTATTGAGGATGATAATGATAAAAATTTTGAGATTCTAAAAAAACTCATAATAAACCTACATAAACTTCACATCAGCACTATAGATAGTCTGGCATTCGAAGTACTCCGAATGCTACATAGTGAGTTGGGGCTTTCAGAAGACCTATCTATTGTTGAAGAAACAAGTTATTATTATCAGAAATTACTTAATGATATATTAAAAGAGATTTTAGTTAACAATAAAAACACTATACCCTCGGAAATAAAGCAAGATATTATTGATCATCCTATTGAAGGTGTAAAGAGAATATATAGCAAAATTTATGATTGGATTGATAATAGCTACCATGACATTAGAGAATTAGATCTTAATAATTTTAATAAAAGTGGAAATCAGGAATTAACAAATTGTGCATTTGAAAAAAAAGCAGGTTCTAATGATGTTAATTTTCAAGAAGAGATATCAGAAAACACAGAAACACTGATAAATACCATTTCTAACTTTAACGATGCATATTTGCGTAGGGCTAGAGAATATAACGTCATCACGTTTAATGATATTATCTACCTGCTACACCTCCTGTTTAATAGTGATGATCTAAAAAATGACGATAATAAAAGCCAGCAATTAAACTCAATAATACAATCAATAATGTTCAGATTGGATTGCCAGCTTAATCATTGGTTAATAGATGAATTTCAGGATACAAGTTTAGCCCAATGGAAGGTGATAGAGAATTTTGTGGATGAAGCTTTACAAAATAACGATGGGACAAAGAGCTTTTTCTGTGTTGGAGATAAAAAGCAATCAATATATGGTTGGCGGGGCGGTAAGCCAGAGTTGATGGATTATATTAAACAACGGTATCCTAAAAATCTGGAGACATACTCGTTATCTCAATCTTATCGTTCTACCGAACAAATTATCAATTTTGTCAATAAACTCTTTGGTGCTCAAAATGGTAACCAAGAAGATATATATCCTGATTGGATGTGGAGTTTTACTAAACATTCTTGTGCAGCTGAATCGCCGGTAGCACAAGAACGTGGCTACGTGGAGGTTAAGCTTATAGTTGAGAATCACACTGAAGAAGAAAGCGAGGTAAACACAAGCGAAGAAGATGATGATGTGATTGCAAAGGAATGTGCTTATATAATTGATAAAATTAAAAGCAAAAAAGATGATTTATCTATAGCTATTCTTGTAAGAAGTAATAAAGAGGTAGATGAGCTTTCTAGAGCATTGAGAAAAAAATTACAAAGCAAGAAGTTTCATATTTATGGTAAGGGCAATACTCTCTTAAGTGATGATAATTTGCTTGTACCGCTTTTCATTAGTATGTTTACACTGGTTCAGCATCCTGGTGATGAGGCTGCAAAAAATCATATTCATATGAGTCCACTAGCCAGTTGGTTTGAGCAAAAATATAACAACGGAGCATATAATTTTTCTAGTGATGTGCTTGCAAAAATTGCTAGAGAGGGGCTCTGGAGTGTTATCAACGAATGGGTAGAAGAGCTTACTAAAAGCTTTAAAGATAGCGGCAGTTTAAATGAATACACTAAATATCGCATAGAAAACATCCGAGAGATTTTGTTCGATACAGAAAAGAATGGGATAACAAATTTAGATGATCTTATTGGCATATTTAAAAAGGCAGAAACTCCTGCTACTGATGTACAAAAAAATGCAGTTTTAGTTTCCACAATACACCAGGCAAAAGGCTTAGAATTTGATGCGGTAGTCCTACCTTTTCATAAAACTAGACGTCGCGCTGTAATACAATGTGGAGATCTATATTTGCACACAGAGAATAAAAATAATGAATGTGTTGATAGGATGGAACCACAATGGGCTCTTATATGGCCAAAAAAAGAAATAACAGAAAAATATGACTTTCTGAAAAATATATTAAAACAGGAAGAGAAAGATAATTTTAAAGAAGAACTTAATCTTTTATATGTTGCTGTAACGAGAGCTAAGTATGCTCTCTATATTCTTATAGAAGGAGATGCCAATAGCAATAAATCTAAAACAGGTAAAAAGGCCAAAAATGGATCCAATATCCCATCCATAACAGAATTCATTTTAAATAACATTAGTCTTCAACACAATAATGAAAATAAGGAATCATCGGGAGGATACTCCACCAGCAAGCAAACACAACCTAAGCACACAATTCAAAATAACAACGCAACTAAAGTATGGTCGGAAGGTTATGAAAATTGGTTTGAACAAGAAAACTTTAAAAAGATGGTACAAAAGGAGCAAAATAAACAAGAATTATCGAATTTACCTAATATCGTATTTAAGGCAAGCAGGCTAAAGAAAGAAGAGCCTTCCAGCAAAGAAAACTCGAATGATTCAATTGCAAGATTGTTTGAAAAAAGGTATAGTGATGCACTGGATTTTGGCACAGCAATCCATAATTTGCTTTCTAGAATAGAGTGGTTGGAACAAGATAAGTCTTTGGAAGAAATTCTTGAAGATTGGAAAAAAAGCTTTGAAACTTCTGCCAATGCTTTTGGAGAGATAGAAACACAATTTGAAAACATTATTAACTCTGAAGAAACAAGGAAAATTTTCAGTAAGCCAAATACCGATTGTATTGTTTGGCGTGAAAAAGCATTTTGTTTTGTTAAGGATCAAGAACAGGTGCTCGTATCTGGTATTTTTGATAGGGTGCATATAGAGCGGGATGGCAGCGGGCAAATATGCAGAGTGATTATCTATGACTTCAAGAGTGATAAGATAACTGAAGAGGAAATGGCAAAAAGAGTAGATTCTTACAGGAAACAATTGCTCAATTATAGGGAGGCAGTAGCCAAAATCCTTGGCATAAAAAATGATGTTATATCTACATTTCTTGTGTTTACGCATCTTGGCAAGCTATTAGAAATTAAATAGGTTTCTATGGCGCTTCATGTGTGTTATAGGGGATGTGACAGAGAGAGTTGTGACAAATTTTTCCTTTATGACTTTCTTGGTGTCTGACACCAACATTTTTTGCCAGCGGGGTAAGGTTTGGGTGTTTAAGGGGGAAGAACTTGGTCTTCACAAGTTTTGTGGGGGTGTTATTTTTTCAAAAATGAGCAAATTAAAAAAATATCAAAAAAACCTATCTGTTACGTTATGAAACATTTCTGCCACATTTTGTTACATTTATTTCCGAAGGATTTTGAGATAATTGTCTTGTGATTTTTTAATAACTACCTTGGTGTTATTGTGGAATAAAGTGCTGATTGGTTAATCAAGTGGTTTTATTTAATAGATAGCGTAAGATACCTTGAGCTGCGGCTCTGCCATCAGCGATTGCTCGAACAACCAGTGTTGCACCCTGTGCCATATCACCAGCCACAAAAACACCGGGGACGGATGTCATAGAGTTTTTATTGGTAGTAATAGTGCCTTTTTCGTTGAAGGTTACGCCTAAATCTTCTATGAGTTTTGTGTGCTTTGGTCCAATAAAGCCAAGGGCCAGAAGCACGAGGTCTGTTTCCACAACAAAATCAGAGCCAGCCTTCTCTTTAAACGAAACAGGCTTTCCTGTTTCGTCCGTTTCCCAGTTAACTTCTGCCATTTTTGCCGCAGAAACCTTGCCATCTTTTCCAATAAATTCTTTTGTGATTATGCTCCATTTCCTTTCGCCACCTTCAAGATGGCTGCTGGAATATCGTAATTTAACAGGCCAGTGTGGCCATGGTGTGTAGCTGGCTCGTTCTGCAGGTGGTTTTGGCAAAAGCTCAACCTGCAAGATAGATAAAGCGCCTTGCCTGATTGCGGTGCCTATGCAATCGCTTCCTGTATCACCGCCACCAATTACCAGGACTTTTTTGCCAGCAGCGTAAATTTCTTCTTCATTAATAGGTTCGCCAGCAACTCGCTTGTTTTGCTGAATGAGATATGGAAGGGCAAAATAGATATTTTGTAGGTTGCGTCCGGGAATTTTCAGGTCACGTGGTTCTCTGGCGCCACCAGCAAGGCATATAGCGTCAAATCTGCTCTTCAGGAATCTGGCGGATATATCATCTCCCATTGCGGCATTCATTTCAAAGATGATCCCTTCCTGTTTCATAATTTCTATTCTTCTATCAATAACCCATTTTTCCAGTTTAAAATCAGGGATTCCGTAGCGCAGGATGCCACCCGGTTTAGGATCTGCATCAAAAATGGTGACAGAGCATCCAGCATTATTCAGACAATCGGCAGCTGCCAGTCCTGCCGGGCCGCTTCCGCTAATTGCCACCTTAAATGGCAATCTCTTTGCTGGTGGTTCTGGTTTAACAAAGCCTTCTTTAAATGCGGTTTCTATCACTGCCAGTTCTAGTTGCCTTATGCTTACAGGCTCGTCATTTATTCCAAGCACGCAGGAACCTTCGCAGAGAGCAGGGCAAATTCTTGCAGTAAACTCTGGAAAATTGCTTGTTGAAAATAGGATCTCTGCGGCTTCTTTCCATTTGCCTCTATAGACGAGTTCGTTTATTTCAGGAATGTTGTTTTGGAGCGGACAACCACAGGCGTGGCAGAATGGTGTGCCGCAATTCATACAGCGTGCTGCCTGCTTATGTATTTCTTCATTAGAAAGGGTTTGTTCCACCGCTTTAAAATCTTTGGTACGTTCTTCAACTGGGCGGTAGCCTGGCTCAACTCTCTTATATTCAAGAAAAGCTCTTTCTTTGTCAGGCATGAGTTGGCTCCTCTCTTTGCACCTTTTCATCTTCTTTAATCATCTTGCCCAGAGCCTTACGGTATTCCATTGGGAAGACTTTCACGAATAGTGGCAGAAAAGCGTTCCAATTTTCCAAAATTTCTTTGGCTCTTGGGCTTTGAGTGTAATTGAAATGTTTTGCTATAAGGCTATACAGCAAATCTATATCTTCTGCTTCGGATATGTTTTCAAGGTCAACCATCTCAAGGTTACTGCGCTGATCAAGTTTCCTGTGTTCATCCAGAACGTAGGCTATTCCGCCGCTCATTCCAGCGGCAAAGTTCACACCAGTTTCTCCGAGAATAACCACTACACCACCTGTCATATATTCGCAGCCATGATCACCAACTCCTTCCACAACAGCTGTAGCACCGCTATTTCTAACGGCGAATCTTTCACCTGCGCTGCCAGCGATATAAAGCTCGCCATCTGTTGCACCGTATAGTACAGTGTTGCCAGCAATTACATTTTGAGAAAGATGCTTCTTGATGCCTCTATATGGATATATAATTATTTTGCCGCCAGAGAGTGCCTTGCCAACATAGTCATTGGCTTCGCCTTCCAATATAATACTCATTCCTTTTGTTGCAAATGCTCCAAAACTCTGACCTGCAGCGCCTTTCAGTTTTAAAATTATGCTATCCTCTTTTAATCCTTTGCTGCCATAAATTTTTGCAATTTTGCCTGCTATAGTTGCGCCTATAGTTCGCATTGTGTTGTTGATGCTTCTTTCTATTATTACTTTTTCTTGTGAAGAGATAGCTTTTTCAGCCATTGGCATAATTTCCAGATCAAAAGCAGTTCCTCTAATTTTTGGGATTGTTCTATTTTGTGCTGTAGGGAAAGAGACTGGTGGTTTATAAAAAAGAGGAGAAAGATCTATGTTTTGCGCTTTCCAGAAAGTTATGTCTTTATTTTGTTCAAGTAAATCGACTCTGCCAATAGCCTCATCCAGCGATCGCAATCCTAACGTTGCAAGAAGCTGGCGCACTTCCTCTGCAATGAATTTGAAAAAGTTAATTAGATGTTCAGGTTTGCCAGCAAAGCGCTTACGTAATTCAGGATCCTGCGTTGCCACACCAACAGGGCAGGTGTTTTGATGGCATTTGCGCATCATCACACATCCTAAAGATACAAGCGCTGTTGTTGCAAAGCCAAATTCATCAGCACCTAGCATTGCTGCGATAAGGACGTCTCTGCCTGTTTTAAGTTGTCCATCAGTTTGCAATCGGACTTTATCTCTTAAGCCATTAATGAGCAAGGTTTGGTGAGTTTCTGCCAGCCCTAGTTCCCAGGGCATTCCTGCATAATGAATTGAGGAAAGCGGTGAAGCGCCAGTACCACCATCTGCGCCACTTATAAGAATAATATCAGCTCCTCCTTTTGCAACACCGGCGGCTATTGTGCCAACGCCAAGTTCTGATACAAGTTTTACAGAAACCTGCGCATCTGGATTAACGCATTTTAGATCGTAAATGAGTTGTGAAAGATCTTCTATTGAATAAATATCGTGATGTGGTGGCGGTGAAATTAAAGTTACGCCCGGAATTGAATGGCGAACTTTTGCTATTGTTGCGTTAACTTTGTGTCCTGGCAGCTGACCACCTTCACCCGGCTTTGCGCCCTGCGCTATTTTTATTTGCAGCTCTTTTGCATTCACAAGATATTCAGCAGTTACACCAAATCTTCCGCTGGCAACCTGTTTTACAGCGCTACAGAAGTTTTTGCCATCAGGTGTGGGCTTATATCTTGAAGCATCTTCTCCACCTTCTCCGCTATTACTCTTTGCACCGAGCCTATTCATTGCTTCTGCAATTGTGTAGTGAGCTTCTGGGCTTAATGAACCAAAAGACATCGCTCCTGTTACGAACCTTTTGATGATTGATTCTGCGCTTTCAACTTCTTCAATTGGAATGGCATTGGTTTTCTTGAAGCTAAATGCCCCACGAATGGTACTTAATTTTTCGGTCTGATTATTAATTAACTCAGCATATTCACAATAAAGCTTGTTAGAATTTGTTCTAACTGCCTGTTGAAGTTTTGCAATTGCTTCTGGGCTCCAAAGGTGTCTTTCGCCATCACGGCGATATTGGTATTTGCCACCAAACGACAAGAGAGAACTATTTTTAAGCTCTTTGCATCTATTTAAGACTTCAAGCGCAATTTCGTTAAGGCCTATTCCACCGATTCTTGAGCTTGTGCCAGTAAAATACTTATCCACCAACTCATGGGAAAGTCCTATAGCTTCAAACACCTGAGCTCCTCTATAGCTGCGTAAAGTTGAGATGCCCATTTTTGACATTATTTTTAACAACCCTTTGCACAGCGCATGGATATAGTTATCAATGGCAGTTGTCACATTGATGTTGGATGATAGATCTCCATTTAAAGCCATGTGTGCAACTATTTCAAAGGCAAGATATGGATTTACGGTAGTTGCTCCGTAGCCTAGCAGAAGAGCAAGATGCATAACTTCCCGTGCTTCACCTGTTTCGGCTATTATGGCAGCTGATGTTCTTAATCCCTTGCGGATAAGATACTGGTTTAATGCTGAAACTGCCAGAAGCGCTGGTATAGGCACGTTGTTTTCATCTGCTTGCTTATCGCTTAAAATTATGAGTTTTGCGCCTTCTTGAATTGCTGCTTCAGCTTTTTCACAAATGTTCTCTAGCGCTTCTTCAAGAGTATTAGCTCCTCCTTCTGCAGAAAATAAAATATCTATCGTCGCCTGACCGAACCCTTTCTTTTGCATATTGCGCAAGATACTCAAATCATCATTTGATAGCACTGGATGACGCAATTTTATAAGATGGGCTTGCTGCGGATATTCCAAAAGGATATCTGGCGAGTTGCCCATAAAGGTCATTAAGGACATAACCAATTCTTCCCTTATAGGGTCTATCGGCGGATTTGTTACCTGAGCAAAGAGCTGTCTGAAATAGTTATAAAGAAGCTGCGGTTTTTCTGAAAATACTGCAAGAGGCGTGTCTGCGCCCATAGAACCGACAGGTTCATTGCCTTTTACAGCCATTGGCTCAAGAATTGTCCTTAAATCTTCTCTCGTATATCCGAATAATTTTGCTCGCTTAAAAAGCGTGCTTTCATCCGGAGTAACAGGAGAGACTGCATCAAAGAAGCCATGCAAAGAAATTCTATTTTCTTCCACCCAGCGGCGATAAGGCTGTCTCCTGGAGTATAGGGCTTTAACTTCATTGTTTTTTAAAAGGCGTTTTTTTGCAAGGTCAGCAATAATGATTTGTCCCGGCCGTAATGCACCTTTTTCTGCAATATTTGCAGGCTCAATATCAATCACACCTGCCTCAGAAGCCATTATAAATAAGCCGTCATTAGTGAGAGTGTATCGTGCTGGACGCAATCCATTGCGGTCTAATAAAGCCCCTATTTGCGTGCCGTTGGAAAAAACAACTGCTGCTGGCCCATCCCACGGTTCCATTAACCCTGAATGGAATTCAAAGAAGCCTTTCAAGTCTGGACCTATTGGATATTTTTGTCCCCACGCTTCAGGAATTAGCATCATCATTGCATGTGGCAGATCTCTACCTGCCATTACAAGGAGCTCAAGCGCATTATCAAGAGCTGCGGAATCGCTGCCGCCTTCCTGAATTATGGGGATAATATCTTCTGCCGAAATATCTTTTGCGAGTTTTTCTAAAGACATTCTGCGTTCTCTTGCTCGCATTTGCCCTATGTTGCCGCGCAGTGTGTTTATTTCTCCATTATGGGCAAGCATTCTGAAAGGCTGGGCAAGTTGCCACGTGGGGAATGTATTTGTGCTATAGCGTTGGTGAATTATTGCCAGAGCAGTTTTAAATAGAGGATTGTTAAGGTCTGGATAGTATTGCTTTAACTGTGTTGCCATCATCAGGCCTTTGTAAACTATTGTTTGTGAAGATAAGCTGGGAATATAGAATATGCCATCTATTCTTGGGCAAAGCTTAAGAATACTATTTTCAATTTTTTTGCGCAGAATAAAAAGTTTAACTTCAAAGTGTTCTGATATGTTTCTATTCCCTTTTTGAACAAAGAAAGCCTGCATTATAACTGGCTCTTCCGCACGGGCTTTTTCCCCAAGCTTTTCTGAAAACACAGGCACTGCACGCCAATGAAGAACAACAAAACCTGAATCTGCTGCTGTTGATTCAATTAACTCCACCGATCGTTGCCTTTCCTGTTCTATCTTTGGCAGAAAAAAAACACCAACGGCATATTCACCTTTTTGCGGTAAGTCAGAATATATTGAACGAAAAAATTCGTCTGGAATCTGCGTCAAGATGCCAGCACCATCGCCTGTATTCTCATCGCCACCTTTTGCTCCGCGATGCAGCAATCGGCACAAAACATCTATAGAACTCTCAACTATAGAGTGGGATGGTTCCCCATTCAGGTTTGCAATGCAGCCTACACCACACGAATCCCGCTCAAGCGAAGGATCATATAGCCCTTGCTTGACTGGCAACGAATATCTTAAATCAAAACCACATTGACCTGATTGCTCTGTTTCTTCCATACTCTATATGTCAAAATACAATGCAAACTCCCATGGATGCGGGCGTAAATCAAGAGCCTTAACCTCTTTTTCCATCTTGTAGGAAATCCATGTTTCAATAACATCTGGTGTAAAAACATCGTTTTTTAGCAAGAAGTTGTGATCTTTTTCAAGCGCCATAAGAGCTTCACGTAATGAACATGGAGTGTGGGGCACCTTTGCAAGCTCTTCAGGCGGCAAATCATAGATATCTTTATCAAGAGGATCACCCGGATCAATTTTGTTTATTATGCCATCAACAGCTGCCATCATAATTGAAGAGAAAGCAAGATATGGATTACAGCTTGGATCTGGACATCTAAATTCAATCCTTTTTGCTTTCGGCGAAGAAGAATACATCGGAATTCTAATTGAAGCACTCCTGTTCCTGCTTGAATAAGCAAGATTAACTGGCGCTTCAAAGCCAGGAACAAGTCTTTTGTAACTGTTGGTTGTTGGACTGCAAAATGCCAAAAGGGCTGGAGCGTGCTTTAATATACCGCCAATAGCATAAAGAGCCATCTGCGAAAGACCTGCATATTTTTCACCTGCAAACAGATTTTTCCCATCTTTCCAGAACGAAATATGAACGTGCATTCCGCTCCCATTATCTCCAAAGAGCGGCTTCGGCATGAAGGTTACAGTTTTGCCGTATTTCTTTGCAACATTTTTTACCACATATTTATACTTAAGCACCTTGTCAGCCATCTCCACCAAACTACCAAAACGCATATCAATTTCGCACTGACCGCCAGTGGCAACTTCGTGATGATGCGCCTCAACGCTGATGCCTATGGATTCTAAAGTCAGCACCATCTCGCTACGAATATCCTGCAAACTATCAGCAGGTGGCACAGGGAAATAGCCTTCTTTAAAACGTATTTTGTAGCCTGTATTGGGATTTTCTATTCTACCAGTATTCCATTGCCCCTCAATAGAATCTAAATGATAATAGCCTTCTCGTGCATTTTGATCAAAACGGACATCATCAAAAATAAAAAATTCCGCCTCAGGTCCAAAATAAGCAATGTCGGCAAGTCCTGTGCTCTTTAAATAAGCTTCAGCTTTACGCGCTATATTGCGAGGGTCTTTTGTGTAATCTTCGCCCGTTATTGGATCGCATATGTTGCAAATCATTACAAGAGTCTTTGCTTTAAAGAACGGATCTATAAATGCTGCCTCAAGCACAGGCTTAATAAGCATATCGGATTCATTTATAGCCTGCCAGCCGCGAATACTGGAACCATCAAAACCAAGCCCTTTTTCAAAAGTATCTACAGAAAGTTCTTTGGCAGGAACAGAAAAATGCTGCCATAAGCCGGGGAAATCCATAAATCTAAAATCAACTATCTCAACATTCTCTCTTTTTATTTTTTTTTTTGCTTCTGCTGGTGTCTTTAATAACGTCATTTCAATACTCCTTCCATTTAAAAAATAAAAAAATTGTTATTTCTTTATTATGCAAAAAGTATGCCATGTTTAAAAACTTTTTGTAAAATATCTAATTCACCTAATATATTCAAATAAAAAATATTTTTTCAACACCAATCCACTTCTTTATCTGTCCCATTCATCTCTTTTATTTGTTGCATTTTTGTCCTTGCCTGCTATAAATAAGAACAAATTTGTACTTTTTGTAAAAAAATGGATACCAGTATCACTATAGAAAAAGAGTTAGAAATTTTGTCCAGAATAAGCCACGCTGTGGCGCATAGAACGAATGTGTCTGACCTATTAAAGGAAGTCTTTGATATAATGGAAATGGAAATGGGAATGTCACGTGGCACTCTTACTTTAAGAAGACCCGGTACAGACATATTTGTTATAGAAGCTTCGCGCGGACTAACTCCGGAACAGCAGAAACGTGGTGAATATAAACTTGGCGAAGGCATAACAGGCAAGGTGGCTAGAAGCGGCAAACCAATAATTGTGCCTGATATCAGTCAAGAGCCCGGCTTTTTGAATTTAACTGGTTCACGCAAGAATAGCAAGGTTGCATTCATATGTGTTCCGATTGTGTATAGAAGGAACGTTATTGGCACTATCAGCATTGATAGACCACCTGCTAACGAAAAATCTCTTCAACGTGACCTAAAGTTCTTGCAATTGGTTGCTGGCATTCTTGCGGAGGCAGTGGCAAGCATTCGTGATCAAATGAAAGAACGCTCACAACTACTTGCTGAAAATTTAAGACTCAAACAGGAGCTTGGTGAAAAATATCGCCCAAACAACATAATTGGCAACTGCGGTGCTATGAAAGAAGTTTTCAGCCAAATAGGTCAGGTTGCCTCCAGCAATGCCACTGTTTTAATACGTGGTGAAACTGGCACTGGAAAAGAGTTGGTGGCTAGAGCAATTCATTATGCAAGCCAACGAAAAAATGGACATTTTATATGTGTCAACTGTGCGGCTCTTCCTGAAAATTTGATAGAAAGCGAGCTCTTTGGACACGAAAAAGGTTCTTTCACTGGTGCTTTGCAACAAAGACGTGGCAGGTTTGAGCTTGCAGATGGCGGCACAATTTTCCTTGATGAGATTGGCGATATCTCTATTCCTGTGCAAGTTAAGCTCTTGCGCGTTTTACAGGAACGGGAATTTGAAAGAGTTGGAGGCGATAAGGCAATAAAAGTTGATGTGCGCATTATCGCAGCAACAAGCCGTGACCTTGAAAAAGCTATGAAAGAAGGACATTTTAGAGAAGACCTTTATTACAGATTGAATGTTTTCCCTATTCATTTGCCACCACTACGTGAGCGCAAAAGCGATATTATTTTGCTAGCAGATCATTTTCTGCAGAAATATAACGCTGCTCACAACAAGAGAGTCAAACGCATATCCACACCTGCCATAAATATGATGATGCAATATCACTGGCCGGGGAATGTCCGTGAACTTGAAAATTGCATTGAACGGGCTGTACTCTCTACAACCGATGATGTTATTCACGGTTATGACCTGCCGCCATCATTACAAACTTCTGATGCAACTCACACAGCTATTCTCCCCGATGATGGGGCAAGTTTTAAGACTATGGTGGAGGCTTATGAAAGAGAAATTATTGTTGAAGCTCTCAAAAAATTTCGCGGTAATGTTTCACGGGCAGCAAAACATTTAAAATCAACCAAGCGCATAATTTCTTACGCAATAAAAAGATTGAAAATAGAACCGGCACATTACAAATGAGAGGTACTTTTTGCCAGCATAATAACAAAAAAATTTTTCTATTTAAAAAAATGTGCTGCCCTGCCGAAAATAAATATGTAATGTTTTTTAACCGATATTCGGGGCGGCTATGCGTATTTATTGTGAGATAAGAAAATTTATAATTGTTATGCAAAAGCAATATGCAGAAGCGCTGGCTGCAAATGATGTTGAGGGTATGGGTGAAGCCAGCTATGCTCTTGCAAAAGTTTACGCTGCCACAGGCAATTTGCCGCTTGCAACCAGATGGGCTCGTGAATGTGAAAAGCACATTAAAGACCATATCAAACTCAATAGTCTTAATATGGCGCTCATATGCGGCATCCTGAAAAAGAAGTTAACAAGTCGTAATTAACCTATTTTTGCGTCATATTCTATCAGTCAAATCATTAGTCCTATCTGCTCTCCTTATCCCATTTTAAAAGCGATGCCGTTGCGGTGGTGAATTTATGAAACAGAGGATGAAAACTTCACCACAGAGCACATGAAAGCTTCACAGAGAAAACCACAGAGGAAGGATTTAAGACAGGGCATAACCAGAAAGCGTTGCGATAGCCAATTGGCTTTCTAATTTTTTTTCTTCTCTATGATCTCTCAAGTTCTCTGTGGTTAAAAAATCGTAAGCCAGATTAAATTAAAAAAACTAAAGAAGTCAGAAGACTAAAGAATTCACCACATAGGAGACAGAGTGCACAGAGAAAGGACTTAAGAGAAGGCATAACTAAAATTAGCTTTTTAATTTTTTCTTATCACTGTGTTCTCTTAAGTGCCATCTATGATTAAAAACCATTTCAAGATTTATCAGAAATTATTAAGGACAAAAAAATATCTATTCTATTTTTCTTAAAGTTTTTTTACTACCTTTATGGGTAACAGATTTTTTACCACAGCATCCCATCCAATGACTATAAATTCCCGCTTAGCAACGCAACCTGCTTTCCCATCCACATATTGTTTCTCTCAAGCCCTTCCTAAATTCTGTGGTCAAAGTTTTTTTCTCTGCTTGTTGTAAAGAGAATCCAGCAACTCAGTTATATTTAAAATGTGTTGGTTTACGGCTCACCTAAGTATAGTTGCGGCTGGTGTATTACGAAGCACAGAAAGTTTTCCACTATTTTGTTTTGACTTAATCTTGCCATTTTCAAAAGTAAATTCGGTCAAGGCATAATGTCCATTAAGATAATCAAAACTATCACCTTTATCTTCATATAGTATGCCACAGGCTCTTCCTTGCTCATCTGGAGCAATAAGTAGCACAATATCTTTAAATGGCATTGCCAATTCTAAAGCGCTAACGGGCGCTTCTTTTAAAACAGGCAAAATAGCGCCTCCACGCAAAAACATTTCAGGAAAAATATTGCCTCTACCTCCATTTTTATCTAATTCAAACTTGTACCACTTTTGTTTCTTTGATGCCAACCTGATGATATCATCTTTGTTTGCCCATGGCAGCACAATAAGAATATCTTCACCTAGCAAAAAAGCATCTTCCACTTTGTGCATGGCGGCATCTTCTGGAGCAATAAAAAAGAAAGGACGCATCACTGGCAAGGCATTTTGTGTGTGCTGATAGAATTGCGTATATAGATATGGCATCAAGCGATATCTTGTTTTTATAGCGCTTATAGAGATTTCTTCAATATCTTTGCCCATAGACCATGGTTCTCTGCGCACATCTCCTTTGATTGTATGAATACGATAAAATGGATAAAAAGCTCCTATGCTCATCCAGAGTGCCAGTGAATTAGTGTCATCTGAATAAGCAAAGCCTCCAACATCAGCGCCAATAAAAGGCTGTAAGGAAAGCCCTGCATTCAAACACATAGCGATGGAAAGCTTAAGATGTTGAAATGATTGCAGGTTATCGCCTGTCCAGGTTGCTGCGTATTTGTGGACACCAGAAAAGCCTGATCTGGTAAGCAGGAACGGACGTTTCTGAGGATTTTTTTCCAGCATTGCTTCAAAAGTGGCTTGAGCCATATAATAAGCATAAACGTTATGACATTCGGTGTGAGATTTGATTTCTTTATCATTTATGTGCAAGGCATTGCAAGGCATAGTGCCATCCGGTGAATCAAAAACAGCTGGCTCATTCATATCAAGCCATAATCCTCCAGCGCCTTCAATAGTGGCAAGAAACTTTTTAATTTCCTGTTTCCACCATTCTTGCGTTTTCTTTGCAATATAGTTTGGCCAAACACATTCGCCAGCCCAGCTTTTGCCTAACAATGTCTGCTGCATAGATGTTTTTATCCACACATCAGCTTTGGTTCCTGAAGCATAAACTTCATAGTTATTATCAACTTTAACTGCAGGATCAACTATCCATACAGTTTTGATGCCATAATCTGCAAGATTGGCAATCAGTTTTTTAGGATCAGGAAAATTGGTCCTGTTAAAAGTAAATATGCGGAATTCATCCATATAATCAATATCACACCATATTGCGCTGCAAGGGATTCTGCGGTTGGCAAATTCCTTTGCCAGCGATAAAATTTCTTCTTGTGAGGCATAACTCCAACGCGATTGATGTAAACCAAGCGACCATAGAGGTGGAATAGGCATTTTTCCAATCAGCTTTGCAAAATTTTGCAATACCGCAGCAGGAGTGGTTCCTTTAATAACTATTACAGGGAATGGCGGTCCGTCGGATGTAAAATCAACAAAATTAGAGGTAATATTGATTTCAGCTCGCCACGATGTGGCAAAAAACATGCCAAAGCTTTCGCCATTAGTTTTCACCCCAAGTAGCCATGGATGTGCTTGATATGTTCGTTTGCCAGAACCACTGCCTTCATTTTCTCCATAAGCAACATCCTTTTCAAAACCAAAAGCATCCGCATTCCAGAGGAAAAATGATTTGCCGTTTCGTCTTAACGTGTTGCCAACTGCGCCTAGTCCAAAAATGGAGCTATCAGGTGGATAGAAAACTCTGCAAGAGCTTCTACCGCCGGGTGTGGAAAAATTTGGCACTAAACAAGAGAAGATGACATCTCTTTGTGTAGGTTGTATATAATTTGTAAAACTCAATAGATGAAAAAGCTCACTGGCAAAATTAGTGGAGAATGCTGGGAAAAGTTTTAAGGAAAAAGGATGAACGTATTTTGGCAGATAAAAGAACATGCTATCATTGTAATTAGCCATTAAAGCAATTGGCAACTCACTGCCGCTATATGGAGTTGCTGCAAAACTATTTGTTAAACATTCTGCTTTTTTATTTAGAAAGCAAGAAGCTATAATGACTATTACAACAATGATTTTTCTGTTAATCATCCAAAAGACTTTCATTGCTTATTGTAATGTTTTATGGAGCATAATAGTTCCATACAGTTTTACTCTGACGATAATGGCGTTTCTTCCAAAGACGTTCCTTGTTTGGATTGGAATTTAGCAAAGAGTTAGCATATATTTCTAGCTTTTTTAAGCCACAAACGATAATTTCTTCGCGCCAGTCGCCAAGCACATCTGCAATATAAAGACGTTCTGCATTAGCTTTAATAACAAGCAAAAATTTTCCCGTTATCGGATCAAAAATGCAGATATCTCCAGCCTTGTGTCTTTCTTTTGCACAAGCATACATTTTTTCTGTGCCATCCCAATTGATGGCAGTAATTACTTCAAGTCCTTTAACAGTCCATCCTTTTAAAGCAACGTCATCTACGTTGTATTGTGTTATAAAATTTCCGTATTCATCAAAAAGGAAAGGCTTTTGATGCTCGTCATAGCGGCTGCGGCACCATATCTGCATTGCTTTTGTCCCGTTTATAAATCTGCCAATAATTGCGGTATGGGGTTCTTGATTTTTATTGTGAGCCTCCCATATTATTCCAGTGCTGCCAACCAGGAAAACACGATTTTTGCCTTCTTCCAAAATTACGACTTCCAGCCCCTTCAAGTCGGGTCTTATATCATCAACATAAACCCCATCAATGTGTCCTACAAGATTCAGCTCAAAAAGTATTTTTCCATTGCTGGCAACAATGGTTCCGCCCAGTATCTCGTCTTTGCCATCTTCATCAAGATCTGCCACTCTTGCGCCAGAATGCGCTGCTGGCAAAAAATTATCCAATTCCCATAAGGCTTGTTGCGAGCCTTTTATCAGATCATCTATCGCATAAGCGGCAAGGTATTTGCCTGTTCTATATCCTTTTGCATTTGTTGCTTGAAGCAGCAGATCTTTATCTCCTTTACCTCTAAAATTACACACCACAAGATGCTCCCATTTTTCTGCATCAGATGGCGGTGAAGGCAGGGCTATTTTATAGAGCTCTTCCCCAGTTGTGCCATTGAGAATGTGTAGCAAATTATTTTTGCTTAAAAAAAGTACCTCTTCTTTGCTATCATCATTAATGTCAGCAATCTGCATGCCGGGAGCGTGGTGTCCGGGCAACCCCTCTTTTTCAGATTGTCCACTAACACAAAGCTCAACATGTTTTTTCCATAAAAGTGTGCCATTCAGCTTATAAGCTGCCACAGAGCTCTTATCTGTCAGGATAAGCTCCATTGCTGAATCATTTTCATCAAGTTGTGCTGCAATTATACTTCCAGCGCTTGTTGAAAAATTTATTTCAATAGGAAAAGATGCAACCAAGTCAGCAAAAAAGATATTTTCCTTTGGCTGTTCCTCTGCGAAAAGAATTGTGGCTGAGATAATTACAAATGAAAAGAGAATAATCATTCACGTTTCATCCAAAGCGTATATCGTTTTTCCATGATTTTTATATCTTCTGGCTCACTATTAAAAAGATATACCTTATCTTCCTTGCTTTTGCCATTGCCTTCGGAGATGTTGTCTCTTACAGCCATTATGCCAGCGCCGAATACAGCATCGCCTTTACCGCGCCGCACTTTGCATTTTAGGCTATTGGCTATCAGCGATAACCAAAAATCACTTGCGCTGCCACCACCTGTGACACACACCTTATCTAGTTTCTTCTCTTTAAAATTTTCTTCAATAAGTTTTCTAGCTGCAAATGCTATGCCTTCAAAAACACTATAAGCAAGTGCATTTATCTGATGATTTGCATTTAGCCATGGAGCGCCACTCTCTATTCTTTGTGGATAAAAGAACAACTTATCTGACAACTTCTTTTTGTTTTTCTCAAAAAACTCCTTCGCAAGTTCCTCAAATTTCTGGATTGACGTCCCTCTTGATAACTTGTTAATTGCCCAATCAAGCGCCAGACACCCTTCCGTTAATGCTGCTAGCTCATAAAATTTGCCATAAGGGAAAGGGCCCCATGCTGTTTTCCTTTCGTAAGGTCCCTTTTTGTTTTGCAATCTATATATCACTAGAGCCGTACCAAGTGTTATAAGCAACTCATCTTCTCTAACTGCATTGCCAAAAGCTCCTGCAGTTTGGTCATTGCCAGCTCCAATTAAAAATAATTTCTTTGGAAACCAGCTCCTGCCAAAGCCTTCTTTTAATTCTACTTCTTTTTTTTCACCAACTTTTAGAACCTGCGGCAAATGCTTCCTTGCGATGCCAATTTCCTGCATAATATCTTCATTCCAATCTTCTTTTTTTAGCGAATATAATCCAGACATCGCCGCAAGATTGTTATCTGTGATATGCTGACCTGTTAGAGAAAACATTATCCACTCTGGCAAAAACATAAGTCGCCAATTATCACTTTCTTTGAGAGCAGAATAATTCTTCTTTGCCCAGAGCAATTTTGCCGCTGTCATTTGCGGAGAGATATTTGGAAAGGTTGAATGATGAGCAAGTTTATCAGCAAATTTTTTATTTAGAAAATCGGCTTCTTCAACAGCTCTTGCATCTATCCAGCTAATAAGGGGAGTTAGCGGCTCATATTTTGAATTGACTATCAAAAATGTTTGCGCCTGACTTGTCAGCGCAATGTGTGTAATAGAGTATGGCTGAATTTTCATTGATCTTATCATTGCTTTGATGATGACTTTTATTGTTCTGGAGGCGATGGTTGGAGAAATATCAAATAGGCTCGTTACGCTTTTCTCATATTCAACTGGTGCAGATTTCCGTGCTAGCACCTCTCCTTTTTGATCAAGCAAAATAGTTTTAAAGTTTGTTGAACCGCAATCTATGGCAAGCACAAAAGAATCTTTTTTTGCTTTCGTCACGGCAGAAACTTACCTTTCTTTATCTTATCTGGCAGATATTTTTCCAATACGAAATTCAAGCCATGCTTTGCAAAAGCTTGTTGCTCAACGCGCACCCCCATTTCTATCATTCTGGATAAGGCTTCCTGCCACTCTTTGTGGTGTTTAACGAATGGATCGTTTTTTAAAGCATCTTTTGCTCGCTTTATATCAACTTCCTCCAGCGGATGAGTTGCATCTTTTAAATCATAGGTTTCTATATCATACGGTGTCACACCAAGATAATGAGCCTGCGGCACACAGAAGTATTTATTGATATGGGCAGCTTGTCCCGAGCCTACCTTTAACGTCCTATATATGTTGCAATAGCCGTACGGATCGCCATCAGTAAATGCTAATACAGGAATTTTATGTTCATCGGCTAATCTCCTAATAAACCTTCTACAAGCTCTGGTTGGGACGCCACTCATTGAAATTAGAATGCAATTGGCTTTTTCATAGTATCTATGATGAACCAAACGTTGAAAAAGCGATGCTGTTTCTATTGCCAGAATGAAATTGGCTTTGGTTTCAAAATGTAAATGCTCAACCTGAGATGGTATGCTCCATGCGCCTGTTCCAAGTTTACGGCAATCAATTCTTATTTCAGCCCCTGTTGCAGGATCGCGGTCAATCACCACTAATGGGCCAGTGACTTCTCCCCCGCGCTCCTCTGGGATATATCCAAGCTGCTCCCTATTGATTCCCAGCATTGCCTCCATGTCATCCAGCAATGCATCGCTTTCTGGCTGCTCATCAAACCTACATTCCCCCCAGCTTTTGCTGTTATAATATATTTCACGTTTTCCAGCGATATCGTTTTTATCAAGTAAATCTATCTTAGTTGTGGCAAGCAATCTCATAGATTGCGCAAATGTTTTCACTGTGTTGTAAGAAAGCGTTCTGGTCGCCATCTTATTTAGAATTTCAAAATAACCTTGCTTTGGATCATATTTAACGTTTGAAAGCGAGCGAATGGGAAACTTCATTTTAGGACGAGCCTTTTTCTTCGTGATATCATTAAAAATTTCATCAGCAATGCTTATAATTTTTTTTGCAGCATCTTTTTTGGAAACAACTTCTGGCGCTTTTTGCTCTCTTTTACTCATATTATCAATTCTCCTATACATCAAGATGTGTTTTTTCAAGCATTCCTTTCAAAGTTGAAACAACTGTTTCCTCCTGCTTATCGTTCAAATTGAGTATTTGCTTTAATCCTAATGCAAGATGTGGCAAGTAGAGTTCAATATAGCTCTTTTTGCGTTGAGCTTCAAGTTCTCTGCGGCGCTTATTAAGAAAAATTGAAAGGCGTCTCCCACATTCCTGTAAGGCAAAAACTATTTCTCTAATTATTTCAGGATAATGAGCGATTGCCTCCTTACTTTCACTTGTAAAAGGCACCCACACACTGGCAATATGCACCATAATCACCATCGGCGCAATAGGCAAGCTTCCTTTAGGCTGCTGCAAGCCATAGCTTTTCCAATTTACGCCAACTATAGCTTTAGTAATGGCACAAGCACCTGCCATATAAAGAAGCGGAACCTTGTTGGCAAAACGTAAAACTCTGGCAGGTTCTTCTGCAGATAAATCGGCATTTTCTCCCGGCCTTGCATAAGCAATGCCTGCTTCTATCTGAAACGGATTGCCTCTATAAACTTCAGGATCTCTGGTAACAGCAGTGTAAAAATCGGCAACAATTTCTTTTTTCAACCCGGCCACAATCTGCTCTTCTCCAATTGGCGATAGGCAATCGGTTGGTGGTCTCATAAGTTTTGTTGCATTTATGGCATTAAAAAGAGCCTCAATTTCTCTATGCGCAATATGAGAAGGCTTTGCTTGTGGCGAAAGCCCTGCCTTCTGACAAATCTCCAGAGCAGTTTTTGAGCTCACTCTGGAAAACTCCTGTTCAAGCGCAGATTTAAGCGTTCTGGCTGGACTATCTTTTAAAATTTGCATTAACATTCCCAATTCCACTCCGTGCGGATGTGGCATTATTTCAACAGGCTGCTTTGGCAAAACGTTAGTGGCACGCTCAAAAATAATCCATGATGCGGATGAAGACTTCTGATTTTTTTCATCTTGTTCTGATGAGCTTTGCGCTGAATTTGCCGATGATTTGTTATTCTTTGGAATATCATCTTCATCATCTGCTTTAAGTGCTTCCTTATCCAGCAAATTGAGTCTATAGTGCAATTCAAGATGCGGATTAACTATTGCGCATTCTTTCAAATACTCATCAACAGAAAGCCTGCCACGTACGTAGCTTCCCTCCAGCTCTATGGAAACGCTCGTACCATGCTCACTTGCATAAACAACTTCCTCTGCTCCATCTTCTTTAGTCTTGTAAAATTCAGGCTTCCACTCAATTTCATCGTCTCTTAAAATCACTGGCTTATTGGCTTTTGTATCTATCTGAACTTCTATGTGATGAGCCACTTTGCTATTACGGACTTTTGATAGAATTTTAATTGCAGAGCCTGTGGTTAACTGCCCATACATTCCAGCAGCGCTTATGCCTATGCCCTGCTGTCCTCTTGACATTCTCAATCTGTGGAACTTTGAGCCATAGAGGAGTTTGGCAAAAATTTTTGGAATTTGAGCACGCACGATGCCAGGCCCATTATCGGTAATTGTTACCCTAAAACGTTTTTCCGCTATCTGCGATATCTCAACACTAATTGTAGGCAAAATTCCAGCCTCATCGCAGGCATCAAGCGAGTTATCAACGGCTTCTTTAACTGCCGTAAGTAGTGCTTTTCTAGGGTTATCAAAACCTAGTAGATGACGGTTCTTTAGAAAAAATTCTGAGACAGAGATCTCTCTCTGTTTTTTTGCCATAGTTTCCGCAGTAACTACTTCATTCTTAGTCTTACTCATACTCAAAGCAACTCCATTTTATTCATATCAATATAAAAACAGAAATTATGGGCATTATCTAATGATCCCTGCCTGTTGCAAGCATATTTTACAAAAGCTTCTCACAAATAAATACTACACAATGAAGCAAAAGAAAATTATGCGGCCAAAACGTTTTTAGGCATATTAATAAAAATATAAATCTGTTTAAAACCCATTTGCTTTACTAATAAGACGAATTATATCTTTTTGAAAAAAACTTAAAGCTCTATGGAAGGAACTTTTTGAAGAGGGGATATTATATGGAAGCGCAAAGGAGTAAAAAGAAAGAAACAGGAATTTTATAAGATAAAGAGATTTACAACGCTAGTTTTACCTATCCCTATCTTTGGAAACAATAAGCCCTTTTTTCCCAAAATATGCAATAATTAGTGCAGTAAATGCCAATGATTTTTCTTCTGATAAAGCACAACATATCTTCACTTTTTCTGCTAAACCTCTCACGTTCTTTTCACCATCTATTTCTTGCCAAAGACACTCAACTGCTTTTAAAAAACTTTTCATATCATCTTTTGTAAAAACATAAATTGCCTTAAGCATTGTGGTAAGAACTACAAGTGGTTCAGGCATTGTCTGGTTAATATCGGTTTTTACTGGAACATCATCCAGCAAAGAATGAGGAATAAAATTCACCCTGTGATGAAACGAATCGGAAGCATTTTGCCACAACACTTCCCCTTTCTCTAGTTTTTTAGAAAAATCATGACATTAACTCTAAAGAAGACTTCTACTCAAGCATAGCTATTTTATTTGTTTATTGAGAATGCAAGTTGTCTGTAGGGAAACTTGGGAAAGTACTTTATAGATGTATTTTTTGAAGAAGGTATATAGTGGCGAATAAAAAGATAGATGTTTTTATGTTTTGATCCGGTTGTGTCCTATGGCATATGTTATGCTTATATTGCATAGTACGAATGAGACGAGGAATAATATGAACACTTTTTTAGATAAAATTAGGTTATTAGAGGCAATTTTATCTTCTACTATAGTGACGACATCAAAAGGTGTGATTTTAAATGTTGACGTTGCATTTGACTATCTAGCCAACATCGCCGTCAGAAGCTTTATTAAAAAACAAACAATATTTTTTGTAGGTAATGGTGCTAGCGCCTCAATGGCCAGTCATATTAGTGCAGATTTATGTAAAAATGCTCGTATTAAGACGGAAGTGTTTACAGATCTATCATTAATAACTGCTGTAACAAATGATATAGGTGGAGAGGATATTTTCTATGAGCCATTAAGGATAAAAGCGTCTCCTAGTGATATATTAATTGCTATTAGTAGTTCTGGAAATTCAAAAAATATTATTAAGGCAGTAGACTGGGCTAATGAACAAAAAATGATTACTGTTTCGCTTTCTGCTATGTCAAAAGATAATCTATTAAGGAAACGATGTACATTCAACTTTTATGTACCAGCAAGGACATACGGATTAGCTGAAACAGCACATACAGCAATACTACATCATTGGGTAGACATAACATTAACAAAAATAGCCGAAAAACATAGTCACAATAAAACCGATGAATTTGGTAGTGATATGTTATTAGGGCAAGCAGTTTCCAGCAATAATGTTAACGAAGTAGCACATATTTAGAACATAAATGAATATATTATTAATCAAATATGCAACAAAGTTAAGGCAATCTTGTATATTTATGTATATTACAAATATTTCAATGTGTTTTTCAACTCGTTGATTATATTTTTGACGCTATCTTCCTTAGGTATTATTTTTCGCGTTTTTCCTAAAAGAAATGCCTTATAAAAATCGCTTTTTTTAGAATTAGTATTAAGGTGTGTTAACATATTTGTATGAACAGCAACATTTTTTTGAAACATTAGAAATTTTGAAGCTGGATTAAAAAGGCACAACATCAATGTTCCAGAACCTGTACCTATGTTTATATCAGCTTCTTGATATAACGCACTTCTAATTGAAACATCTACTATTGCTTCTTCAAAAGTATGAATGTGTTTAGGATACTTGTTAATTCCGATATGATCATAATCATCCAAAATAATGGTACAAAATTCTTTGCTGTCTAAAACAGAAGTAGCTTTTACCCAATTTTCTATATTTGAATTTCTCTGAACTTCAATAATAGGTGCTTTTCTAATAGTAATAGTAATAACTTTTTTCCCTTTAGCAATAATTGCCAATCTATTTTTTACTCTAATTATAGCATCATTAGGAGGTTTAACAAATAAAGTAGAAAATTTTTTTAAAGCATTACTGTAAAAATAAAAATCAGCAATAGGTCTTTTTGGAGAATAAGCTAAAGGAAATATGTAATTTTTATTACGAAATATGTCTAAAGCCATATCTCTATCCCTACAAATCATAAATCCGTCTATACTAGGTAAACATCTCACGGTCCCCAGAACTATGTTATATAATCTTCTCATCTGAGATGAATAATCTAATGGATACCATGGAGTATAATATGTTGGGGTTGCCGGTACTATAATAAGATATATTTTTTCTAGCCGCATTTTTAGCCTATAACTTTCACAATGGCCGAGAAAAGAGATTATATCAAAAGTAGGAGGAGATACCTGTAAATCATAAAAAGCATACAGCGTTTTGTCAGAAGATTTTTTAGGTTTTTTGTTGCTTTGAAACCAATTATCAAATGGAGCATTTTCATATAATTCAACAATTTTATCCCATTTTTCTTGCACTTGATACATTTGTGTCATTTCATGATAAACAGATTCTATGTTAGAGAAGGTGTTATGAAATTTAGTTAATAATTTAGATGCTTCTCTAAATTTTTTTTTAAATACCAAGAAAGGTATCCATTTGCCTAGTATAAATGGGTCTATTCGATTTGTTTCTAGATCTAACTTATATAACTGATTTGCCTTACGAAAATTATTATATCTAATTCTCCATGCTATTGTTGTGTATCCGCCACAGGCTTCATTATAGTTCTTATATATTTTCCTGATTAATTTTATAGCTTCATTTACTCTATTTTTAGTAGCCAAAAAACCAGCATAGACTATTTGAGCTCTCCAGCTAGCCCTATTCATTGAAATATCTTGTTGCCATAATGTTTCAGCTAAACGGTCATCCTGTAAAACTGCAGATAAGAATGCTAATTTAGAAAGAAAATCTTTATAAGTTGGATCTTTATTGTATAAATCTATAATATATTTTATTAGCAATGAACGTTTTTTGTTATTAAGCAAATATTTGTCAATTACCGACGAAATCTGGATTATACTACTTAGATTGTGGTTTTGAATGAGCTCTATAACTTTACAACATTTCATTTTTCAGCAACTTTTCTATATTTTCTAGGGGGATAAATTGAAACAATGTCTTTGCCTGGTTTCATCCATACTAAAGCTTTTTTTAAAAGTATACTCTGATATGCATCTGAGCTAATAAGTAAAACATCAAAATCAG
The DNA here is from genome assembly GCA_964491945.1 of uncultured Verrucomicrobiota bacterium. Lineage (GTDB taxonomy): Bacteria > Verrucomicrobiota > Kiritimatiellia > JAAZAB01 > JAAZAB01 > CAZBHO01. The sequence continues at coordinate 12,343 of CAZBHO010000012.1, read as the reverse complement.
TTTGCGCGACCTCTTTACAACTAAATATAGGAATTCCTTTTATATTATTTAAAGGGCTATAGTCGTCAAAAATAGCAACTATATCTATACATTGTTGATTTAAGATTTGAGAATTCAATAACCTTTCTGTATGCAATCCAGCACCATATAATGCAACCTTGCAGCCAGGTTTGATCATTGCTTTTTTGACAGTTTTCTTAATGTAATAATCTAAAGCCATATCATTTCCTATATAATTGACATATCTTATAAACAGTGTGGACAGCTTTCTAAAAATATATGCTAGAATAAAAACTAAAACAGCATACATTTTTGCATAAATTATAGTGAAAATATATCTAAAATAGGATGTTTGTTTATAAAGTAGTTTAACAGTTTGTAAAAAAAACAAACCATGGAATGGATTACAATAGCCCATTATTTCTATAACATTATTTTTTATACTATTAATCCTCGTATAAGTATACTCTTTTATATTTGGCATTATACCTGCCTCTAACCCACAAATTACCATTTCATCAGAGTTTGTCACGAGGTACATATCACTATAATTCAATCCGCATTTAGAATAGAAGTCTATATCTAGTGAATAAAGCATATAAAGGTTATGTTTATTCCTTGGCCAAATGTACAAGGGATATGGTTGTGCAGAATGACATATAAACCCATAATTTGGAATGTGCCAAAACATATAAGCTAGAGATAGAATTTTTTTGGAGGAAAAGAAATAGTTTTCCATTAATGGGGCACGCTTATCTACAAAAAGACGAACACATTCTCTTGGCTCTAAATTGATAGGCTGTTCTTGAATATTTATTTCCCCAATTGTTTCCATTACGGAACTATAAGAAAGTCTCGGTGCAACAACAAATACAGCCCTCTTATTAAAATTTTCTATAATGTAAGAGAGATTCTCCAAGAGATTATTTGATATCAGTAAATCAGGCGCTAGAAAGATCATCCCAGCATCTTCTTTTGCAGAATCAACAATCTGTTGTAATTGTATATCTCTTAATATATCCCAATGACTAGCAGTATTACGGTTAAACTTATCATCAGATAATATTTTTACATTAATCTCAATAAACTGTGAAATTTTGTTGTAATTTATATCATTTGTTATCTTTTCTGCACCTAATCTGTTTGTTATGATTATATATTTGGTAACACTACAAAATTTCCACGCAGTAAGATTTTTTGGGGCTAATAGGCAAGGAAAAAGTACATTACATAGTTTATATATATATGGTTCTCCCCATGTAGCTGTAATAAAGTGGAACTTGTTAGGTACCATATTGAACAGAATATTCAATTAGATCACCACAACCCATTATAACAACCTACACAATAATCAGGCAGATTCCCATTTAAATGCATTTCCCTAAACTTTACCAATGTATCACTATTCCATACATTTATTATATCGTTTGCATCACCGAAATTTACAACGTCTGGGTTAGATATTTTGCAGCAAGGTACAACTTTCATATCAGACGAAATATATAATCGTTCAAATGGCCATGGGCAAAGATTTTTTTGCTCTTTCCAATTATAAGTGCTGACGTTATTCCAAAATGTTACTTCAACACCATTTTTTTTACCTATTTCTACTAACTGTAGCAAGGTATATTTATCCAAAAAATCATCAATACTTTCAGATTTATTCCGGTCAAAAAACTCTTTTTGTCCCCAACCGTGAAGATTCATAGAAAAAGTTAAACGTACAAAACCTAACTCTTTTGCAAATTTCACAAAATCTACTAAATATTCAAAATTGCTCTTCTGTAAGCATGTCCACATTCTTGTTTTTAAGAGGTTTTTGGACATACAGTATCGATTTATCATTTTAATATTTTTTACCACAAGTTCAAAATCGCTACCACGCCTTATTGACTCAAATATTTGCTTTTTTGTCCCATCAACAGAAATTTGTAATTCGCTGACATCAGAATCTATAATTTTTTTGTAATTATCATTTAGATGTAATAAAGATGCATTTGTAGTAGTTCTAACCCATATATTTTTAGATCTTGCATATTCTATCATCTGAAAAAAAGTTTTTCCACCCAAAAGGGGCTCCCCGATTCCTTGCAATTTAATTTCTATAAGTCCATACATAACGTCTAATAAATTTTTATAATTTTCAAATGACATATCATTAGCTCTTTTGCCATTAGGCCATGTTGATATTTGACATTTATGGCACCTAAAATTACATCTACTTACATTTTCTATATCCAATTTTATCGGTAAATAAGATAGTTTTGACGATTTTTTATTTTTAGATTGAGTATAAGCCTCATAGTTTCTTTTAAAATTATTATTTAACAACGCTTGATGAAGATTTTTATTATATGATATGGAATCCGGTGCAGGTTTAGGTAAATCTTTCATCCATTCATTAATAATGTACGACTTACATGTGTTATTGATGTCAACAGTTTTCATCCCTGTTCTCCTTGATTTTTATATTTCATGGATTCTTTTGAAAGCTTCATCTACTACGTCATCAATATCCATATACTTATAGTTTCCTAATCTACCTACACTAATGACATTTTTTGGTAACATTTTTATGTAATTTTGAGCTAACTCTTGATATCTTTTTATGGGATAAGGATAATACTTTTTATTTTTTGAAGGAATTTCTATACCTAACAAAGTGCTATTAGATTTGTATCCTGTTAGTTTTTTATACTCTACTACTCTTGTAAACGCTTCATCTCCCGAATAATGAATAAAGTATATTGGATCGGGGAAAACATACTCAATAGGCAGTACTAATTTATGAAAATCACGCCCCATATAAGGTAATTCTCCTAGTTCATAAGAAAACAATTCATCTACAGAAACGGAGGAAACTATTATATCAGACTTGATTTGCTCATTATCAATATGAACAGTTTTTTGATGCAGATCATATTTTTCTATACGAACATCAGTGTATATCTTTATATTTAAATTTGAAGTAGTAAAAGCGAAATAATCATCCCATCCGTTTAATTTTAAAGGATAACCTACAAACCAATCAGGAGAAACTTGCTTACTGCCTGTTACTAATTTAATACCTTTACCATCGAATTTAAAATCATCTATAAACTTATTAGAATCTATCTGCCACATCTTATATGAGTAGTGTTTCACAAACTTATTATACAATGTATATCCAACTGAACGGATCCAATAATCCTCAAAATTATTGGCATTATCGATGCCTTGTCTGTTATCCAATTCCTGATATATAAGTTCTTTATCAGGCATTCTCTCTATATCATCAATATGTGGAGGATACGAATAAAAACTACCATCTTTCTCAACATAGGTTAGAATATAATGTTCAAGTTTACGCATAGGTGTTATTGTTTCCAAAAATTCAACTATATTCATCTTATTGGTAATTAAATGCCTAGGACCTATAGTATAGGGATGTCCACCATAATAAAAGGTTTTACATCCACCGCCAAGATAATGTTCTCTCTCTAAGAGGATTACTTCAAAACCTCTTTTTGCAAGTAAAAATGCCCAAGTACAACCCGTGAAACCCCCACCTATTACTATCGCCTTTTTCATAAAATATTAAATGTTACCTAGATGTTAAAAGAATATATTTTGCCACTAAAATTTAGTTCGTTTCTTAATCTATTTGCTATACTCTCATAGTGCAACAAAGAGGGTATGATAATAGAACTTATATTTTTTGTAATATCTATATCATTAACATTAAAAATGGGCAAGTTGCCAAAATTAGAGCTTATTAAAAAAGAACCTGTTTTTACAAAATCATCCAATACGCCGTCAAACATACTATTAGAATGAATAAAATTACAGAAGGAACTTGTTGTCCAATTAGCACAATACAAGAAAATAGGAGGCTTTATCTTTTTTATGTTATAATTACATTTATATATTTTATTGTTAAATCTATTTTTCATTTTATTCAAATTGTATTTTTTTTGATTATGGCATGCTATGCTCTTTATATCTGATTTTGACAGTATCAATGCCATATCATTGCCACCAGTTATGTATTCAAAAGATAATATACTCAATCCTATCTTATTACATAACATACTAATAGTAGAAGGCGAAAAATAATGTTGATGGGGGTGATAAAAACTACAGAAATACACGTTTTGCAACACAAAATCCACATTAGGAACTTCTAAATAAATAATTCCATCACTACTTAATACATCTTTTATAATGCCCATAAAGGTTATTGGATCTGGCACATGTTCTAATACTTGTTTAACAATTACAATATCAAATTTTTCTGTTACAAAAGTTTTATCAAAAAAATCGTTTATTATAACAATTTTTTTACTTAACAAATCATTGCCTAGAATGTTTTTATTCGGTTCACATATGGTTACTTTTTTTGCATATTTAGTTAAATATAGAGCTAAAGCTCCACAACCAGCTCCTATATCTAGTATTTTAGATTTATATAATCGATTAACTCCTATCAACTTAACTATGTCTTTAAACCGTTTATAATTCATAGATAAATTTGCTGATAGATTGGCATTTAACAGATCGTTTTTATAATAGTTTGTCAAATCAACACAGGATTTATTGAAAATATGTCCACATTTATTGCAAAAAAATATTTCTAATTTTTTAAAGTAGTTCTTTTGACTCCATCTAATTTTATCAAAAAGGCACAATGGAGAGCTTCCGCAGTCTAATAAAGGTTTAATTTTATTATTGCGACAGATTGGACAATTTTGAAACATAGTTGATATCATTTATCATCTATAAAGATTGGCAATAATCATAATTATTTAACAATATAAGATTTTCCCCACCATCCAATTTGCATGTGTTCAACAAAGGACCACTTACTCTTTTTTCTGTATTCATAAAAAGCGATATCTATATCTCCACCTACAAAAAAGTCGTCTATGTATAATATACTACCCTTTTGGAGTAGAGGATCTATAAAAGAGAACACTGGTTTAGCTGAAGAATATAAATCACAATCTATTGTAACTAAAGCTATTTTCCAATTGTTTTTTAGGAAGTCTTTTTGTAATTTTGAAGTTAATGATTGATTGTAAAATCCTTTTATCAATTTTACTTTTTCTATATATAATCCATGTTTTCTTATTAAATTCATAAATGTTTTTTCGGACGTATATAGAGCACCTTTTTTCCAATTCTTAACCTTTATATACTTGGGAGTAGGTGGCAATCCTTCAAAGCTGTCAAAAGCAAAAAATAGCATATCTTCTATTAAATGCTTTCTCGCTTCCGTTAGTGCCATACGAAAAGTACGTGCTTTGTGGCATCCAAACTCAAAGTAATGTCCTTTAATATTATTGGTTTCAATATAATCAAATATTTGTCTATAGAAAAAAAATTTTAATGTTTGTCTGTTTCTTTGATTATATATAATTTTTTTGTTATTATCCCAATGCAATAGATTTTTGGCATTCTCAATATACACATAAGGTTCTTTATTTATTTGCTTAATGTAATCCATAAAATACCTATCTTATCCTTGTCATAAAATTTTTTAAACTATTCTAAAACAAATTAAACAAAAGATAAATGTTCTTTATCAATATTAAAATAATCTATAAGCAACTTATTTCTACAGTCTACAGCACAATGATGATTACAATCTCTTCGCGGAATTATGCTAAAAAATTTTTCTTTTCCATTAAACCAAAAGTCTTTAAAAGATTTATCTTTCAAGGTTCCCAATAAGCCACAATGTGTATTATATGCTTTATCTTGACACGAATATACATTTTGGTCTGCACCAATAACGACTAGAATTTGAAGATATGGGCACCAATCATAATTTTTATAAAAACTAGTGTCTAATTCAGAAAAAGAATCAGAAATTTCTAATTTATTACTAGCAAACTTATCTACAGCTTTTGCTATTTGTCGCTTTACTTCTTTCAAGATCTGATTATGATATTTTTGGTTCTCTTGTCCGTCATTACTTACAATTCTTGGTGAAAACTTTATACTATCTATGCCTGTATCTTTTATCCTATTAACGAAATCAAAAATATGATTATAGTTTTCTAGACCTATAACGTAATTAACTCCTAAATAACATCGCATTCCTCTTATTTTTTTAAAGTTTGTCATATTAGTAACTATCTTGGTGAATTCTCCATGTTTAACATTCCTTAACTGTTTGTAGCTTTCATCATCCCAACCATCCATAGATATTCTTACCCATGTTCCATACAAGGCAAATAATTCAGCTATTTCACCTTGTAAATTAGCACCATTAGTTAATGTGGCAAAATTGATCTTGTGATCAGCTAAAAATTTAATTGATTCTATAATATGAGGATATATTAAAGGTTCACCTCCACCACTAAAAGTAACTGCCCTCACACCCATTTCTGATATATCATTTAGTATCTCCATCATCTTATGTCTTGGAATGTAATCTTTTAAATTCATATCCTGGCCTAACTGTAGATTTGGATTCCTGTATGCACACCATGAACAATTATGATTACATGCATTAATTGGTTTTATACGAATATGAATGGGGGCAGTTATCTTTGGATTATCTTGTGGCAAAGAAACAATCTTTTCAGGATAATGAAAAATTTTTAATTTGGAATATAAAAGTCCCATAATTTACTTACTCAAAATAAATAAATTCATAATCTCCTGTGTAACCAAAGTGTTTAAACAACCATATCCATTCTCCTGTGCTAAAGAAAGCTTTACATGTTAGCGCCCAACATTGGAGATTGAATAGCTCTTGAATATTCCTATAACTCTCAACAGAAATGTATTTTTGTTTACCCACACGTTCTATCTCTTGCAAAGCTATCTTTAATTCATATACATATAAATTGTGCAATGTAAGATTTGAAATCACTAGATCAAAATATTTATCACCATAGGGATAAATATCCTGAGCTTTATGTACAAATAAGAAATCTCTTATTTCTTCTTTTGAGTTTTTTATAGCATATTCGGATACATCAAATCCTGCTATTTCAATACCTGGCAGTAAACTTTTTATTTCATATAACAGGAATCCTTTACCACATCCAACATCTAAAACTTTTGATTGGTTGTTTAATTGATATGTTTTAATAAACATTTCTGCTATAGGTTTCCATCTCCCATCGTATACATATCCACCATATCCATATCTTCTGTCGCCATCCCAAAAATCCTTTCCAAACTCTCTAGCCTTTGTCATGGCTTCAACTTTATTTTCGTTCATTCTAGGCAGATATTCACGTTTTGTTTTTTTATGCAGATTGTTAATGATATGTAACAGTTCTCCCATAACCTTTAACAAACCTCCTTAATAAAGGTTTCTATAATGTCTTTAACTTTTCTAGGTTGATATCCAAAAGCATTGGCTATTTTGTTAGATATTGTAAATGAAATTTTATCGCTAGGCATAACAACAATATCTGACTTAGAGTGTAAAACATCTTTGATAAAATTGACCATATCATGTATAAGCATGGGTTCTTGTGCTCCAATTGGGAATGCTCCACAATATGCAGTATTGTTATTAAATAAATTTTCTATAAATAGAGAAAGATCATCTATCCATACAACATTGTTAAAATAAGAATCGGGATTATATATTTGACATTGTAGATTATTCATAACTGTCTTAATTGTTTGAGCAAGCCATATGCCAGAGAACGAATATGCTAACACACCAGGTAAACGGATGGAAATAGAGGGAAAGTGCTGTTTGTATTCTAATAGTAATTGTTCAGATAACAATTTAGATAGGCCGTAGTTAGATGGATTAATTACATCAGTATTTTCGTCAACTATTACACTTCTAATATCTCCATGGACAGAAATTGTAGATAAATGGATTAATAATTTAACATTAATTCTCCTTCCATATTCAGCTATTTGATAGGTAGATAATATATTAGAAACATATTCCATGACGTTATGCCCAGTTTTTTTTGAATAAGCAGCACAATGTATAATATAATCGCTCTTATCCCAAAATTCTATAGGCCTCGATAAATCTAGCTTGACTACTCTAAAATATTTTTTGTCTAAAGAATCTACAAGATTCAATGGATAGGTTTTATTATATACACCAATTACATTATACTTCTTATTCACAAAATATCTGCATAAATGCTGTCCAATATATCCTGAAGCCCCTGTAATTAATACGGTTTTCATATAGTTCAATGATTAGAGATTGCTTCTAAAATAGTTTTTGATAACATTTCGGCTGTTAATCCATACTTTTTTCGTAGTTCATTTAACGTACCATAACTTTTAACGAAAGTATCCACTATACCAATTCTTTTAAATAGTTTCACTTTTGTGGGCATTTCTGATATATATTCTGCAATAGCACTTCCTAATCCACCTGCAATAACATGCTCTTCTATAGAAAAAACATAATCAAAATTTGAAAAAGTCTCGTTTATTAAGTTGTAATCAAGAGGCTTGATAGTGGACATGTTAATCAGGCGGCAGCGAACTCCTCTTTTAGCCAATATCTCGCAAACTTTTATCAATTCGTGCAATATAGTGCCATGGCTTATTATAGCAAGGTCGGAGCCTTCTAATAAAATTTGTCCTAGACCAATACTAAAGTTATCATTTATAGAAGTAACCACAGGATTCTTCCCTGTACCTATTCTTAGATACACAGGACCATTATGTATAAATGCAGCACGGGTAGCTTTACGTGTTTCTATAGGATCGGCTGGCGAAATTATTGTCATACCAGGTAAACATCTCATAATACTTATGTCTTCTGTTCCATGATGTGTTGGCCCTAATGTTGAATAAGCAAAACCTGCTCCTATACCTACTAATTTTACGTTTGTATTTTGATAGCACACATCATCACGAATAAATTCGAATGGTCGCATAATTAAAAAGGGAATAATTGAATATACAAAAGGGATCTTTCCACAAAGCGATATACCTGCCGCCATACCAATTAGATTAGATTCGGCTATTCCAAGATTTAATAACTTATCGGGATGTCTTTTTCTAAACTCATCAAAAACTATAATTCCATTATCAGCTAATAAAATAATTACTCTTTCGTCATTTGCTATACTAATCATTTCCTCTATAAAAGCGTTTCTCATTATAATATCTCGTTAAGGTTATTAATTTTCAGTTCCTTACATGCACAATTTATTTCTTCATCATTAGGTAATCTATAGTGCCATATGGCCTTATTTTCCATGTAAGATATACCCTTGCCTTTTATCGTATGAGCGATCAAACAAAACGGCTTATTAGAATAATAGTTATTTTTAAAATCACTCAACGCTTTGTATATATCAACTAAATTGTGCCCATCTACTTCTTTTACTTCCCAACCAAAGGATGTCATTTTAGAAGAAAGAGGTTCTAAATCATTAATGTTCTTTACGTTACCCATGCCCTGTAGTTTATTGTAATCAATTATGACACACAAATTATTCAACTTAAGTTGTGACGCAGCCATAAAACTTTCCCAAACACTACCTTCCTGACATTCGCCATCTCCCAATATAACATAAACTCTAGATGGACTTTTTAACAATACGTACGCCATACCCACTCCCATACATATACCATGTCCTAATGAACCTGTAGACGCTTCTATACCCTTAATCAGCCTATAATCTGGATGGCCACCTAATATACCTTCTATTTTACAAAAATTTTTTAACTCTTTTTTATGTAAAAAACCTTTTTCTTTTAGAACAGCATATAAAGCTGCACATCCATGTCCTTTACTAAGAATAAATCTATCTCTCTTAATAGACGTAATATCATTTATATCAAGTATTTCCCAGTACAAAACTACTAAGAGCTCTACTATTGACAAGGCAGGACCTATATGTGCCCCTCCTGCATTCACACATATTGCAAAAATTATTTGTCTAATCTTTAATGCAATGTTATTTAGGGTGTCAACATCTATATATTTCATGTGTTTTTGTTACATTAATTTTAATTGTTTTTTCATCCATTTAACGTTATAACACCTTTCATCATCCTTCAATATGCCCAAGTTATAAGCATCTATAATTTCTTTTATTGCATCATCTACTGTTCGTTTCGGGCGATAAGATGTAGATAATAGTTTAGTAGAGTCTAATCTATACGATCTGGGATCGTTCGAATGAAGTATTTCAATATCAGCGGGGACATAACTTCTTACTTTTTCAGCAATTTCTAATATACTTAAATTTTCAAATCCTGCATTGTATACCCCTGTGTATTTACCAGCACTGTCTATAAAGTATATATACAAGTCTGTTATGTCTTCAATATGAATATTTGGTCTGATCTGCTTGCCTCCAAATACTTTTATTTTTCCTGTTGTTAACGCCTGAATAGTTAACATATTAACAGATAGATCAAATCTCATTCTCGGGGATAAACCACAGACAGTAGCCGGCCTTATGCACTGCAAAATAATTTTATCTTGATAACTAAATAAGATCCTCTCCCCAATCATTTTAGTAATATTATATTTACTTATAGGAACAAGAGACAGATCTTCTGTAACCTGTTTTTCTTCTTTAATACCATACACACTACCAAAAAAAAAAAAAATAAATTGTTTTACTCCTGCACAAACAGCAGCATCTATTAATTTCATTGTGCCAAAAACATTAACTTCATAAGACAAAACAGGATCTAGTTCTGCACTTGGATCATTAGCTACACTTGCTAAGTGCACAACCACATCAATATTTTCTAGGTCATTTACAGAAATTTCTCTGATATCCTTTTTTATTATTTTTAAGCAGGGGTGATCTTCTAGAAAACTTCCAAACCATAATGTATCAACCACTATAACATTATGTTCTCTACGCAAAAGTTTTTTAACTAAAACACTTCCTTTATAGCCACATCCACCTGTTACTAATATATTCATATTTTTATATCATCCTTTATTTTAACAGTGACGAGATACTTCTTAATAATACATCTTTTTGAATAGTTGTTCTATTTCCTAGATCAGCAACCATGGAAGCCCCAACCATATTACTAACAAGTCCAACAATCTCCAATGGAGCTTTCAACTTCATTAATAAAGAACTAACAGCTAGCACTGCATCACCAGCTCCAACTCTATCAACTATCTTTGTAGCAAAAGCAGGAGCATAGAAGAATTTTCCTCCTTTGATATAATGAATAGTGCCATATTTGCCGTTTGTGATAGTAAAATTGTTACATCTAATAAGCGATGCAACTTCCTTAATCAATGTTTCTAAAGGCGCATATTTCATGCGTGTTTCTAATGCTACTTCGTGTGCTGCTAAACAAATATAGTCCGCTCTATCGTATTTAGTTATGGTGTTAAATCCTCTATTACCAGCATTCGATTGGGTATTTATCGAAATAAATTTATTAACATTACAAATATTATCTGCAAATTTAGCAGAAATCATGCCATGCCCATAATCAGCGATTATAATTAAATCAAAGTCATCGATGATCTTCCTAAAAACATTTATGGCTTCTTTATCAAAATTTATGTCAGGTTTATCATTCATATAGTAAACTTCAAATACTCTATTATTAGTGTGACTATCAACGTATCTAGTTTTACGAATAGTGCAGCTATCTCTTTTCTTTATAAAAAAAGGAATAATATTGTTTTTAAGATTTGTTGTTATAAACCGCTCATCATTATCACACTCATCTCCTATTTGACACAATAATCCTATCTCCTTGCAAAACGATGATAAATGATTAGCTATAGCGACAGAGCCTCCATTATAACATTCTTTATTTAGATATTTAAAAGCTAGAATCGGATCTTTGTTAGATTTGCCTAAACCTTCACAAAAAACATATTCATCCAAAATAGCTTCACCTATAACTAAACATTTTAGATCTTTCCCTTTATTAAAATATTTTTCTATAGAATCAAAATGATACTTTTGTTTAAAGTTTTTAATCCATTCAAAACATTCGGGGGGTAAAACAGAAAAGTTATTATTTAAAAGAGAAGATGAGCTAAACATATATTTACCAACGTAGCACACCTTCCCACCATACTTTTTTACTGCTTTTATATCGTCATTTACCCTAGAATTGATATCACTGATATTTTTTTTGTAATCTTCTCCTTTACAATAAACATCTGGGCGAACCACATCTATAGCTTCAACAGCGTAAGGATAAGGAATTACTACAACGTAATCGACAAAAGCTAATGAAGCCAAACTGTGTGCCCTAATTGATTCATTAAAAAAAGGGCGACCTGGTCCCTTTCTAACATATCTATCACCAGTAATAGTAACTACGAGCACATCTCCGTATTTTTTTGCCTCTTCAAGATGAAAAATATGGCCAGGATGCATTAAGTCAAAGGTACCATGGCATTGTACTA
>CAZBHO010000011.1:55978-57585 GCA_964491945.1 uncultured Verrucomicrobiota bacterium | reverse complement strand
AACTCCTGTCCAGAAACTAGAAGAACACAACATCCCAAAAGAGATTGCTTTCATTCTCTCTATCATCATCGATCCACTCTTCCAAAATTATTCCCAAACAATATCAAATAACTACTGTACCATCATCTTCTAGATCCTCCCATCTTTTTCTAAAAAAATCTTTAGTATTATGAAGCATTTTATCCTATAAAAAATCCACCAACACAAGAGCTGTTTACAGTTATGGAATAAAATCTTATAGACAGATTGTCTGGGTGATGGACAAATTGTCTGGTTTTTCTGCCGATATGTTCTTCGGTTTAGATGTGTTTTTGGCTAAAAAAACTTGTTTTTTGTTGTTTTATAAAATTGGCACGTTTCTTGCCATATATAATGGTTGTTATAAAAGTGATTTTTAGAAACATGAGAAAGAAAAAACACATTATTCTATGGATTAGTCTAATATTGGTGGTTGTTATCTTTGGATTTGTAGCGATAACTTTTGATATTAGAGGCTGGGCTAGTAAAAATATTTTTCATCCCAAAGATAAGTACCGCAATATGATAACAAAAGAAGTTCTGCCTTCTCAATTTATCGTCGTGGAAGCTACAGAAGATATTGATTTATTGGAAAGGCAAATATTTTCTTTATTGGACAATCATTTTGCTCTGAATCTGCGTAGCAAGGATATGCATTTATTTGAGAGCAACGATATTGCGCAAGAATTTGCTTTATTGGAAAAGATGAGAGAAAATTTTCTGAACAACTTAAATCAATTTCGGAGAGAACTTGATGAGGTGTTTGATAATTTCCTTGTAACTCACAAACCTGTTTCTTTAACTTCAAGAATTGCTGGTGACTGGAGCAATGCTGGAAGAGTTTATCCAATCAACATTTCGGAAGATGACTCAAACTACGTTTACACAATAGAGCTTGAAAACGCAAAGCCTGATAAAATTTCCATTACAATAGAAGATAGAGTAATGAGAGTTGAAGTAAACCACTTTGAAAAAAGACTTGCCAGTGTGGGCAGAACAGCTAGAGATATGTTTGCTGATGGGAAAACTTTTTCTAATTTTGATTTTAAAATTCTTTTGCCAGAAAACGCTGATTTTGCAAAATCAAAAGGCATCGTCAGAGATGGGCATCTTGTAATTATGGTGCCGAAGCGTTCTCAATTTGAAAGGCAAATAATTAGAGTGCCTATCCAGTGAATAGTCAAAGGAAAAAAATATAACATAAAGGAGGTCATTATGCTGGAAGTAAAGGAGCTCCGCAAAAAATATGGTGAGCGTGAAGCAGTGAAAGGAGTCTCGTTCAAAGTGGATAAGGGCGAGGTGCTTGGTTTTCTTGGTCCTAATGGAGCAGGGAAAACCACCACTATGCGAATGATTACAGGGTTCATTCCGCCTACTGCCGGGACTGCTGTAATTGAAGGCTATGATATTTTGGAAAACCCTATAGAGGCAAAGAAAAATATAGGTTATCTGCCAGAGAATTCTCCACTTTATGCCGAGATGACGGTTGAGAACTATCTTTCTTTTATAGCTGATGTAAGAGGATTAACAGGTGATTATCGTAAAAATAGATTACAGAGTGTGGTAGAGCTTTGTCATTTGAAAGATGT
>CAZBHO010000011.1:38660-55968 GCA_964491945.1 uncultured Verrucomicrobiota bacterium | reverse complement strand
AGATTGGCACGCTTTCAAAAGGATATAAGCACAGGGTTGGTTTTGCTCAAGCTGTTCTGCACGATCCGCCAGTTTTAATAATGGATGAGCCAACTGATGGGCTTGATCCTAACCAGAAGCATGTTGTGCGTTCTATAATCAAGGAGATGGCAGCGAACAAAATTATAGTTCTTTCCACACACATTTTGGAAGAAGTTGATGCAGTTTGCACCCGTGCAATGATAATCAAGGAAGGCATAATTGTGGCAAATGGCTCACCTGAAGATCTTAAAGCACGCAGCAGGTGGCATGGAGCAATGGAAATTTCATTCGCCGCTCTTCCAGCAAATGCGCTGGCAAAATTTTCGGCACTTGCTTCTGCCAGCAAGGCGGAATTATTTAATGATAACAGGATAACCATCTTTCCGAAAGATGGCAAGAAGCTTTCTGCAGAGGTTCTGGAACTTGTTAAAGCAAATCCAGACTGGCAGATCATTCAAATTAAGACTATTGAAGGCAGGCTGGATGAAGTTTTTCGTGATTTAACTATAAGCAACAACTAAAAATCAGGAGGAAACGATATGGAAAGTTTGATGAGAATTAAGGCAATAATCAAAAGAGAGTTCATTTCCTATTTTGAGTCGCCAGTGGCTTATGTGTTTATTATTTCCTTTTTAGTGCTACTTGGCTTTTTGACGTTCTTTGTCTCCAACCTTTATGAGTACAAACAGGCAGATTTACGGCCATTCTTTTTCTGGCATCCGTGGGTTTTTCTGCTGCTTGTTCCCGCAGTTACGATGCGGCTTTGGGCTGAAGAACGCAGGACTGGCACAATAGAGACGCTCTTTACTTTGCCCATTACGATGAGCGAAGCCATTCTTGGCAAGTTTCTTGCCGCATGGGCTTTTATGACAATTATTATAGTGTGCACTTTTCCTGTGGTTCTTACTGTGGCATATCTTGGCAATCCAGATAAAGGTGCAATACTTGGTGGTTATATTGGCAGCTTCCTGATGGCTGGTGCATATCTTTCTATTGGAGTGCTAACATCGGCTATGACCAAAAACCAGGTAATAAGCTTTGTGCTTTCCATAATTCTTTGTTTATTCCTTGCTTTAGCTGGTTTTCCGCCAGTTATAAAGCTGATGAGCTTTGCGCCAGCTGCCATTGTTGAAGCGATTGCTTCAATGGGATTCATTCCTCATTTTGAATCATTCCAGAAGGGGATAGCTGATTTAAGAGATATCACCTATTTTTTAAGCGTAATTATTTTTATGCTTTTTACAACAAACATTGTTCTTGAAAATAGAAAAACCGCTTAACGAAAGGAGGAAAATAATATGCAATCAAAAACTTCTGCTATAAAATTTTCAACAGGTGTAATAGGCATAATAGTTTTATTGGTCATCCTTATTGCTGCCAATATCATCATTGGTGGTTTTAATATAAGAGCAGATTTAACTGAAGATAAAATTTTCACGCTCTCTAAAGGAACAAAGGAAATTTTAAAAAGCCTGCCTGAAGAAGTCACAATAAAGCTCTTTGTCTCTAGCTTTGGGGCGATGGAAATGCCTTTAAAGAGCTACGCGCAGGAAGTTGAAGACCTACTTAAAGAATACCAAACGATCTCTCGTGGGAAGGTTAAGCTGGAAGTTTATGATCCCAAACCCGATTCAGAAGCTGAAGAATGGGCAGAGAGATACGGTGTGGCATCCGACGTTTCTCCAATTACAGGGGAAAAATTGTTTATGGGCCTCGTTGTGGTAAGCGGCGATTCTTACGCAACGATTCCCTTCCTTGATCCACGCCTTGAGGAACGCCTTGAGTATGACATATCTAAAACAATTACCAGAGTGGTTAATCCTGTGAAACCTAAAATCGGAATAATGAGTGCCCTGCCTGTGATGGGCGTGCAGCAGTTTCCCTATGCTATGCCGGGGCAGCCCCCTCCACAGAATCAGCCGCCATGGATTGCTTTTCAAGAATTAAAGAAAGATTATGACATTCAGCAAATTGCCCTTGATGCCGAATCAATAGATACCAATCTTGATTTACTGATAGTTGTGCATCCAAAAAACATTTCGCTAAAAACGCAGTTTGCCATAGATCAATATGTGTTAAGTGGCGGCAAATTGCTCGCATTCATTGATCCACTTGCTCTATCTGATAAGCAGCGTGAAACGCAACAATTTTCTATGATGCCACCAACGCCATCTTCAAATCTTGAACGCTTGCTTGCGGCATGGGGCATAAACTATAATCCAAACAGTGTGGTTGCCGATGAAGGTTGCACAACTCAAATCAGGGCTGGCAACCGTATAGAAGATAGTCCTGTGTTTCTTTCTCTGCGGGAAGCCAACATAAATAGAGGCGAGATGAGCGCTGCATCTCTTTCCTATTTAATTTTGCCATGCGCAGGCGCTTTTTCTGGCGATGGTGTTGAAGGTGTTAAAGTAAGTCCAATTATAGTTTCCACACCACAGGCGGCTCTTGTCAATTCAATGATGGCACAAATGGGACCTGAAGCTATAAGACGCGATTTTAAGCCCGAGCTTAAAAAGCTAAATCTTGCCATAAGATTGACAGGCACATTTAAGACTGCATTCCCTGAAGGCAAACCAAAGGAGGAAACGGAAGCTTCTAATACCAATAAAATGGAAGAGACAGCATCTCCTCATATTACGGCTAGCCTGAAACCAACAACAATAATCCTTGTTGCAGATGCAGATATGCTTAATGATGAATACACAATGCGCGAGATGGTGCTTTTTGGCGGTTTCAAAGCCTATCAGCGCCTAAATGAAAATCTTGATTTCTTTGCAAATGCGGTTGAGCAATTATCTGGCAATATAGCTTTAAGCTCCATTAGAACCAGAAGTAAGATAGAAAGACCCTTTGAGAAGGTGCTTGAATTGCAGAAAGAAGCTGCGGCAAAATGGCTAAATGTGGAAAGGCAACTTCAGGAAGAACTTAATCAAACGCAGGAGCGTTTGAGAGAATTGCAAGCTCAAAAGGATAAAAGCCAGCGCTACATTTTAAGTCCTGAACAGGAAGAAACTATTAAGCAGTTCCGCATAAAGCAGCAGGAAATTGAGCGTCAACTAAAAGAGGTGCGTAAGAACTTGCGTGAAGGCATTGAGCAGCTTGGCATAAAGGTAAAGGTAATTAACCTTGCCGCTATGCCACTCATAATTGCTATCGGTGGAGCGCTCTTTGCTTATTACAGAAGGAAGCAGGCTATAAAAGGCATAAAGTAAAAATATAGATGAAAGGAGGATAAGTGTTATGAAAATAAAAAATCTGATAGTTCTCTTAATCGTTGCCGTTGTGCTAGTAGGATTCATCTTTTTAAAACAACATCAAAGGCAATCAAAGTTTGTTCCAAAAGAAGTTGGGAAAAAGGTCTTCCCATCTCTTAATGTAAATGATGTGGCGTTTATCCAAATCACCAAAGGCTCTTCTAATATAGTTGCGCAAAAGACGCAAGACGTGTGGCGCATCTCAACAAGGTATGGTTATCCTGCCAATTTCACAAAAATCAAAGAATTGCTAGTTGAGCTTGCTGATCTAAAAATTGGGCAGATGCTTAAGCTAACGCATGCGCAGCAAGAAAAACTTGCACTTTTATCTCCTGATAAGACCGTAACTGAAAAGACACCAACCAACGAGCTTGCAAAATATGGTGTAAAAGTTGAACTAAAGAACAAAGAGAACAAAAGCCTTGCATCATTTGTGATTGGCAAGGCGTTCACACGTAAAAGCGAGCGAGCCGATATGTTTGATTTTGGTGGCTATCCTGATGGACAATATATCCGGACGGAAAATGGCGAATGCTATTTGGTTTCTAAAACACTGAATCGCTGGGATGATTCGCACGGCGCATGGCTGGAAGATGATTTCCTTAATGTATCTTCAACCAATGTGCTTGCAGTAATCGTGCAGGGCAAAGACAGAAAAGAAATTCATCTTGCAAGAACAAATACATCAGAAAGCTTCAAGCTTATTGATTTAAAAGAAGAGGAAGGCACGCTGGATAATAGCAAAGCCAACTCTGTGGCAGGAGCTCTTAATTGGTTATCATTTGATGATGTGGCTGATCCAGCGTTAGCACCTGAAATTTCTGGATTGAATGAACCAACAACCTTTACTGCAAAAACTCAACAGGGCATAATCTATAAGCTTGCTATCGGTAACACAATATCATCAAACAATTTGGACCGCTACGTTAAAGTGGATGTAAGCTTTGATAAGAGCTTACAAGCTTTGCCGCAAATGATTGACACAAACATTAGCAGTTCTGTCACGAATGCGCCAGCACTTCCTGATTTTGAAAAAGAAGCCAAAACCCTGAATGAAAAGCTATCACCATGGATTTTTATCGTTAAGTCATACAGGCTTGATAATATGCTAACGAAACGAGAAGATTTAATCAAAAAACCTGAACCACCTAAAACGAATGATGTAGGAACTGTATCTAATGTGCTAGAAAAAGTTTCTACCACCGATACAAATCAAAGCGAGGTTAAGTCAGAAAATAATGCTACAACCAATGAAGCTAAATGAAAGGGCATAATATGGATTATCAAACCATTACTAAAACCACAGATACAATCAAAGAATTGAGCAAGCTTATAGAAGCGCTACGACAAGAAACTGCAAAAGTCATAGTCGGACAGGAACGCCTGATGGAGCGAATGCTTATTGCGCTAATTACTGGTGGACACATCCTATTGGAAGGTGTACCAGGACTCGCAAAAACAACGGCCGTAAAAACTATGGCAAAAGCATTAGGACTGGAATTCCGCAGAATAAGTTTTACTCCAGACCTTTTGCCTGCCGACTTGATTGGCACTTTAATATACGACCAAAAAAACGCCAGTTTCATTCCTAAAAAAGGGCCTGTATTCACCAACCTTTTGCTTGCCGATGAAATAAACCGTGCGCCAGCAAAGGTGCAATCAGCACTTCTTGAAGCTATGCAGGAGCATCAGGTGACTATAGGGGATAACACTTATCCTTTGCCTGCGCCATTTCTTGTTATGGCAACGCAAAATCCGATAGAACAGGAAGGCACATATCCCCTGCCTGAGGCACAGGTTGATCGCTTTATGTTGAAATGTAAAGTGGGGTACCCTTCAAAAGATGACGAACGACGCATAATGAATCGTTTTACACGGTTTGAAGAAATAGAAGTGCAAAAAGTTTTAACAGCAGCTGATATTGCAGAAATGCAGAAATGTCTGCAGCAGGTTTATTGTGATGAAAAGGTTGGAGACTACATCCTTGATATTGTTTTTGCCTCGCGTAATCCGGCAGAATACAAACTGAAAATAGAACACTACATAGAATATGGGGCATCCCCAAGAGCAACGCTATGCCTTAATCTTGCCGCCAGAGCAAACGCAATGTTGCACGGCAGAGGCTACGCAACACCGCAAGATGTTAAGGAAGTATCTTACGATGTGCTGCGGCACAGGATTTTATTAACTTATGAAGCAGAAGCAGAAAATCTGACAAGCGATGATATCATAGATAAAATTTTAAATGGGATACCTGTTCCATAAATTAGAAAAGACGTATATCAAACATCATAAAAAAAACTTAACAAAAAAGCTATATCCCATATGCCAGCAGATATTACAACTTTAATGAAGCAGGTACAAAGAATAAAGATAATCACATCGCGTCTTGTTGAAGATAGAATCTCAGGGGAGTATCATTCTGTTTTTAAGGGACAAGGCATAGAGTTTGATGAGGTGCGTGAATATGTCCCCGGCGATGACGTTCGCGCCATAGACTGGAACGTTACAGCAAGAATGGGACATCCTTTCGTTAAAAGATTTTGCGAAGAACGAGAACTAACAATACTTTTTGTGATAGATGTTTCAGGCTCAATGGGCTTTGGTTCTGCTGCCAACTCTAAAATTGAATCCGCTGCAGAACTTACGGCGCTGCTTGCACTTTCTGCAATAAAAAATCAGGACAAAGTTGGGCTTATTCTCTTTTCAGACAGGATAGAAAAGTTTATTCCACCACGCAAGGGCAGGAATGCTGTTATGCGGCTGGTCAGGGAACTGCTGGCAATTGAATCAACTCGAAGAAAAACTGATATAGTTGCTGCGCTTGACTTTCTTGATAAGGTGCAAAAACGTAAATCGGTAGTGTTTTTAGTATCAGATTTTATAGCAGAAGATTACGAAGATGAATTAAGAGTGCTTGCCAGGCATCACGATATAATTGCGTGTAGAATAATTGATAAAGGAGAAAAAGAGCTTGCAGCCGTAGGACTGATTGATCTTATAGATCCCGAAACAGGCGAGATGCTTACAATAGATGCTTCTTCAAATGCTTTACGCCAGCACTTTAAAGAAAATTCCGCAAAACACAGAGCTTATCTTGACACACTATTTAATAAACTAAAAATTGATAAGCTTGAAATACAAACAGACCGGCCCTTCATAAATGAAGTTCACAATCTTTTTTATTTAAGGAGAAAACGTAAGGCTAGATGAACATTTTTTTTAGAAGAACAAAAAATTTTATCTTGTATTGTTTGAGCATTGCTTTGTTGCTATTGCATAGTGATTTTCTTTTTGCTCAAGCTGAAAAAGAGCTGTTATATGAGTGCAAAGATGAAAACGTTCTGGTGCGCATCGTATTAACGCCCGATAAAATAAGCTTAACTGATGATACTATGCTCTCTTTTGAGATATTTTCCCCTTCAAATACCATTATCAAAATGCCAGAGCTAGAAGATAGATTGCAAGGTTTTTATCTTTCTGGAAATTATCCAGAGCAACCTCTCTTTTCTACAGAGCACAAAAAACTGGTTCAAAAATTTTATTACAAACTTACTCCAATCGTTTCAGAAGAATATCGCATTGCACCTATGGCGATAAGATATGAAATTGCCCAAAAAAGTCTTATAACCATCAACTGGATTCAAACGCCACCTATCAAAATGCAATTAGCACCACTTCCAATGCAAACAACTTCAAAATCAATAAGAGATATTTTACCAGCATTCAAAATATATCCATCCAAAAGAATCGTTTTAAATTGGCTACTTTCTTGCATTGCTGCAATAGCCGTACTCGCCTTTATTATTTGGCTCATACGTTACGTAAACTTTAGAATCAAGCTGGCGCGAATGTCTCCAAAGGAACGAGCCTTATATGAACTAAAAAAGCTAATCAACGAGAATTTAATAGCAAAAGGCAAAATAAAAGATTTCTATCTAGAACTAACAATGATTGTAAGGCGCTATATAGAAAGAGCCCATAAAATCAAAGCACCAGAACTCACTACCGAAGAATTTTTGCAGGCCGCCACAAAAAATCCACGTTTTTCCAAAACTGTTATAGAAAAACTCAAACATTTTCTTGAAATATCAGACCTTGTTAAATTTGCCGCTTATCGTCCTGAACAAAGAATCATAGATGATTCGCTGCGTACTGCTGAAGATTACATCAGAACTGATGAGGCAACTCATTTAAACAATAAAGAAGGGTTTCAAGATGCCTGAATTTGTTTTCTATAGCCCTATCTATTTTGCTTTGTTGCTATTGCTGCCAATTGCTGTCTATTTTCTTTATTCCAGAAGAGATAGGAGCGCATTGCCATTTTCAGCAGTAAGCTTTATTCCCAAAAATCTTTTCACATGGCGCTCTCTAATAAAAAAAGCTGTTCCTCCACTATTTTTAACAGGATTGTTCCTTTCTATCCTGGCTCTGGCACGTCCTGTAAAAATGTTTTCTTGCAGTTTACAGTCGGGAAAAGCCATAGCAATTCAGATGGTTGTGGATGTTTCTGGCTCAATGCAGGCTCTTGATTTTTCAACACGCGATCAGGAACGCACAAGGCTAGATGTAGTGAAGGAAACTTTTACTGAGTTTGTTGAAAAAAGAAAAGAAGATATGATTGGGTTAATCACATTTGGTGGATACGCCAGCACAAAAGTTCCACTAACAATAGATCACAAAGCCTTACTATTAAGTCTTAAATCAGTAAAAATTCCTACACCAGTCTTCAATGAACGTGGGGAAATTGTAAACCAGGAGGAACTTATGACAGCCATTGGGGATGCCATAGCAACAGCCTGTGCCAGAATGGAAAAGGCTAACATAAAATCAAAAATTATCGTGCTGTTAAGCGATGGCGAATCCAACACAGGCATAATTAAACCTGAAGATGCAATGAAGATGGCAAAAAAGCTCGGCATAAAAATCTATACTATAGGCATAGGTTCAAACACAGAAAAAGTTCCTTTTAGAAGCAGAGATATATTTGGACGATCAGTTATTGCCTATGGCAGTGCTCCGCTTGATGAAGAGCTTTTGCGAAAGCTCTCATCAGAAACAGGAGGCATATATTTCAATGTGCGTAATCCTAAGGGATTAAAAGAAGCTCTTGCAGAAATTGATAAACTAGAAAAGACTGTAATTAGGCAGGAAGTCTATCATCAATATGATGAGCTTTTCACTCGCTTTTTGCTGCCGGGGATTTTGCTAATTTTTTGTTCCGTTTCTCTAAATATGCTGGCAACAAGAAGGATATTATAGACTATGAATGCGCAATTTGTTTATCCAGAAGTTCTGTTTCTGTTGTGGGTTGTGCCGATATTTATTTTGTTTTGTATTTTGCTCAACAAAAGGAGAGAAGAAGCAATGAAGCTTTTCGTGGCAAAAGAAAAAATTAATGCTCGCCACAACAGTTTGCTCACTCATAGAACGCGCTTTATTATTCAACTGTGTCTTGTAACAGCTGGATTTATTTTTGCTATAGTGGCAATTGCAAGACCACAATGGGGCGAGCGTGAAGAAATTACTATCCAACGTGGGAGGGACCTTGCGCTTTGCATAGATGTTTCACGTTCAATGCTTGCAAAAGATGTTCAGCCATCGCGTCTTGAACGTGCAAAAATGGATGTGATAGACTTAATCAAAGAACTTAAGGGCGATCGTGTATCAATAATTGCATTTAGAGGCAAGGCAGAACAGTTGTGCCCTTTGACAATGGATTATTCCTTTGCGCTACAAATGATTAATGAGCTTTCAATTGAATCTGCGCCACGTGGTGAAACAGATATAGGCGATGCCATCCATAAAGCACTTGAAGCTTTTGAATCAGATGCTGGCTCACATAAAGCAATAATAGTTATAAGCGATGGCGAAGACCTTGCAGGAAAAGCTTTGCAGGAAGCCGAAAAGGCAGCAAAGCAAGGCATAACAATCTTTACTGTTGGGCTTGGCAGCAAAGAAGGTTCAAAGGTGCCAGATGGTTCAGAGCGTAGCGCTTATGTGACCTACAAAGGAAAAGAAGTAATCTCAAAACTGGAAAATGAAACATTAAGGAAGATAGCAGAAATTGCTGGCGGCGCATATATCCCTGTTGGGCAGGCAAATGTTAATCTTGGTTCACTCTATAAGGACCACCTTTCAAAACTGGCTTTACGAGAAAATGCTGAAACATCGCGCCGTAGATTTATAGAACGTTATCAGCTTTTCTTGCTGCCAGCTGTATTATGCTTTCTGCTAGTAGCATTCTTTTCTGCTGGAAGACTTTTTATAGAAAAACACTATCAAAGGTCTATAAAACCTATGCAAGCAAGCGTAAGCATACCACTTCTAGTTTTGCTGCTTACTGCAGGTGTGCTCTATGCTGATTCATCCAGCAATCAGTTGCCCAGAAATTATGTAGCCATTTCTAATTCTGCCACAGCTATAAACGCAGCCAATTTACAAGCAGATGACCTTGCCTGGCAGGCTAATGGTTTTTATTTGCAGGGCAAATATCAGGAAGCTGCCGAGCTATTTATGAAAGCAGCAGAAAAGGCTGGTGGCTCACTCAAAAAACGCTACCTATTCAATGCCGCTTGCAGCCTTTATAGGGCTGGAAAATTTTCTGAAGCTGCCGAGCTATTTAAAATGCTTTCTTCAGATAAGGATTTAAACTCAAAAGCTTATTACAATCTTGGCTGTGCCAGATGGCAGGATGCTATCAACTCAAAAGACAACACAAACCTGCCACCATCCTATTTTCCAGAACAGCTTGTTGAGGCAGGAAAAGCTTTTCAAGAAGCGTATAGAAAATCAACAAAACTCAAAGAAGCTGCAGAAAATTTGGTTATAATCACAAACCTCTTTATAGAAGCAAGCAAAAATGCCTTTATCAAAGATGCGCTTATGCGGTTCGGACATAAGGCTCCAGCACAGCTGCTTGAAGAGCTCCTCAAAGAGCAGCGAACGATAAAGAGCGAACTGCCTTCTGCCATCACAAACAGTTCCCCGCAGCGAATAAAGCAGTTTGAAGCACTCGCTCAAAGGCAAAATCTCTCACGCGAGATGCTTATTCCGCTAAAAATGAACATCTTGCAGGCAGCAAGGAACACCACTAACATCCAATACCTTGCCGAATACATTGATGCTATTCATACTAATATGGATGAAGCCTATGAAAAACTACGCAACCTAGAAAACAATGCTTTTTATCATATAAGCTTCTTGGAAAATGCCGTTTATAATCTTTGGAAAGGAATGGCTAGTTTTCCACAATTGCTTGATGAGGCTATTATTAGGCAGAGCAACGCATTGTTACTAACAACAAATCAATCTGCTCAACTAGAAGCCATCAGAAGCGAAGAAACAGAAACTCTTTCTTTAACAGAGCTTTTTATTAAAAGATTTTCAGAAGCTGTTCCACCAGAAGGTTTATCTATGGTGCACGCTAATAGCAATCAAACATCTGCCACAACCAATTTGACTAATTCCGTATCCATTATAACAGCTGAGGCACGCTCAAATATCTTGCAGCTTGCCGGTATAGCTCAAATGGAGCAGCAAGAAGCCATAAATCTGATCAATACAAACAAATTGCCCTATTCCATTCCTCACCAAAAGAAAAGCCTCGAATCCTTGCTGAAAATAAAAGAACTTTTACCTAAAGATAAAAACCAACAAAATAAGGATGAGCAAAATAAAAAAGAAGAAGAGCCAAACAAGCAGCAAGAACAAAACCAAGAACAAAAAAATCAGCAAGAACAAAATAACAACAAACAAGAACAAAAAGAAGAACAACCACAGCAAGAGGAGAATCAACCACAACAACAAAAAGAAGAAAAGCCCGATGATAAGAAAGAAAATGACCTAACTCAGCAGCAAATATCCGAGATGCTAAACAAAGCGCTTCAACGTGAGAAGGAACACAAACAAAGAGAATACCAAAAACAATACGTGCCACCTTCACCCGTAGAAAGAGATTGGTAGTAAAGGCTTATGAACATAAAAGCGGAAATGTTTAAAAGAGTTTTGCTAGCTTTATGGCTCTATCTATTTACTGCACTAAACTGGACACTATATGCAGTGGAAATTAAATCTGAAATTAGCAGAGATAAAATCTATCTTGGCGAATCCTTTGTTTTGCAGATTTCAATCAATGGCTGCTCTGAACTAAACAACGTTTCTTTTGAAAATGCAAAAGATTGTCAAATTAAGCAACTTGGCTCTCAAAAGTTTAGCAACTATAGCGTAAGCATTGTGAATGGTAAGGTAACGCGTCAAGAATTTTCAGGAATAGTAGCCAGCTACGAAATAACCCCCAACAAGTCAGGTGTATTTGATGTTGGCAATATAACAATAGAAGCGGATGGAAGAAAATATAAACATCGGATACCAACTGTTATCGTCACTGATATAGAGCAGCAGGATGTAGTGAAAATTTCTATAGCTGCCTCACAGGATAGCGCACTAATAGACGAACCTTTTGAAATAACACTTTCAATTTTGATTAAACGTTTAAAGGATAACATGGCACATCTTGACCCTATTTATTCAGATATGCCACCACACATAACAATCCCATGGCTGGATGATCAGAAAATAGCCACATTAAAAGGCCCTGATATTCAGGGTTTATTAAATCAATTGCTAGTTACAAGGCGCGATCAGGCTGGCTTCCATATTAACAATTACACCATACGAAGTGACCCTTTTGGTGACCCTTTTGATTTCTCATCTTTCTTTGAGCCTAAAAAAGCAAGGTTTATTTTGCCACGCAAGATAGTTGAAACAAATGGCATATCTTATTTTGAGTATTCCATTCAATTCAAATATAGCTCAAAGGAGGAAGGTACATTTGTTTTTGGTCCTGTGGTTTTTAAAGGGGATGTACCAACAATTGCAACAAATGAAACTAAAGTTAACCCTTTTAGAGTGTTCGCTGTTGGTAAGGCAGCAACAGTGAGAGTCATCCCACCACCTGAAGAAGGGCGCCCTCAATCCTTTATTGGCGCAATTGGATCAAATATGTTTTTGAAAGCAACGCTGGATATGAACGAATGTTATGTGGGCGATCCTATTAAGCTTACTTTAACACTCACTGGCTCCATACGTTTTGATAAGGTGTTTCCTCCATTTATTACAAATCAGACTTCTTTAACGGAGCTTTTCACTATTTATGAGGATTCATTAAAAATAGAACGCAGTGATAATGCCATACAATTCTCTTACATAATCAGACCCAAAAAAGAAGGTTCTTATGTGCTGCCGCCTATCGAAATGGCATACTTTGATACAAAGGAGCGCTCTTACAAAAAGGTATTCTCAGAAGAAATTCCTATAACTGTGAGACGTGGAGCAGAAGTTACAGCAAAAGAGATTATCGCAAGCTCAAATCTTATGCAAGTTGTTGAAACAACAAAAAAAGATCCTTCTTCCTTGCCTGTATCTATCATCAAGAAAGATATACAAGGAATTTCCAATGTATCATTTATGCCTGAACGACAATGGCTTGTTGCTTGTGCTGTGCCGCCATCAGCCTACTTGCTCATAATTTTTGGGCAAACACTGCTGGCTTATAGACAAAAATTCTTAAATATGAAGCGCAAGAAAAGTGCTTATATCAGAGCACTCGTAACTTTAAATAAATTAGGAAGCGACTCTAACCTTCCCTTACAAGAACAGTCAAGAATGCTTTGTAAAATTATTGTAACATTTTTTGCCGAAAAATTTAATTTAACAACAGAAGGTATTACACCACCAGAATTAAGAAGGCTTATGGAAACCCTAAATTTTCCACAGGAGGATATTGCTAAACTTGTTGATATATTTAGCATCCACTTTAACAACTCCTTCAGCAATACACAGGAGATTAAAGATGTGGATGATATTGAACGTGTAAAAGAGATAATCAGGAATATTCTAAAAAATGCTGATAGCAAGGTTATAAAATGAAAAAAGTCTTGCAACAGATTACTCTGTTTGTAGTTATAACAATTTTAGCAAGCTCTTGTAACGCAGTAGCCACTTCAAAGAATACTGAAAATGTATTTCTTTGGAATGAAGCCAACAATAGATTTCTCTCAGCAAAAAGTGCCAATGACTATCTTGAATCGGCAAAAAGATATCAACAGCTAATCAATTCTGGCATCAAAAACTGGCAGTTATATTTCAACTTTGGAACAGCTTTGCTCTCTGCAGGGTTATATGAGCAAGCAATAGATGCGCTTGAACTTGCCGAACAACTTTGTGGAAAAAATCCAGATATAGAGAAAAATCTAATTGTTGCTTATTCAAAAAAAGAGGGAGCCGTTATTGCACTGCCGTGGTATAGAAAAGTGTTCTTCTGGCATTTTAATTATTCAATTACAGGAAGGATAAAGACGGCGATTACGCTTTTTGCTATGTTCTGGCTTGTGCTAATTTTAAGGAAACTTAATTTCCGTGTTATAGCAAAACATCTTCTGCCTGTAATAATGTTGGCTCTGCTTATATGTTTTTCAAGCCTCTTTGTCACCTTTCATAAACTATACACATTTAATCCAATACTCCCATCGATAGAAATGCCTACTAAAAGTGTTAAATAGCCTCTTTGGAGTAAGCGTGGCAAAAATTTATGTATGTTTTTTCCAAAATAAAAAAGAGAGCCGGGATCAGGATAAATATCTATTTCCAGAACTCATCATCTCTCCCGGCTCTTACCCACGTTGATTAAAGTGGGCGCAACTTGTTTTTAAAAATTCATTCACCAGAGATGTTTATTTTTTTGCGATTAGCCGCACTTGTCTCTGTTTTAGGAATAGTTATGGTTAATACTCCTTTCTTAAAGTTAGCTTTAATGTGCTCCGTATCAATTCCAGCAGGGAGTGGAATAGAGCGTTCAAATGAGCCAAAACTTCTTTCTGTTATTCTATAATTCTTACCTTTTTCATCATGCTCTTTTTTCTTCTCCCCACGAATTGTGAGCACTCCTTCATCAAGGAATACTTCGACATCTTTTTCATCTATGCCAGGCAATTCGGAGGTGATTTGAATTTCTTTCTCCGTCTCTGCAACATCAATGCTAGGAATAATATCTCCGAATGCCGGAGCAAGTGAAGCACGAAATGGCATTGGCATATTCCATCCTCTATCAAACTCTTTAAAGAACGATTCAAAGAGTTCATTCATCTCGCGCCTTAATGCTTCAAAAGGATTGAGTGCCTCACTCCTTTTCACAGGAATATTTGTAGAATGTTTTCTCCATGGAAATATGCTTTTCATAATATCAACCTCCTTTCTATTGATTAGTTATATGTTTAATCACTCACAACTTTAATTTTCTTTGCCTGAGCTTCAGGAGCTTTAGGCAAAAGGATTTGTAATACGCCGTTCTTCATGCTCGCTTTGATCTTGTCGCGGGCAATTTCTGCACCAAGTTCAAACGAGCGCTCAAATATACAATCTAAAGAGCCATCGTATGCTTCCTTAAAAGCATCAATAGGAGTAAACTTCCTGATAGCTTTTATGGAAAGCACATCACTTTCAAGCTCTATATCCACATCATCATTTTGTACGCCGGGCAAATCACACAATACAAGAAAAGCATCTTCTTTTTCATATATATCTGTGTTTGGAATAAATATAGGTAAATCTCTTGTGTGCTCTGCCTGATGCGCTATTTCACCTGTTTTCTTAACCTGAAGTTCTGTATTCTTTGCTGCCGCCATAATTCCACCTCCTTTCATAAAATTATTCTGTTATGGATATCTTTTTAGGCTTATCCGCTTCAGCTCTTGGCAGTACTATCGTGAGCACACCATTCACAAGCCTGGCTGAAACTTTTTCAGCATCAACCTTGAATGGCAATACCTCACTCCTATAGAACTTGCCAGCAAACCGTTCAGAACGATGACAATACACATCATCAGCAGGAGGAGTTTCTTTCCTCTCTCCACTGATTACGAGTTCATCATTCTCAACGGATACATTGATTGAATCTTTCTCAACACCCGGAAGCTCTGCAACAACAAAGACATTATCTTTATTGTTCCAGATGTTGAGCGCAGGAAAAGCTTCAGCACGATATCCATAAGAACCACCACTAAAGAGACGGTCCATTTCACGCTGCATCCTGCGAAGTTCTTCAAACGGATTAAAGTAAGCTCTTGTTAATGCTTCCAACATAATCTACACCTCCTTTCGTTAGTTATTTTTTTGTTTTCACAACTCGCATTAGCAAAATACATACCAACTACAAAATTGCATTTATTCCGTTTATTTCTAAAGAGTTAAATATAAGCAAAAAACTTAAAATTGCGACAATTTGTCGCATTTAGAGCAATAGTGGCACTTTGACGCCTTGTCGTTTTTTAGTGAATATTGGATTGCCAGATCCTTTTGAAAAGTAAGCGGAAAACAAGAAAAGAACATCTTCCTTAAATTCAAGAAAAGAATTTTACAGAGAAAAGCCCAAAAAAATAAATGTTCTCCAAAGATAAGGACTAATTCTTTTAACGGTCTTTTTGCATTTATTCAGGAACTAGTATATTTTTTGCGTTGGCAAGCTGTTCAGGTGTACCCATCAGCATGACACGATCGCCTGGCTTAAAGTGCTCTTTTGAATGTGGATTAAGAATCATTTTGCCATCTCGTTCTATGCCAAGAATTGTTGTGCCAGTTTTTGTTCTTAACTCCACTTCCATTATTTCTTTAAAAGCGGCGGGTGAATCGTGTGGGATATCAATATGCATAAGCTTAATTTCGCGGAACAGATATGACCATGCTGTTAGTGGATCGAACATCATTGGCAGATTATCCTTTTGCAAAGTTTCGTGTAAAGCGTTCTGGAGTTTTGCGTATATTTTAACATGCAATGTCCAAAGTAGCCCTGCAATGAGTGTTAGAATAGCAAATCCTATTAAAAGCTGTAATGGCGGTGGTAAAATTGATTTACTAAAAAAGATCATTGAACTTATAAGCAAAACCACACCACAAAGAGTAATAAACCATTCCAGCGTGCGAGCAAACATCTGATTTAGTTTTGATCTATTGCCAGTGCTTATGGGGAAAGCCCACTCTGCAGCCATCATAGCCAGAGCCTGAATCTTACGGAAAGATGCAACAAAAAACGGCACGCACAATATACCACCTATCATCCAGAAGATACTGCTATCTTTAACAATAAAATCAACGGGTACAAGCGAAAAAGCAGTTTTGCTTTTCAAAAAGAAATAAAATTGACTTAACCCCAAATATATTGCTGCCATCCACGCAAAGTTGACTGCAATGATTATTACGGAACGTGCGACTATACGTCTTACGCTATCAGCTGTACGTGGCGAAGCGCTTTCCCGCAATTTGCCAGCCCATTGCGTGTAGGCTCGCACGAACCTACGACTGGAGGATGGAAAAAATTTTTGCAGCAACTCTGCTATGTGATCTGCATACCTTATTAAATATGGATTTATGAAAGTAGTTAAAAGCACTGCCATAACCGCTGTAGGATAGATGTATGGAGGCATTATTTTCATTGATTGCCCCAGCCCTGCTATGATTAAAGCAAACTCGTTTACCTGCGCCATGCAGCATCCAACTTTAACGCAAGTTTTTGCATCTTCTCCTGCAATCAGAGCGCCAGCTGAACTTCCTATAAATTTTCCCACCAAAATTGCAAGCGTGAGCAATACGATTGGAAAAACATTATTCCATACATCTCCAATATGCACCAAAAGTCCTATTGCCACAAAGAAGACTGCGCCAAAAATATCTTTTAGAGGATCAGTCAAAAACTCAACTCGTGCACGATATCTTGTTTCGGCAATTATAGCGCCAACTATGAAAGCTCCGAGAGCAAGTGTAAACTTTAAATGCATTGCTGCAAGTGCTGTACCAAAGCATAGCCCTATCACTGATATTATTAAAAGCTCATTGCTCTTAAAACGCGCTATCATATTAAGCAGCTTCGGCACTGCAATCAGCCCACCAATGAGCACAACGATAAGGAAAATGGTAAGCATCGCAACGCGCCCGGCCACTGTTGCAAATTCAAGCCTGCCGCTTACTCCCATTCCGGT
>CAZBHO010000011.1:38194-38641 GCA_964491945.1 uncultured Verrucomicrobiota bacterium | reverse complement strand
CAAGAATATCTTCCACCACCGTAGCGCCAAGCACAAGATCAGCATAGCGTTCATCACGTTTCCCAAGTTCATTCAAAATTTTAACCAACACTGTTGTGGAGGAATCGCATATCAAAGCACCAAGAAAAATGCTTTCAAGCAATCCCCATCCAACAGATAAGCCAATAGTGATGCCAAGCCATAGTGTGACCGTAACATCAACCACAGCAACCAGAAACGCCGGTAATCCAACTGAGGCAAGTTTTTTTAAGTTAAAATCAAGCCCCATTGAGAACACCAAAAAGATCACACCAAAATCAGCCAGTGTCCTGATGGAATCGCTTTCTCCAGCAATATCGTAAACATACTGATCTATAATGCTTAAAAAGAGTCCCGCTATGATATAGCCAACAACCTTCGGTTGTTTCAGCCATTCAAAAATTATTGCCGCAATAGCTGCAAAGGTGC
>CAZBHO010000011.1:33744-38167 GCA_964491945.1 uncultured Verrucomicrobiota bacterium | reverse complement strand
AGAAAAGTAAGCTCTACTGTCATTTATTTCAAAAGCTATTTACCGAGAACCTCGTTTTTTATTGCCAGCAGATTCTTCATTATTTGATAAAAATCATAGCTCCTTGTGCCCTTTATTCCAAATGCATCGTGTAGCTCTTTGTAGATTGCATATAATTTTTGATACACAACAACATTTTCTGGAATTGGTTTATAAATTTGTTTCTTAACACCTGTCATCGCGGAAATAGCATCTTCACAGCTCTGATATGCGCCACCTACAACAGCACCTGCAATAGCAGAACCAAGCGCGCAGGTCTGAGCTGAACGCGAAACCATCATCGGCCTATTTAACACATCGGCATATATTTGCATAAACAGGCTATTTTTCTCTGCTATCCCGCCACAACAGACTATTCTTTCAATTTTAACTCCATATTCTTCCAGCCTATTTATTATAGTTAGCGCTCCAAATGCAGTGCCTTCAATTAAAGCGCGATATATGTGCGCTCTATTGGTGTGCAAAGTTGTTCCCATAAGTAATCCCGTAAGATTTGGATCAACAAGAATGGTTCTGTTCCCATTATTCCAATCAAGCGCAATAAGCCCAGTTTCCCCAGGTTTAAGCTTTGCGGCTTCTTTGGTCAATTCCACTTGCAACTTATCATCACTGTGGCAGACTTCTGTAACAAACCACCTAAAAATATCGCCGACAGCAGATTGTCCTGCCTCAATTCCATAGTAGCCCGGCAGCACAGATTCTTCCACAATTCCGCAAACACCCGGAATATCTGGCACATTATCTGAAAGTGGGGCAACCATAATATCGCATGTCGAAGTGCCAATTATTTTAACGAGAGTGCCTTTTCTTATTCCAGCACCAACTCCGCCAAGATGCGCATCAAAAGCGCCAACCGCCACAGGAATGCCAGCACGAAGCCCCAACTTTTTTGCCCACTCATCACAAAGCATGCCAGCCTTATGATTTATCGGAACAGCCTTGCTCTCTATCGGCTTACGCACCTTGACTAATCTCGGATCAAGTGCAGATAAAAATTCTTCATCTGGCAATCCTCCCCAACTTGCATTATACATTGCTTTGTGCCCTGCAGCACATACCCCTCTTACAATTTGCTCTGGTTTCTTAACACCACAAAGTACCGCTGGAATAAAATCCTGACATTCTATCCATGCATAAGCAGCGTTAAACACTTCTTCATCCACACGCAGGCAATGCCATATTTTTGCCCAGAACCATTCAGAGGAATATGTCCCGCCACATTTTTTTAGATAGTGCGGTCTCATCTGGGATGCTTTTTCTGTTATAAGATGCGCCTCTTCAAAGGAAGTGTGGTCTTTCCATAACCATGCCTGAGCATTAAGATTGTTTTTAAATTTTTTGTTGAAGGCAAGTGGCTGATTATTTTCATCAACAGGCAGAGGCGTCGAACCAGTAGTATCAACACCTAATCCTATTATTTCTTCGTTCTTTAACCCAACGTTCTTTCTGGCAATGGCTAGTGCTTTTTTAATTACTTCTTCCAGACACACAACGTAATCTTTCGGGGATTGTCGGGCAAGATTATGATCTTTTTTATCAAGCAAAATTCCATCTTTACCAGAAGGATAATTCACAACTGCCGTGCCTACTTCATTGCCATTAGCGGTATCAACAACCAGAGCTCTAACCGAATTTGTGCCATAATCTATGCCAATGCTATAAGTTTTGTTTTTTTTGCTCATAATTTATCTCCTTTTAAAACAATCAATTATTTTGTCCGTAATAGGCATGTTTGCCATGCTTTCTAAAAAAGTGTTTGTTGAGCAGCGCAGGAGCTATAGACTTTGCTTTTGGATTTATCATTAAAGTTAAAAAAGCCATCTGCGCAATGTTTTCAAGCACAATTGAATTTTCTACAGCTTTATTTGCATCTTTGCCCCAGCTAAAAGGACCATGAGAACTTACAAGCACAAAGGGACATTCCTCGTAGTTGATCTTCTGCTTTTTGAAAGATTTTATTATTATTGCTCCTGTATTGGCTTCGTAGTTTTCCTCTATCTCTTTAGCGTTAAGCTCTTCTGTAAGCGGTATCCTTCCATAACAATAATCAGCGTGCGTTGTGCCGAAACATTGAATGGGCATTTTTGCTTGAGCAAAAGCTGTTGCATAGATTGAGTGGGTGTGCACAACACCGCCTATCTTCTCAAAATGCTTGTAAAGATAAAGATGCGTTGGTAGATCAGAGGAAGGTTTTAATGCAGAATCTATAACTCTTCCATCCATATCTACCAAAACTATATCTTCTTCTTTCATTTTTTCGTAAGGCACGCCACTGGGCTTAATAGCCACTATACCTTCTTCTCTATCAATCCCACTTACATTGCCCCAGGTTTCAATAACCAATCCACTGGTTTTTAACCTGATATTTTCAGCAAAAACAGATGCTATAAGATATTTGAGCCTTGCTCTTGTACCTCTCTTCTTCATCATAAGTTCACCTTTTTTGTCTTGAAATTAAGTCTTGATAATTTGCTTTCCCGTCAAGCACCATTTGCATGGCTTTCGGATAAGCAATGTGTTCTTTTTCTTGAATGCGCATATGTAACGTTTCTGGAGTATCATCTTCCATAACAGGAACAGCCTCCTGCCAGATTATAGGACCAGTATCCATTCCTTCATCAACAAAGTGCACTGTGCAGCCTGTGATTTTTACGCCATAGTGCA
Organism: uncultured Verrucomicrobiota bacterium; assembly: GCA_964491945.1. Lineage (GTDB taxonomy): Bacteria > Verrucomicrobiota > Kiritimatiellia > JAAZAB01 > JAAZAB01 > CAZBHO01. Next base: position 35,464 of record CAZBHO010000011.1, on the reverse strand, counting down.
GAGCCTGCTTCCATGCCTCAAGTCCAGGAAAGGCTGGAAGAAGCGAAGGATGAATATTGATTATGCGCCCTTTATATTCATTTAATAATTTTTGTTTAATAATCATCATAAAGCCAGCAAGCGCAATGTATTCAACTTTATGCTGTTTCATAATTTCAATTACTTTCAATTCAGCTTCTCCAGCCAACTTGGTTTTAAAAGGAGCTGGATCCACATAAATTGCTGGAATGCCCAGCTTTCTTGCGCGCTCAAGGATAAAGGCATCCTTCACATTTGCTATCACACAAGCAATCATCGCTTTAAGTTCACCACGCTCTATAGCATCAGCAAGCGCCTGAAAATTACTGCCTTTCCCAGAGCCCATAACGCCTATTATCGCTTTTGCCATCTTACAATAACCTTTTAGCCTTTTTAAAATTTTATCCGTTAAGTATACACATCAAACCATCTTTGTCATCAGACTTTTTTTATAAAGAACAAAACACTATTTACTCATATCTTTATGAAATTGCTGCAGTCTTCTCTGCAACTCTGGCAACTGCTCAGGACGCACCAGCGAAACACAAGCTCTTATGCCCTCCTGCCTTTCGCTTCCTGTTATTGTAAGAGAAATTGCGCTAACACCATAATACAACAAAAGCTCAAGCAGTTCTGAGCTGTCCAGTCCAGGATAACAAAGCGTAAAATAAAAGCCATCCGCCAGCTCTTCATCAATATCTTTATCATATACAAGTTGAAAACCGTTGCTCAAAAAAATATCTTTCATTTGCCGGGCTATTTCACCATAACTTCTTACCTCCGCCAGAAAATCATATTTGCCATCGTTGGCTGCTTTTAGCATTGCCGCAAGCGCATATTGAGCTGAATGACACGTTCCAGAAGATATCGCATACAACGCCCCATAAACCAGAGAGTGTCCAAAGGCCTCTGAAGAATAAAATCTCTTTAAAGCAGGAAAATTCCTCTGATGCAATTTATGATTCACCGCAATTATGCCTATACGTTGCCCGGCATAGCTGAACACCTTTGAGCTTGAAATAAGAAGAATATAGTTATCCGTATATTTTGCCACAGTTGGCTGAAATGGTGGCACACCCGGCTTTGAATAGTCATAACGGAAATCCATTCCGAAATATGCAAGGTCTTCAATAACTATTAAGTCATATTTTGTGGCTATTTTTCCAATTATTTCCAGCTCACTCTCCCGCAAACACATCCATGTTGGATTGTTCGGATTTGAATACACTATTGTGCCTATAGCGGGATTTTCAGATAAAACGCTTTCAATTTTTGCTTCTAGTTTCTTGCCACGATAGTGGAAAAGATCAAAAGAGACAAAAGGAATCACCAGCTCTTTATGCTGCTGCTTCTGCACAGGAAAACCCGGATCAATAAAAAGAGTTGTATTACGCTCAAAGTCTCGTCTACTGGCAACCATAAAAGCTGCAAAAGCGCCTTGCATTGAACCAACTGTTGGTACTATGCAATCTGCAGGAACTTCAATATCCATAAAAAGTTTAATAAAGCGCGATGCCTCCTCCTTAAGCTGTGGTATGCCTTCTATTGAAGGATATATGGCAGCCACACCTTTCTTTAAAGCTTCTATTTCTGCTTCAACCCCAATTTGAGAAGGCTTTAGACTGGGCACTCCCATCTCCATACGCACAAATTTTATTTGAGATGCTTAAATCGGAAGAGCGTCGTGTAGGGAAAGAGTGTA
>CAZBHO010000011.1:30434-33734 GCA_964491945.1 uncultured Verrucomicrobiota bacterium | reverse complement strand
CTTCACAATCTCGCGAATGGAAGCATATGCCATATTTCTTATTCCACTACGTCTTAACAGGTTCGCCACAATATCTTTAGGTATCGGCGTATTATCAGGCAATTCTCTTTTCATAGCAACATCTCCTTAACGGCTTCTCTACCCCATATATTTCAAAAACAACCAGCAAATCAAACAAAAACTTTTTTAATAAAGCAAGTCTTTTAAGGCACAATGAATCAAAATGAGATGCGCTATGCACATTTCCCGCATCAATTCTAGCATTAATTTGCTGTTGCTTCTTGAGTATTTTATTGATATAGACATATCGTTGCTTATGCATCCAATATAAAAGGAGTTTCAGTAATATGCAGAAAAAATTGTCAAATGGTCCTACCTCTTTCTTTTTCTTGAACCATCATCTGTTGAAAGATGAACTAGCTTATCAGCTTGATGAACTTAAAAATAAAGGCTTTTCTGGATTATTTATGCACGCAAGAGATGGATTACTTACACCATATATGTCAAAAGAATGGTTTGATGCTCTCTCTTTCGTAATTAAATATGCAAAACAGATCGGGCTGAATGCGTGGCTATACGATGAAAACCAATGTCCTTCCGGGATTGCTGATGGAAAAGTTATTCTAGAAAATCCATCCTATGCAGCTAGCATATTGGTTTATTCAAAACTCTATGTGGAAAAGGCTGGGAGAATTGAGCTTGATTTGCCTGAAGGCAAATTGATTGCTGCTTTCGTAATAAATAACAAGGGAATAAAAAGAATAGATGAATATGCTGGAATCATCAGATATGATTGGCAACCGTTTTTGCATTTTGTTAACTACTATCCACCATTTACGGCAGAAGGCACTCCACATTGGCGCGCAGAAACATCCAATCCGCACTATAGAATAAACATAGATATCGCAGATCCTCCTTCATACGTTATAGGCTTTGTAAAACAGTATTTTAGAGGAATGGCATGGGGCGCCTACGTGGATACAATGAACCCAGCCGCAATAAAAAGTTTTATAGAATATACCCATAAACAATATGCCATGTTCTACTCTAAAGAATTTGGCAACACTATCCCCGGCATATTTACAGACGAGCCAAAAGTAATTTGGAATATGGCATGGTCGGATTCTCTACCCCCCATTTTTTATGAAATAGCCAAATGTCATATTACCGATATTTTGCCTCATCTCGTACTTGATATTAACGATAAAACAAAATTTTTCCGCTGGGCATACAGGGAAGCAATATCAAGAGCATTTAAAAAGGCTTTCATAGACCAGATCTCTAACTATTGCAAAAAAAACAGGCTTATATTTACAGGTCATATCAGCCCAGAGGAAGACCCCATTGGTCAGGCATATATGACCCCCGGAATAATGAACTGGATAAGCAAAATGGATATTCCGGGCGTGGATTTAATTGCAGCAGAAATTGGCGATAGACGCCACTCACTCTTCCATCTTTGTCCAAAAATTGGTTCTTCTGCCGCACATTCAGTAGGAAAGAATGACGTATTGTGTGAGGCATTTGCTGTTATTGACTGGGTAGCTGAACCAGCATTTTTAGGCAAAGCCACCAACTGGCTTTATGCGCTTGGTGTGAATCAAATCTGTGTTCATGCGCAGTACTATTCAATAGATGGGTTACGCAAATTAGAAGCACCACCATCTCTCTTTATACAAGCATCATACTGGCAGCACTTCAAAGCAATTTCAGAGTATATTGAGCGATTATCAGATGAGATGAAGGAAGGTCAGCATTATGCACCTGTGGCACTATACTACCCAGAAGAAGCTTTTATGGCACTCGCCACAGCAGATCAGAATACTCCTTCTATTAAGGAAGCTGAACTTATAAGAGATCATTTCGCTTCACTTATGCATCAACTCTTAACAAGCGGTTATGATTTTGATCTTATTGATTATCGGATGCTGACAAAAGCAAAAGCAGTTAATGGCAAATTAAAATTAGCAAAAGAAGCTTTTAACGCATTGATAGTGCCTGATGCTTATATCCTTCAACAAAGCGCCGTAGTTTTCAATAAATTGGCTAAAGCAGGTGTAAAAATAATATCCTTAAAACAATCATTGCCTATAGTAGAAGGTGGCAACTATAATCCTGCTCAATATGTAAAAACCCCATCAGAGCTCCTAAAATTGCTAAAACAAAGTGTAAAGCCAATTTTTGAAGCAAAAGGTGAACTTATTGCACATAAACGAATAATGCCTAATAAGCAAGCCAAAGTGCTTATTGTTAATAACGGCGAAAAAACTTTTTGCGATGTCATTCAGCTTGATTTCGCCGGACCTTATGAATTGCTGGAACTAAATTCCGGAAAAAGATTTATCTTACATAACCTATCAAAAATTGAATTATTGCCTGCAAGAGCCATTATTATAAGTTCCATACCTAACAATAAAAAAATTCCCATACACAAAAAATATCTCAATTCGTCAGATTGGAATACTGCCGTTGATATATCAGATGAATGGATTGTAAGACCACTTTCAGAAAATTGTGCCGTATTGAGATATTGCAAATGGCTATCTTCCAAAGAAAAACGCATTATAACTTATGATGAAATTGTTTGGCATAATTTTATGGATTTATTGTCACCAAATAGTATAACATCTACCGATAAATTTATCTACATCCTAACAACATTTAACACACATAACTATAAAGACAAGCTGGTCATTCTCCGTGATAGCGAATTTGCCCCTTCATCAGGCAAAATACCTTCAGATAACATTGATTTTTATTTAAATGGCAAAAAACTAACATTTCAAAAGAAAAAATACTATGATGTTTTCAATCTGGCTGCAGATATAACAGATTTAATCAGAGACGGCAGAAATTATCTTTTAATTGAATGGCAAATTCAGGAAGATTTAATTGGTAAACCTGTAAGACTTTATGACGCAATAAGGCTTTATGGAAACTTTCATCTGGAACTACCGTTCGGTGAGTATTCCCCTCCACAGCTCACCCAGAGAAGAGAAGTATACCCATTCTCCTCTTCAAATGAATTGGGGCATCCATATTATGGTGGACTTGTAAGTTATACAAGAGAAGTCAATCTAACCACAATTCCGCCAAGAGTAGCCATTGGTTTTAGTCATGTATATGAAACTGCAGAAGTGTTTATCAATAACATTTCAGCTGGTATACTCTGGCAGCCACCGTGGCACCTTGAGTTTGATCCAAAATTACTTAAAACAGGAAAAAACAAAATAGAAATACGATGTTCAACATCTCCTGCAAAATATATACTGGCGCAAAATAGACCGTTTGGATTTGTGG
>CAZBHO010000011.1:28787-30370 GCA_964491945.1 uncultured Verrucomicrobiota bacterium | reverse complement strand
ACGTCCATCATTTTTTTTATTTGATTGTAAAAATCAGCCAGCACTTTCCTAAAAGAATCTATGATATATTTTTCTCTTGCAACCTGTAATGCGTTAGATGCTAGCTCTTTTGCTAATGCTTCATCTTTAAGTAATTTTAAAATAGCTCTGCCAAAATCTTCCGGTTCTGGTCTGGCAAGCATCGCAATATCATTAGAAAGCACCTGTGTGTGGGTTTTAAGGTTAGTTGCCACAACAGGCTTCCCCGAAAATAAATAGGAATAAATTTTCATCGGAGTGTTTGTCCCCTTAATGCGTGGTGACACAAGTATATCTGCGTGTTCAAATAGCTTTCTCATTTGCTTTACTGGACGTGCCCCAATAAAAAAAACATTTCCACCAATCCCAAGCTCTATAGCCACTTTACGATAGTATTCAATGTGCTTTTGCGTTCCACCAACAATCACAAGCGCTGGTTCTGGCTTGATATTCTCATCTAAAACAATCTTCATCCCTTTAAGCAAAAGTTCTATACCTTGATATGCCTCAAGATTGCCAATGTACATTATACATTTGCCTTTTATGCCTAATTTCTCTTTTATATTTTCGGTATCTAATGCCTCCTCTGAAGCAATAAAGCAATCACGCAAAACTGTCACAAAACGTGCCCCATTTGCCTTCGCTTGTTCAGCAAGAGCATCACAAACTGCAAGCACTCCTATTGACTGACTACATACGACTTTCTCAAAATGACGCATTAAGGGTTCAAAGATTTTTACAAAAGGCATCTTATCTGTCATCTGTTCAGAAAGCGATGAATCCATATCATAAATGAATGGTATTTTAAAGCGCTTCTTAAGAAATAAAGCAATAAAGGCAGATTCTTCAACGGCGTGAATAAGATCGTATTGGTTTTGTTCTGTCAATTGATATGCTTGCTTAAGCATCTTTAAGTCAAGCAACAGCTTTTTTATTGAGAAGCCCGGTCTTATGCCATTGCTCCACCAACTTTTTTTTAAACGATAAATGGTAAGTCCCTGATATGCCCTATCTTCTCCTTCTGGAAAAGTTAAGAGATGCACTGTGTGATTTAGTGAAGTCAATTCTTTAATAAGCAAATCAATTGCAATGGGTGTGCCACGTTCCTGATAAAATGGCTGTGGAGCAAGCAGCAGTATTTTCATACATTCCGTTCGTGCGTTCCAAAAAGTTTGCGCAATCTATTGTATCCAAGAATTTGATCCACAAGGAATGTCGTAAGATATTGCACTGGCACACCAAGTATCGTTTTCCTATAGAAACGATCACAATTTTGACAGATAGTTGCCATCTTCTCTTTAGAAGCAAAACTTTTGCGCAGTTCTTTATATCTAGCCCCATTCCATATTTCCAGTAAAGATTGCTTATTTGCATCGCCCATCTTTAGAATTGCATGATAATCCTGGGGACAGGCAGTTACTGTGCCATCAGCGCAAATTACCATTGCATACCAGGGAAACGTACAGGCTGAATAATACCTTTTTGCAGGCTGCATACCGCTGGCACCTCCTGGCTCTGCCCAAACATATTCAACTTTCGTAATTATTTCATCAACTCCTGCATCA
>CAZBHO010000011.1:26710-28777 GCA_964491945.1 uncultured Verrucomicrobiota bacterium | reverse complement strand
GACTGGAGTTCAGACGTGTGCTCTTCCGATCATGTTCAAGCTCAGAAACAAGTTTTTGGTCTGGCTTAAGTTCTCTTGTCTTAAAATCAATTCGCTCAACAACGATATACGGCTTCTTTGCTTTGCTTTGCTTTTTCAAGCTGGCGATGCGAATTATATTTGCAACGGTAGTTTCAAAGTTTGCTCCAACACGAATTTCTTCATAAGTTTCTTTGGTAAAACCATCCACTGAAAAAGAAAGCAAATCCAATCCAGAAATAAGCATTTTATGTGCTTTTTCTTCAGTAAGCAAAGTACCATTTGTATGCATTCTGGTCTTTAAGCCTGCCTTTGAAGCATATTCAATCATCTCAAAAAGGTTTGGATTAAGAAGTGGCTCGCCTCTATGATGCAGATAAACATCCCTTGCAAAATACTTGCATTCATCTATAACCTTTTTGAATAGCTTTAATTCCATCAATCCCTTCTGATCGGCAGCAACGCATTTATTCGGGCACATCACACATTTTAGATTACAAGCACTTGCCGTCTCTATCCACAACCTTATTGGCGCTCCTATAATGTGCTTGGTACGAAATTGATATTGAGTGAAAAGCCATCCAAGTTTGATTAAGGCTCTAAATGAATTCATCTTCCGCTCCTCAATTCAAGCACAGCTTTTTGCCGTTCTTTAAGCTGTTTTAGAAGTTCTTTTTCGTTAAAACTTTTACGAGCAACACCACTCTTTACAGCAGCTTTTGCCACAGCAAGCGGAACATCAATGATTAATCTTGCATCAAAAGGTTTAGGCACAATATAATCGGTTCCAAAAGATAGGTTTTTATCTTTATAAATGGCTTTAACATCATCCGGCACTTTCTTACGCGCAAGTTCTGCAAGAGCATAAGCAGCAGCTTTCTTCATTTCCATATTTATTCTCGTTGCTTGCATATCAAGTGCGCCACGAAAGATGAAGGGAAAACCAAGTACATTGTTTATCTGATTTGGATAATCAGATCTACCCGTTGCCATAACGTAGGGCTTCTTAATAAACGCTTCAGAAACTATCTCTGGCATTATTTCAGGCACAGGATTCGCCATTGCAAATATGGCAGGAAAATTTGCCATAGATAAGACCATATCTTTTGAAACACAATTTGCCACTGAAACACCTATGAAAACATCTGCGCCTTTCATTGCATCCGCAAGAATACGAGCTTTGGTATTTATGGCATAGCGCCTTTTCATTTGATTTAAATCTTTTCTCTCAGAATGAATAACTCCTTTGCTATCACACATAACTATATTTTTTGCACCAGCGTCAGATAGCATATCTGCAATCCGTATCCCAGCTGCGCCAGCACCATTAATAACTATTACAAGATCTTCCATTTTCTTTGAGGCAATAACACAATAATTTAAAACACCAGCCAATGTTATTATGGCAGTGCCCCACTGGTCATCATGAAACACAGGTATCTCAAGCAATTTATCTAATTTATCCTCTATTTCAAAACACTCTGGTGCAGCAATATCTTCTAGATTAATCCCTCCATACATACAAGCAAGCCGAGCTACAGTTTCAACAACAGAGTTAACATCCGTTCTCCCACTTCTTTTGCCGCCTATCCTACAATTTTCCAAAGGCACTGGCCATGCGTCAACATCAGCAAATGCTTTAAAAAGACATACCTTTCCCTCCATCACAGGAGTGCTTGCCGTTGCTCCAAGATCGCCAAGTCCTAAAATTGCAGTGCCATCACTAACCACAGCAACAAGATTTGATCTTGCAGTGTATAGAAAAGAATTGAGTGCATCCTTAGCTATAACCTTTACAGGTTCAGCAACGCCCGGAGTATAAGCAATGCTCAACTCCGAAACATTTTTTAGCGGCTTCGTCAGCTTTGTGCCAACCTTGCCGCCTTTATGATATTCAAGAATTTTTTCTAGACAAATACGCATAAAGTAAATAGTATTTATTTCCTTTTGAAAAGCAAGGCAAAGAATTTTTAGCCCCCTTCGTCTATCGGCTAGGACGTCAGACGAAGGGGGCTGAAAAGCAAGGCAAAGAATTTTTAGCCCCCTTCG
>CAZBHO010000011.1:26423-26700 GCA_964491945.1 uncultured Verrucomicrobiota bacterium | reverse complement strand
TAGGGGGTGCCAGATTATATTATCTCTACAAACTCTTTAGCGTGTTTTCCTGAAGGCAGTTGCACTGTTGAATTTCTGAAGCAGCATAATAAAAACTTCACATCAGAGGATATAACAGCTTCACAGAGAAAAACACAGAGGCAGGAATAAATTTTAAGCCAAAGCTTAACTTATTGAGATTACTATAAACCAAAGATTTTTGATCTTATATATGTTCTCTGCGCTTTAAATAATCGTAAGTCAAATTAAAATGGAGAAGACTAAAACGTCAGAGGAC
>CAZBHO010000011.1:0-26361 GCA_964491945.1 uncultured Verrucomicrobiota bacterium | reverse complement strand
TTATTCGCTCTCTAATCTAATCTGATACTATCAATTCTCCTATTAACGACTAAAGCATCGTACTTTATGCTTTGCTTTTTAGAAAAAAATTGTAGTATATACCTCTAACGCAAGCGGATAGTCGCTGCAAAAAAAAAATTGCAGAGGAAAGTCCGGACTCCACAGAGCAGGGTTTCCAGAGAAAATCTGGAGGCTTTCTCTAAAAGGGAAAGAACGGAAAGTGCCACAGAAAATAGACCGTCCCGATATTTTTTATCGGGATAAGGGTGAAAAGGTGGTGTAAGAGACCACCGTTATATGGAGCAATCCGTATAGCAAGGCAAACCCAGCCCGGAGCAAGATCAAATATAAAACCTGAAGAAGGGTTGCTCGCCCGCAAGCTTATCTTAAGTGATAAGCTAAAATTGGTTTTGGGTTGATCGCCTAGACAAATGACTATCATCCTTCTTTTGAAGGATACAGAATCCGGCTTACAGCTTGCGTTTTTTTTAAAGAATATGAAACAGGAATACACAGCATTGGAGAATATCTTTAATAGCAGGAATTTTTTTGTTTTTGCTATTATCATAGTATTGACACTTTCTGCGTGGTTTGTTGCATACGATGTATCTTTTTTATTGGATTTTCAAAGAGGACATGTCCTATTGCAGAAAGCAACTTATCTGCAACTTTCCACAAACTGGATGGATGACTTGTTGCAGATAAATCCCAATTCTTTTTTTTCTGCTCCAGAAAAGCCTGCTGCTGCACTACTTCCTCTTTCGCAACGGTATCGATTGGCAGGCACTTTTATTGCCTTTGAAGAGAGCCAGCAGGATGGGCTTGAGTTGGAAGGAGAGAATTTTAAGAGACGCCTTGCGATACTTGATGACATTCAAAAAAACGAGCAACTGTTGGTGCAGGAAGGTAGCTCAATTCCTAATACCGCCATTAGCGTTATTTATGTGGGGACAGATAAAGTTACCCTACAGGAGGGAAGCAAAGAAGAAGAGCTTTTGCTTAATTTTGCTTCAGCCGCTGGTGGTAATGCAAATGCGTTACGGACAACAGTTTCTTTGCAAGATGGGCAAACTGCGAATGCACCAATTGCAAAAGGCAGATTTGGTATTCAAGTGGAAACGAACCGATGGGTTCTTTCTAGGGATCGGCTTCTTGATTATTATCAGGAATTGTTAAACAATACAGAACGGTTGGCAAAAATATATGATTCGCTTAAGCCGGTATATAGAGAAGACAGGAAAATAAGCGGATATATCCTTGAAATAGAAGGAGAAGAGGAGACTTTTAAAGAGCTTGGGTTAAAGCAAGGTGATATAGTGCGTAAAGTAAATTCTATGGCTATGACAAGTCAGGCTCGGGCAGAATATTTTTTAAGAGAATTTGTGAAAAATAGAATAAACGGTTTCGTCGTTGAAATAGAACGTCAAGGAAAAGTGCAGAATTTAATCTATCTGGTCAGATAGTTTCCCATTAGTTGAGATATTATTTTTGTCAGATGCTGCAGGTTGCAAATTAGCCATTTTGTTCCATTAATTGTCTCAATAAGGAAATCCATAGTTGTGGCAGGTGTGAATAATATGAGCAAAATATCTATTACGATGATGTTCATACAAAAGATAAGGGCATAGGAAAAGAAAGCGCCATAAAGTTTGATATCGGATTGTCCTTGATAAAGAGATTTAAAAGTAAAAGTGTAGTGATATGATAGAGTAAGTCCAAAAACTAAAGCAAATGCGATGTGTATCCATTTGTAATTCCAAAATAAGAGTGCAATGCCATAAAGAATAAGGGCTATGACCGTGTATAATGGGAAGAAATAGGGAGCTAATGCTATAAAGGGATTAAGCTCGGTTACTACCACTTTGCCTTGTGTTGTGCCAACTTTGATTTGCTTTACATTGCTCCCCATAAAAAGAGCCCATATCAGGTGGGTTAGCTCATGAGAAAGCACATAGCTTTTAAGAAATTTTGGTGATGAAGAATATAAGCCTAACCAGAGAATAAATCCGCTTATGAAAGCAAGAAGTTCCAGTAAATAGGTCCAGTTACCGTTTATTGGGAGGATGGTGTTTGTAAATAGAGCCAGCGTTGCTTTGATAAACACAAAAATAGTGAGCCACAAGATGAGAGCAAAAAAACAAAAGAGCAATTTTTTAGGCATAAAAACTAATTATTATGAGTTTAATAGTTTTTCTTGTAGTTCCAGCAATTGCGATTTTAATTCTTTTGTGGAAGTGGCGTTAAGCAATTTTAGCATGGTGTGTTTATCATATCCAACTGTTTTGGCGTAGCATGGGATCCATCTGCGGAAGATGCGATGTGCCTTATCTTCTTCAAAGCGTCTAATAAAATCATCAAAATGTTTTAGCATAATGGCGATGCGCTCCTTTTTTGATGGTGGAGCTGGTGGCTCTTTCCCAAGTAATGTAAGCTCAAGATCACGCAATAGCCATGGTTCTTTTAAAGCGGCTCTACCAATCATCACTGCATTGCAGCCTGTTTTTTCTAGCATAGTGAGTCCTGTGGCAACTGATACGATATCACCGTTTCCCACTATAAAAACATTAGTTGGCAGCTTTTCTACTGCCTCCTTGATTAAATTCAGATTGGCTTTTCCTGAATAACCTTGCTCTTTAGTTCTTGCATGAATGATTATTGCCGAGACGCCAATTTTTGCAAGTTCGCAGGCGAGTTTTAATCCGCTTCTATCGTTTTCATCCCATCCAATTCTTAATTTCGCTGAAATAAAAAAATTAGTCTTTTCTTTTAGTAGACTTACCATTTCCAGAGCCAATTTAGGATTAAGCAACAAGCCTGCGCCAGCACCTCTGGCTGATATTTTTCTCTGTGGGCAGCCCATATTTATATCTATCCATTTAGCGTTGTATTTTTCTCCCAGCAGCAGGGCTGCATCAAGTATTTCTTGTGGTTTGTTACCATAAAGTTGATATGCAATTGGTGTGTCCGCTTGGGAAGATTCCAGCAAGGCTGCCACCTTGCCTTTTTGTTTCTTATGAGCTTTTTTAAAAAACATAAGTATGCTTTGTGGATTAAGCATTTCGGTAAAACATAGTCCTTTCCAGCCAAAGCTTCTTGCTATTGCTCTAAAAGAGACGTCTGTGTAACCTGCCATTGGGGCAAGCCAAACTCTGCCTGCGTAAGATATATCAAGTTGCATTTTTCCGTTTTTTTAATCAGCAAACAAGGATTATGGGAGCTAGAAAACGAAGTTATTTTTGTTTATTTTGAGTTTGCTCACTTAACAATGCTTTTATTTTGCCAAGCACTGCATCAAAATCTTCTGGAGCCACCAAAAATAGATGGCATTTTTTCCCTGTGATGTATTCAATATCAGATGCAAGGGAAGTGTCGTAAGGGTTAAGAACCCCCACAAGTACGTCTTTAGCCATACTCTCAAAGACGATAGCACCTCTTTTGATAACGAAGTCTAAAGGCAAAGCCTTAAGATTATCAGGTTGAATTTCAAAATTGCTCATAACAATAAATGGTGTTTTACACTCTGCTACAAGGAAGGAAAATATCTCGTTTATGGCTGGATAGTGCATGTCGTGCAAAACGTGCAAGGTGCTGACAGGGATATCGGTTATTCTTGCCGAATTTTCGGAAAGGTCATGTACCACTTTTGCGTAGTCATCTTGAGTTATTTTTTTTGCTTGCAGAAGATTCCATGCAAAAGAAATTTCTGATGAAATATCTGGTCTTTTTGGTGATGTTGCCACTTCATCATCTATAACAACAGCCATTACCTTTTCAGGTTTTAGCGCCTTGATGCGGGCTATTATGTTTTTTACCGAATCATCTTGAATGGGGAATTGCTGGAGTTTTCTCAATAGATCTCTGGCGCCATCCTCATCCTGCTCTTCAATCAGCACATTGGCGAGTCTAATGTAATACTCAAGTGCACGGGTGTGGTCGCCAATTTTTTCGTAAGCATCGGCGAGAGTTTCCAATGAAAGCCTGTCATTTGGGAGCACTTCCAATATCTTTTCAAAGGAAGCTATGGCATTCCAAATTTCAGCTTCTGCATCGGTTTTGGTTTTTGGTTGTTCTGCCATAAAAAATGATTTACAATAATTCTCTTCTACTATACACTTACTCAAACTTTTGTAAATATCTATTTGAGCAAGTAAGAATTTTATGGATGGAATGGATAGAGAATCGTTTAGTGGCAAGATTGCAGCTATAATTCTTGACCGTAATCTTGTGCCGCCATCTACTTTACAACAGGCGATAGAGAGTGCTTCTGCTGAAGGCAAGCGTTTGGAAGATTATCTTATTGAAAAGAAATTGGTGTCTGATGTGGATATGACGCTTGTTGTGGCTGATTACCTTGGCATCACACCGATAACGCTTACCCACTTTATTCCAGATCCACATTTACTAGAGAATATCCCAAAAGAATCGTTGCAAAAATTGCTGGTAGTGCCTGTTGCCAAGATTGGCAAAATGATAACGGTTGCTATGGCAGACCCTTTCAATATGACTGCCATAGATGAATTGCAAACGGTTTCTGGAAGCAAAATAATTCCACTTGCTGCCCCTGAACGGGAAATAAAGGAAATCCTTCAGAAATTTACTGAACAAATATCTTTTGGACTGGAAGATGTCTTTAAAGACATGGCAGAAACCGAAGATATTGAAGTTGGGCACGAGAAGGAAGATGATATTAGCATTGACCAAATGCTGGAAAGTGCAGAAGGCGCTCCTGTAATAAGAATAGTAAACTCAATTTTGATAGAAGCATTAAGGCGTAAGGCTAGCGATATTCACATAGAGCCTATGGAAAAGATATTGCGATTGCGCTACAGAGTGGATGGCGATTTGTATGAAGTGCCAAGTCCTCCAAAAAATCTACAGGCAGCCATTATTTCCAGAATAAAAATTATGTCCGATATGAACATAGCAGAGCGTCGCATTCCGCAGGATGGCAGATTTAAAGTGAAAGCGCTTGGCAAGGAAGTTGACGTGCGAGTTAACCTTTTGCCTACCATATTTGGTGAGAAGGTGGTTATGCGTATTCTTGATAAGACCAACCTTGCGCCAAGCTTGAGTGCTCTTGGGCTTGATAAAAAAGCATACGAAGGCTTATTGTATTCTATAAGTCAGCCGCACGGCATAATTTTGGTCACAGGTCCAACAGGTAGCGGCAAAACCACTACGCTTTATTCCTGTTTGCAGGATTTAAACAAGCCAAATGTTAATATCGTTACCACAGAAGACCCTGTTGAATACCAGTTGCCGGGGATAAATCAGGTGCAAATCAATGAAGAGGTTGGATTAACCTTTGCAAATGCTTTAAGAGCAATTTTGCGTCAGGATCCTGACATTGTGATGGTTGGTGAAATACGTGATCAAGAAACTGCCGCCATTGCTGTTAAGGCTGCTCTCACAGGGCACCTTGTTTTGAGCACACTACATACTAACGATGCGGCTGGTGCCATTACGCGCTTGCGAGATATGGGAATAGAGCCTTTTCTTTTGGCTTCATCAATCATTATGACGCAGGCTCAGCGTCTATATAAAAAACTATGTCAGGTCTGCAAGAAGCCAGCGAACATACCGCTTGATTATTTTAGAATCAATAACCTGGATCCAAAAGAGTTTGAAGGTGTGCAACTTTATGAAGCTGGTGGTTGCCCGAAATGTATGAATACAGGCTACAAAGGGCGAGGTGCGCTGATGGAAATTTTGATAGTGGATGATTCAATCCGTCAGTTGATACTTCAAAACGTTAATGCTGCGGCATTAACCAAGAAAGCTGTTGAAAATGGAATGATGACATTGCGTATGGTGGGATTGGAGAAGGTCAAGCAGGGGATATCTTCTTTGGAAGAGATATTGAGCGTTACAGGTGGTGGCGAATAAAACAAGCAATTCCTTTCGTAAAGCAGACAGATTTTTGTAAAAGAGTTTTTTCGCTAATATGCTCTGTTGGTGTAACTAGCCCTTTTTTGCAATTTATTTTTGTATTCATATCCTTAATTTTCTGTTGTTATTTTTAAAATAGACTTTTAAAAAGAATTTTAATAGCATATGACACTTAAAAAAATTTTTAACATTAACATGATTAAGTAATTTTGAGTACTTACTATGTTCATTGCAATCCTGGTAGTTTTTATTGTTGGTTATCTTGCAATAGCGCTGGAGCATCCATTGCGAATAAACAAAGCGGCATCTGCATTGCTTACTGGCGTGGCTATCTGGCTTTTAATAATGTTTGGCAGGGATGTGCTCTTTGCCAATGCAGAGTCTTTTAAAGAGTATCTTACGCATCATGCTCAATCTGATTTGATTGGTTTCATTGTGCATGGAGAAATACCTAAGGCTTTAGGTGAGATTGCTCAAATTCTCTTTTTCCTTTTAGCAGCTATGACTATTGTGGAAATTATTGATGTGCATAATGGTTTTTCTATCATAACAGATAGGATAACCGCCAGAAAAAAAATCCCTCTAATATGGCTTTTAAGTTTTATTACATTTTTCCTTTCAGCTGTGCTTGATAATTTGACGACAGCCATTGTAATGATGGCGCTTTTAAGGAGACTGATTGCGGATAAGACAACAAGGCTTTATTTTGCAAGTCTTATAGTTATTGCGGCAAATTCAGGTGGAGCATGGTCGCCAATAGGTGATGTTACCACAATTATGCTATGGATTGGCGGGCAGGTGACAGCGAAAACTATCATTTTGCGGCTGATTGTGCCAAGCCTTATTAGCATTATAGTGCCATTAATAATAGTATCATTTTTTATGAAAGGCGATGTTGTTTCGCCAGAAAACGCATCAAATAATGGACTTTGTCATAGTAATGGAGTAACGAAAAGGGAAGGATTATTAGTTTTTTGTTTGGGGGTTGGTGGGCTTATATTCGTTCCAATTTTTAAAACTATTACGCATCTTCCGCCATATCTTGGTATGCTGCTTTCTCTAGGGATACTTTGGGTTGTAACTGAAATAATGCACTGGCATAAAGATCAGGAGGTTCGTTCCAAACTTGCAGTTGCCGCCATTTTAAGAAGGATAGATACGCCTACAATCCTATTCTTTTTAGGCATCTTGACTGCAGTTTCTGGGCTTGCCACTGCAGGGCATTTAAAGGTGCTTGGAGAATATCTTGACCATACTTTTCATGACTATTTTTCTATAGATTTGCTGATAGGTATCCTTTCGGCTGTGGTTGATAATGTGCCGCTTGTTGCTGGCGCTATGGGGATGTACCCTATTCATACAGAGAGATCTCTTGCTGCAATTACTGATCCTGCAGCGCGGGAATTTGCTTCTTTATTTATCAGAGATGGATTTTTTTGGGAACTTTTGGCATATTGCGCTGGAACTGGTGGCAGCATATTTATTATTGGTTCTGCTGCTGGAGTTGCTGTGATGGGTATGGAAAAAATTAATTTTATTTGGTATTTAAAAAGGATTAGCTGGATAGCATTAGCAGGTTATCTTGCTGGTGCTATTGCTTACCGATTGATGTTTTAAACAATTTTTAGGTACAAAAATTTAGAGGAGATAGGCTATATGCAAAGCAAAACAGATGTTTCTTTTGGTGTGGTTGGTGTTGGGAATATGGGCAATTATCATGCCAATACGCTTTTATCTGGAAAGATAAGTAATGCAAAGTTAGTGGCTGTGTGTGATGTTGATATTAAGCGGTTGGAGCCGTTTAAAGAGAAGGTAAAAACTTTTACCAATCATAAAGATATGTTTAATTCCAAAATGGTGGATGCCGTTATAGTTGCAACGCCACACTACGACCACACCACAATAGGCATTGATGCGCTTAAAGCTGGGCTGCACTTGCTTGTTGAAAAGCCTATTTCCGTTCACAAAGCCGATTGCGAAAAGTTGATTGCTGCTCACACCAACAAAAAGCAGGTCTTTGCTGCAATGTTCAACCAGCGCACTGATCCGCACTATGTGAAATTAAGTGAACTTATTCAAAGCGGTGAGCTTGGAGAAATTAAAAGAATAAATTGGATAATTACGAATTGGTTTAGAACCAATAGTTATTATTCCTCTGGTGGGTGGCGCGCAACATGGCGCGGCGAAGGGGGAGGAGTGCTTATGAATCAATGTCCACATCAACTTGATCTTATGCAATGGTTATTTGGGATGCCAAAACGAGTGCGTGCTTTCTGCTATTTTGGTAAATATCATCCAATTGAAGTTGAAGATGAGGTAACTGCATTCCTTGAATACAAAAATGGGGCAACAGGCGTTTTTATTACAAGCACTGGTGAAGCGCCCGGAACCAATCGGCTGGAGATTGTTTGTGATAGAGGCTTGGTTGTGGTTGAACACGGCAAAATAGAGTTTACACGTACCACGATCCCTGTCTCAAAATTCTGTTCTTCTGCATCAAAGCCGTTTGGTGTGCCAGATCTTTGGCAGATCAATATCCCAGCAGAAGGTTGTGGTGGACAGCATGCTGAAGTTTTGCAAAGGTTCGTTGATGCTATTTTGAAAGGCACACCTCTGGTTGCTCGTGGTGAAGAAGGCATAAATTCTGTGGAGCTGGCAAACGCAATGTTGTGGTCGGCAATTAAAGATGATTGGGTTGATTTGCCCCTTCCTTCGGCAAAGTTTGAGGCAGTTTTGAAGCAGCTAATAAGCAAATCAAAAAATAAAAAGAAAGTTGCGGAAAAAGTTGCAAGTTTATCGGATATGTCAAAATCTTTCTGATTTGCGATTTTTGATTTCTTTTTAAAACAAAGGTTTCGCTAAAATCTCGGCGATTGTATAAAACTATTCAGCAACTATTACAGCGTGAGTATGTATTATGTATGGGGTGCTAATATCAAGCACGCCATCCATGGGGTAATCTATGCCGAACCAGACATCATACGTGCCACTTCCCAACTTGCCGTTATATAATGTAACCATTGGAGTATTGAATAATGGTCCTTGATAAATTGGCTGACAAAGCTGCAAAGTTCTAGTGAAAGGCACAGGCGTTAATGCATTATTACAATAGAACCATAAATTGTTCTTTCTGGAATAAGCAACGCACCACCAATCAACAGGTGTGCCAAGATATTGCGTAAGATTCATCATTTTGATGGCAAGCGTGATATTTAATGGGGAACTGACTTTAACTGTTCCTATTTTGTTGTTGACGAAAATTGCCGGTCCAATGGGTCCTTTATAACCATAATCAGGAGTGCTGAAATCGCTGGCTCCTGCCACAGCACTCCATGATATCTCTATTTTATTTGTGTAAGTTCCTTTTGTTGCTATAACAAGTTGTGGTGGAGTTAATGCGCCAATAAATTTAACGATCCACCAATCGCATTCACCTCTTCTATTTTCGCTTTTCATCTCGCTGGCATCAGACCACGATTCCCCTGCTACCACATATCCTCCATCAGTTGTGGCATAAATAGAGTAAGCAAGATCAAGGTTTGTTGCTCCTATAGTTTTATCCCAAAGTTTATTCCCGTTTTCATCAATTTTAACAACCCAATAGTCGCAATAGCCATATTTATTTTCTGTTTTGTTCCCACTTGCATCTGACCATGAAGTTCCGCAAATTATATACGATTGTTCTGTTTTCACGATTGAATTAGCCTGATCTGATAAGGAGCCACCAAAAACTTTATCCCATATCTTGTTGCCATTATTATCAATTTTAACGATCCAATAATCGTAATTACCATAGCCTTGCTCGGTTTTATCATCTTCCAGTCCTGAAGATGAACTTCCTGCAACGATATATCCGTTGGTATTTGCGGATGTTATGGAAAACAGGTATTCATCGTTTGAGCCACCGAAAGTTTTGTCCCATAGCACCGCTCCGTTTGTTGAGATTTTGACTATCCAATAATCGCCATTACCTCTATGGTAATCAGTTTTATCTCCGCTTATTTCAGAAAATGATATCCCAGCGATAATATATCCATCATCATTGGCTATCGCTATAGAGTATGCGGCATCCCAATTTGAACCGCCAATTGTGCTATCCCACAATTTATTTCCATTACTATCAAGCCTTATAATCCAATAATCGCAATCGCCTTTATTTGCTTGTGTTTTATCGCCATCTGCGCCAGAAAAGGATTGTCCTGCAACAATATAGCCACCATCCGTAGGAATTTGTTTTACTGCGTATGCACCATCCCAACCGCTCCCGCCATAAGTTTTTTGCCAATCAATGTTTCCATTTTCATCCACTTTCACAATCTAGAAATCAGCACTTCCTCTGGATGGCTGTGTTTTATTTCCACTGATCCCAGAATATGATTCACCTACAAGAATGTAGCCTCCATCGAACGTTTTATCAGCTGCATTAAGGTAGTCATTACTTGTGCCGCCAAAACTTCTATCAAAAAGTTTATTTCCACTGGAATCTATTTTTACCATCCAATAATCATATCCACCATAATTAGTGGCTGCTTTATCAAAGCTAGCAGCGGAATCTGAATAACCAAGAATCACATAACCGCCATCATCGGCTTCAAGGAGAGTTCTTGCGTAGTCATAGAAAGCGCCATCTATGGTTTTATCCCACTGTTTGTATATCTGTGCATATAGTGTTGATGCTAAAAACGGAAACAATGTTGCGCCTATTAAACAAAGGATGGCTCTTCTATTTATCATAAAAACTCCCTTCACTTTTTAATAATTTTTGTTATAGCATAACACAGTGATTTTTTTTACAACTTTTAAAAGAGAGAACATAATATGAAGTTAATAGATCAAACACATAAGATAGGCTGGATAGGCACTGGCATTATGGGCAGATCAATGGCTGGGCACCTGTTGAAAAGTGACTTTAAAGTTATGGTCTATAACAGGACAAAGGAGAAGGCATTGCCGTTGTTAGAGCTTGGCGCAGAGCTAGCGGAAAGCCCATATCTACTTGCAGAAAAAGTTGATGTGGTCTGCACAATGGTATCGTTTCCGAAAGATGTCGAAACTGTTATCCTGGGAGAAGAAGGTGTGCTTAAAAATCTTGCGGCTGGGAAACTAATCATAGATTTTACAACGAGCCGTCCATCGCTGGCAAAAACGATATATGAGCAAGCCAAAGCCAAAGGTGTCTATTCGCTTGATGCGCCAGTTTCAGGTGGTGATGTTGGAGCGCGTAATGCAACGCTTTCAATTATGGTTGGTGGCGATGAACCTGTTTATGAGAGCGCAATGCCTATCTTTAAAGTGCTTGGGAAAACTATTATTTATCAGGGTGCAGCAGGAGCAGGTCAACATACAAAAATGGTTAATCAGATCCTGATTGCAGGGACAATGATGGGACTTGCCGAAGCGCTTGTTTATGCCAAAAAGAGCGGACTTAATGCAACAAAGGTTTTAGAAAGCGTTAAGCAGGGCGCAGCAGCTTCATGGAGTTTATCAAACCTTGTACCACGTGTCCTGCATGGCAATTTTGAGCCGGGCTTTATGGTGGAACACTTTGTAAAAGATCTTGAAATCGCCCTTTCAGAAGCTGACGCGATGGGACTAAAGATGCCTGCGCTTGCTCTGGCAAAAGAGCTTTATTTAGAATTAAAAGAGCAGGGTTCTGGCAAACTTGGCACGCAGGCATTGTGTTTGATGCTGGCAAAAATGAATGGAATGACTTTTTGATGCAGGATGATGCTCCAGAGCATAGTAGCAAAAAGCCTGTTATAGGCATTGCCTGTGGGGGAACGGGTGGGCATATTTTCCCTGGAATGGCCACAGGGTCAGTGTTGAAAAGTAGGGGATACAATGTAGTGTTGTGGCTTGCTGGCAAAGATATAGAAAAAATTGCGATCAAGGAGTGGGATGGTAAAGCATACAGGCTGGAGATAGTTCCTCTGTTCGGAAAAAATTTGTTTAAAGTGCTGTTTGCTTTGTATAAAATGTGCAAAGCCTTTTTTCTTTCGCTGAAAACACTGCGGAAAGAAAATGTAAAAATTTTGCTTGCGATGGGCAGCTATGCATCAGTTCCAGTAGCACTGGCTGCAAAAACACTTGGAATAAAACTTGTTTTGCACGAGGCAAATGCTGTGCCGGGCAAAGCGGTGCATTTCCTTGCAAAATTTGCTGAAAAAGTTGCGCTCACCTTTGAAGAGGCAAAAGCATATTTTCCTGATTCTGTGGAAACGGTCTTAACTGGAATGCCGATCAGGAAAATTGATAATACTTTTAAAGATGGTCCAGCCAGAAAGAATGAGCAGTTTTTTACTTTGCTTGTTTTTGGAGGCAGCCGTGGCGCTGCCAGTTTGAATAGAATTGTTCCAGAAGCAATAGCTCTTTTGCAAGATGAGCTATCTCTTAAAGTAATACACATTACTGGTATAGAAGGCGAGCAACTTGTAAGAGAAAGTTATACTAATCTTGCTAATAAAGTTGCGTTTGATGTTATATCTTTTACTCATAACATTGGGATGCTTTATCTTCAAACAGACCTTGCAATATGCCGTGCTGGAGCTTCAACCTGCGCTGAACTTTTGGAGTATGGCGTGCCTGCGATACTAATTCCTTATCCTTATGCCACAAATCAGCATCAGCTGGTAAATGCACAAATTATGGAAAGAAAAGGAGTAGCTCTGTGTCTTGAAGAAAAAGATTGTTCCGCTCAAAAATTGGCGGCTCTTATTAAAGAGCTATTGAATTCAAAAGAGAAACTTATCAAAATGCGTCAGCTTGCTTTAAAAGCAGGTGTTGGTGATGCTGCTAAACGACTTGCTGCTCTAGTGGAAAAGGCTTTAAGTGAAGAATTAAGATGATGACTTCTGAAACATATTCAAGATATCTTGAGCAATATGCTTGTCTTAAAAAAAGGTTTGGCTCGCCTGTCAGGGATGCTGTGCATTTAATAGGGATATGTGGAGTGGGGATGGCGGCTCTCGCTTTTCATCTTAAACGACTTGGTTACAATGTGACTGGCTGCGATAAATCATCTAATAGCGCAATAGCAAAATGGCTTGCGGAGCAAGGCATTACAGTTTTTGAGGGACATTGCAAGGAGCATATTGAAGGAGTAGATTGGGTGGTAATAAGTTCTGCTATCAGTGAGAACAATCCGGAACTTATTGCTGCAATAGCTAAAAATAAACTCTATTATAAAAGAGGTGTTGTGTTGGCTGCGCTTGCTTCAGGTAATAAAACAATAGCTGTCTGCGGCTCGCATGGCAAAACCACAACCACAGCAATGATTACTTCAATTCTTATAGAAGCTAAAGTGCAAACAGCCTTCTGCATTGGTGGAGAATTTAATAAGCCAGGTTGTGTGGCGGGGGTTATTGAGAAAAAAGGTAATGATACTTATTTTGTTTTGGAAGCTGATGAAAGCGATAGCACACTCGCGCTATATGAGCCAGATATTGCAGTTTTAACTAATCTTGAGTTTGACCATGCAGAAACCTTTAAGTCTCTGGATGATTTGAAGAGTTGTTTTGCTACGATGCTCGGCAAGGTAAAAGGGAAGATTATATACAACGCCGATGATCCACTATTACTAGAGCTTTGCGAAAACAATCCAAAAGCAGTATCTTTTGGCATAAGTAATAGAGCCTGCTGGCAGATTACGGGTATTAGTGAGAAGAGAAATGGTGTTAGTTTTTGTTTGGTGCAGAATGCCGTAGAAAAACAAATTATTGATCTTAAGATTAACGTGGCAGGATTGCATAATGTGAAAAATGCGGCTGCAGCTGCTGTCGCAGGATTTTTAGTAGGTGTGGATGCAGGTTATATAAAAAATGCGTTGTTAAAATTTAGCCCTGTGAAAAGGCGTTTTGAAAGTTTGTTTGCGGGTAAAGGCTTAAGAATTATCAGCGATTATGCGCATCATCCTACGGAGATACGTTGTTTTTTATCGGCTGCGTTAAAGTTGCCGCATAAGAAAGCAGTGGCGATTTTTCAGCCACATCGTTATAGCAGAACCAGGGCACTCTTAACGGATTTTGTTGAAGCTTTTAGAGGTATAGATGAACTTATCTTATTGCCAGTTTATTCAGCAAGCGAGAAGCCATTAGAAGGTGGCAATAGTGAAGATTTATATGAAAAAATGAGAGCGGCTGGTTTGTATGATATAAAGTTTGTATCTTCTCTTGAGAGTGCGATGTTCTATGCTGGTGTGAATGTGTTTAAACACGATTTAGTCCTGGTTGTTGGCGCAGGTGATGTGGATAATGCCGCAAGGGAGCTAGCCCATAAGTTGCAAACAGGCTGGTTTAAAGAATATGAAGAAAAGTTAGAGACTTTATCTAGGGAGGCTAATTTGTTAGAAGATGAGTGTACTATAAGGCGCTCTTATTCTCTTGCTCAAAAAACAACATTGCAAGTTGGCGGAGAAGCTGGTATCTACATAGAAGTTTCAACACTTAGAGCGTTATTGCAAATTATGAGTCTTCTTTTCAAATTAAAAATCCCTTATGTTATGCTTGGTGGAGGAAGCAACATTTTTTTTGCTGATACAGGCTTTTCAGGGGCAGTGCTGCGCTTGGCAGGAGAATTTTCATCATTGAAATGGCTTGATGATAGCAGGATTTTTGTTGGTGCGGCAATTCCGCTTGCGCAGCTGCTTAATGAAATGATAGAAGCAAAAAAAGCAGGTTTTGAATTTTTGACTGGTATTCCGGGCACAGTTGGAGGGGCAATTTATGGGAATGCGGGAGCATTTGGGAATTGCATTGCTAATTATCTAGAGAGTGTTAAGGTGCTTCAGCCGCCTGATAATTGCTGCGAGCTTAAGCACAAGGAACTTAAATTTGGTTATAGGGCAGCCCATTCACTTAAAGGGAAAATTGTTCTTGGTGCAGTTTTAAGAGCAAGTAAAACTTTTAATGAGAGTGATGCAATGAAGCTAAAGGAATATCAAAATAAGAAATCGTGGCTAAAGGGCAAGAGGACTGCTGGCTCGGTTTTTAAGAATCCAGTTGATGTTGCGGCTGGCTATCTTTTGGAGCAATGTGGATTTAAGGGGTATATAGTTGGCGGGGCAAAAGTTTCGGAAGAACACGCTAACATTATTGAAAATACAGGCTGCGCAACGGCATCTGATATCATAGTTTTGATGAATCAGATGCGGGAAAAAGTTTATAGAAGATTTAACATCAGATTAGAAAGTGAGGTTATATACGTTGAATAAAAAACCGTTTAATTGTGTGGCTGTGCTCAAGGGTGGGTTTTCTACAGAAAGAGAAGTTTCTTTAAGATCTGGGGCTGCTGTGGCAAATGGATTGAGATTGGCAGGTTATATGGTGGAAGAAATTGACATCACTTCTGTTAACGTTAAAATTCCGCATAATGTGGAAGCAGTTTTTATTGCTTTGCACGGTGCCTTTGGTGAAGATGGAGAAATTCAGAATATTTTGGAGAATATGAAAATACCTTATACAGGTTCATGTCCAGCTGCTAGCAGGCTTGCTTTTAATAAATTGGAAACGAAGAAGGTGCTTGTTTCAAAAGGAGTGCCTACGCCGCGCTATGAAGTTTTGACAAAATTTGAAGCGCATAGGCTTTCTTATCCTGTTGTGATAAAGCCTGTTCGACAGGGTTCAAGTATAGGAGTACACCGTGTTTTGCAAGAAGCCGATCTGCAAGAAGCTTTTAATGACGCTATAAAATATGATGAGCTTGTTCTTATGGAAGAATACATTGAAGGTGCGGAGTTAACTGTGGGAATAGTTGGGGATGAAGCCTTGCCTGTAATTGAAATTAGAGCGCCAGATGGCAATTATGATTATAAAGCAAAGTACACTAAAGGTGTAACCGAATATCTTGTACCTGCACCTTTGGATAGAAAGACGACTCTTCTTGTGCAGGAGCTTGCAATGGCAACGTTTAAGGCGCTAAATGCATATGGTTATGCAAGAGTTGATATTCGTTTGAGTAAAGAAGGATTGCCTTATGTGCTTGAATTGAATAGTATACCCGGCTTTACTGAAACGAGCCTTTTGCCAAAAGCTGCAAAAGCGGCAGGCTACAGTTTTCATGAATTGTGTGATAAAATTATGAGACAGGCAAAATTACACGGAGTGCCTTGCGGAAAATGAGAGGTAAGCAGAAGAGAAGATTCTTTGAAGAAAGTTTTTTCATAGAAAAGGACGAAACTGTTTTAAGGTTTGCTTCTTCTGGCGGCTCTAACAAAGGCAAAAGTAAGTGGTTATGGAAAAAACTTTTTACTATAGCTATTATTCTAGTGGTTCTTGGGTTAACGGTGGTGTCTATCTATGCGGGTTTTGCTACTGTTTCAAGAGCCTTAATCTGGGAAAATAGTATATTTCAACTTAAAGAGCTTAATATCAAGTGTTATGGTGAAGTGTTGACAAAAAATCATATCGTTGAATATGGCAAACTGAATGGGGTAAATAATATCTTTGGAATAAATCTGGCTGAAACAAGAAAGCAGCTTTTGACATCACCTCGTGTAAAAGATGTGGAGATAAGTCGCACGTTGCCTGATACCATATCAATAAAAGTTTGGGAGCGAGTGGCTGTTGCAAGATTGGATCTTGGCGAGTATTTTGTGGCAATAGATAGGGAAGGGATAGTGCTTGGACCTGCTCCAGCAAAGAGTGCGCTGCCTATTGTTTTTGCAAACATTCAGCCCGGTATTACGCCCGGCATTTCTCTTGCAGATACATCCATTATGCACGCTATAAAAATACTTGAGTTGTGTGATACAACGCCAATAGGGCAAATAGTTAAAATAGCCACGCTTGATGTAAGGAGAAGAGAGGAAGTGGATCTTACTCTTATTGATGGCACAAAAGTTAAACTTTCCTGGCAACAGATGAATGGCGAACAGACGCTTTCTCGCTCCTATCTTGAACAAAAACTTATGAGGTTGGCGGAAAATTTGAGATCTGCTTTTGAAAGGCATAAAAAAATTGTATCAATAGATATGCGGGTGGAAAACAACTTTCCTGCTATAGAAACGGAATTAGATTGAGAAAGTGGTAATTTGTTATGGAGCCAATTGTTGCAGTTGAAGTAGGAACTAGCAAGGTAAGAGTGCTTGTTGGTGAAGTGCGTGATGATGGTAGTGTTACTGTAATTGGGGTTGGTGAACAGCCTTCAGCAGGTGTACAAAAAGCTACTATAGTAGATTTTGAAAAGGCAAAAAGTGCTGTGCGAAATGCCATAAATAGTGCTGAACAGAATTCTAATGTGGAAATTGGCAAGGTGCATCTTGTGCTGAATGGCGCATCTGTAACGAGTATGGTTAATAGTGGAACTGTACACGTTTTTGATGGTGCTAGCGGGATAACCAAAAAGGATATTAATGAAGTAATAAAAGTTGCCAAAATGGTTAATCTGCCAGGTGGTAGAGAAATTTTGCATACCATCCATCAGAAATATACTGTTGATGGTCAAAGTGGCATTTTAAATCCGGAAGGGATGCATGGGATGAGCCTCTCCCTTGATGTGTTGATAGTGCATGGTAAGTATTCCGTTATGACAAACATTGCGCGTGTTGTGCGAGAAACAGGACTGGAAATAGTGGATAGTGCTTTTAGTGCGTTGTGTTCTGCACTGGCAGTTCTTACAGGTGAACAAAAACAAGGCGGAGTGCTTTTAATAGATATGGGTGCTGGCACAACTGATTATATTACTTATGCAGATGGGGTGCTGGCAGATGTAAGTTCCATTGATATCGGTGGGGATCACATCACAAATGATATTACCATAGCCTTTAATATCTCATCATCAAGGGCAGAACTTTTAAAAAAAGAAAACATAACGCTTATTCCCGATGCTACTTTACAATTTCAGCAAATCTCCATTCCTGAAGAAATGGGCTTTCCTGCTTGCTCAATCGCTGCTCCTTCTTTGAATCTAATTGTTAATGCCAGATTAGAAGAACTTTTTACTATTATAAAAAATGACCTACAAAGAAAAGGATTGTTGCCATATATTGGCGGAGGAATTGTTCTGACTGGTGGCTGTGCAAATATAAAAAACATTAAAACGCTTGCAGAACAGGTTTTTGACTTGCCTTGTAGTATAGGCATACCACGCTATTTCTCTGGACTTTCTGCTGCTATTGGTGGTGGCACAGAATATACGGCAACACTTGGAATGATTAGATATGCTTTAATGACAAGTGTAACGAGGCAGGAAGAGAAAAAATCTTTAAGTGGATTAATTAAACGGTGGTTTTCCAATTAGGTAGAAACATAATGAACGCAAGTTTAGAAAACACGATAATTGTTGGAGTAGGGGATGGGGGATGTCAGATTGCCTCAACTCTCGCCACAAGGTGGAACAAAGCTCCGCAGGCATTGCTCATTAATACAGATCTTGATAGGTGGCCTCATATAGCGGGCATAAAAATTGCCACTCATATAACGGAAAATATAAAGAACAGTTTAGCATTTGCAAAAACTATTGAGCTTGGAACGGGTGGGACGCCGCGCTTTGGTAGAAAAGCTGCCGAGCTTTACGCATCGCAAATTAAAGATGCAATAGAAAAAAAATCTCTTGCTATCATAGTTGCCTCTCTTGGTGGCGGCACAGGCACAGGTGCAGCGCCGTTCATTGTAGAAATGGCTGCAAATCTTAATATAAGGACAATTGTTTTTGCAACGCTCCCTTTTGAGTTTGAAGGAGAACGCAGAATGGAGCAGGCATTGCGTGGCTTGATGATATTGGAAGAAACCGCAGATTGTGTAATCACCTTGCCAAATCAACGCATTCTTGATCTGATTGATGACAAAACAAATCCTCAAGCAGCTTTTCTAAAATCTGACGAATTACTTTCGGATGCGATAGAAATTTTCTGGAAAACTCTAACTGCCCAAAATGTGATAAATGTTGACCTGTCGCACATAGGGGCGTTGATGGATAAAAGCGCTGGTAAGACGGTTTTTGTTTATGCTTCGGCTGATGGTGAAGGGAAAATAGAAAGCACCATTGATAGGCTTATTGCCAATCCTATTCTTTCAAAAGAAAATGCTCTTTCTAACACTTCTGCATATCTTGTGAGTGTGATGGCAGGTCCTGATTTTTCCTTAAAAGAAATAGAAACTTTTACGAAAATGCTTTCAAAAAGGATCAATATCCATGATGCAATGCAGATGCTTGGAATAGGCATAAATGAACAATATAAAGATAAGCTGGTTGTTCTTTTCTTTGCCAGAGAAAAGCCGGCTATTACTGGAACTATTATTCAGGAAACTGATAAAACATCCACATCTAGAGAAACCATGCTTTCTCCTAAAAAAGCGAAGAGCGTTTTGAAGAAAAAGGATATTGCTTCTCCAGATTTATTCTCGTATAAGGGGATAACTCAATTTAAAGGCGTAGCTCCTACAATTATCGATGGCGTTAATATGGATATTCCCACCTGGATAAGACGCCGTATACCAATACAAAAACCTTCACATGACTAGACTTATGTTCCTTTCCATAATCATTCCAGCTTACAATGAAGAAGCACGTATCGGAACGATGCTTGATAGATATATCTCTTATTTTAATGAGCGTTATAGAACCGACTTTGAGGTTATCGTTGTGGTAAATGGCTCAAATGACAACACGGAAGCTATTACTAACAATTATGCTAGCCGTTTTCCATTCATTAGAGTTATAGTTGAGCCTAATGCTATAGGAAAAGGTGGCGCAATTATCAAGGGCTTTAAGGCAGCATCGGGTGAGCTAGTTGGCTTTGTTGATGCTGATTGCTCCACGCCACCAGCAGCATTTGATGATCTTATAAAAAATATCGGTGATGCTGATTGCATTATAGCCTCCAGATGGTTGCCGGGAGCTATTGTTGAACCAAAGCAACCTCTGAAGCGCCGCATTGCTTCACGAGTCTTTAATCTTATTGTTAGCATCTTCTTTAATATGAAGCTCACAGATACACAGTGTGGTGCAAAAATTATTAAAAAAGGAGCCTTACTTACAATACTGCCATATATTGGCATAACAAGATGGGCTTTTGATGTGGATCTGCTTTTTCAACTTAAAAGAAATGGGTTTAAAATAATAGAGTATCCAACCATATGGCAGGACACAACAGGCTCTAAATTAAGAGTCTTAAATGCATCTATAGAAATGTTGCTGGCAATCACCAGATTGCGACTCATATATTCGCCACTAAAATTTATCGTTGATCTATACGATATAACTTTAGGCAAATTTTTAAAGCTTAAATGAGAAAAAACAAAACAATTCTGATTACAGGTGCAGCTGTTCGGCTTGGAAGAGAGCTGGCGTTAAGTCTGGCAAAAAATGGCTACGATATTATACTGCATTATAATAGATCAAAACAGCATGCAGAAGAATTAAGGAAAAAGATAAAAAAATATAAAGTTAGGTGTTGGCTTTATCAATCAGACCTTACTAAAGGCAGAGCTTGCGAGAATTTAATCAATTATGCGTTTGAGAAATCAGAAAATTTTTATGGAATAATTAATAACGCCAGCATTTTTGTGAAAAGGAATTTATTGGAGACCTCCAATGTAGAATTATTGAAAATTTTCATAATTAATTGTTTTGTGCCAGTTATCTTGACAAAGCTATTTGCAAACAGATTAAACAAAAAAGGCATAGTGATAAATATACTAGATTGCAGGATAACAAAGAATGATTGTTCAGCTTTCGCTTACACGCTTTCTAAAAAAACATTGGCTCTTGCAACAGAAATGTTGGCAAAAGAATTTGCGCCAAAAATAAGAGTTAATGCTATTTCACCAGGACCAATTATTCCGCCCGACTCTGAGCGTACCGGTATTAAAGAAAAGGCTGGCGAGCTGCCTTTAATGATAAGACCGCAAATAGAAGATATAATAAAAAGCATGCTTTTATTGCTTAAAGCAGAAAGCATAACAGGCGAGACAATTTTTGTCGATAGTGGGCAACATATAAATTTATGAAACAAAATTCTTTTATAGTGTTGGAAAATTGGCAGGTTAGATGCCGCATTGGCGTTACATCTGAAGAGCAGAAGAAAAAACAACTAATAACACTTTGCGTTAGGATAAAAATAGATTTATCAAAGGCAATGAAGAGCGATAAGCTTCCTGACACGCTGGATTATCGCAAACTTAAGCTAAATATAGAAAAAAGGGTAAAGAGTGGCTGTTTCAACTTGCTTGAAAAATTAGTTGCGGTAGTAATAGAAGAGTGTTTTGCCTTTCGGGATGTACAAAGTGTTTATGTGAAGGCGATAAAAAATGGGGCTCTTGGAAATAACTGTGAAGTTGGCATGGAAGTGGAAAAAGAGCGAAACTAACAGAAAGTATATAAAGAAATATGTCTATTCGTATTACAGGCGGAACATATAGGAATCTTATAATTAAAGTGCCTTTCCGTGATGTGCGCCCAACACAAGATAGAGTTAGGCTTGCATTCTTTTCTTCAATAGGTGATAAAATTAGAAATGCAAGATTTTTAGATTTATTTGCAGGATCAGGGATAATGGGACTGGAAGCTATAAGCCGTGGCGCAAAGGAAGTTGCTTTTGTGGAAATAAGCAAAAGAAATTGCATGGTTATTAGAGAGAACCTGGCACTATTGCATCAGCTAGAGGTAAAAATAGAAGTTTTATGTATGGATGCAGTGAATTTTTTGAAAAACAATTCTAATCGTTTTGATATCATTTATGCAGATCCTCCCTATGAAAAAGAAGGTGTATGGCAAAAAAAAATCTTGAGCATTTTTAAAAGTATGCATATGTTATCCCCCGTTCCTTTGTTTATATTAGAACAGTCTGTTAGAACTCCAGAACTTTTTGATTCGGAACAGCTGGTAATAGAAACAAGACGGTATGGCGAAACTAAACTGATGTATATAAAACCAAATATAAATAAGTTGTAATGTAAAGAGGCAGAATAAGAAATGAGTACTAATGCTATTTATCCCGGAACTTTTGACCCTATTACACTTGGGCATATGGATTTAATAGTGAGAGCTGCAAAGATTTTTGATAAGCTTATTCTTGCGGTTTCAAAAAGCACAAAAAAGAATCCTCTCTTCTCTCTCGATGAGAGGGTTGATATGGCAAAGGAGCTGTGCAAAGACATTTCAAATGTTGAGGTTAAACACTTTGATGGGATGCTTGTGGATTTTGTAAGACAAAGCAATGTTAAAGTTATAGTTAGAGGATTGCGGGCATTTTCCGATTTTGAATATGAATTTCAAATGGCATTGACTAATAGACAATTGACAAGTGAAGTGGAGACTTTATTTTTGATGCCTACCGAAGATTATAGTTATATTACTTCCAGTATGATAAGAGAAATAGCTTCATTTGGCGGCGATACCAGTAAGTTTGTTCCTCCTCTTGTTCAGAAAGCTTTACTTGCTAAATTTAATAAATTAAAATGACAAAATACAAGATAATAGAAGAAAAAATAATCATTAAAGTTTCAGAACTTCTTGATAGGAGCCAACAATATTCTGCAACATTTCCTAATGCATTTTTGGAACTCTCTAACGATACATTTACAATATCCACTGGTAATATAACTTACAATTTCATCGCAGAAAAGATAGGCAGCGAGGTCCTAATAAAAGGCACGATCACAGCCCCCTTTCTTTTTAGATGTTCAAGGTGTAATGAGTTTTTCGAAAAAAACATTGTAATAGAAGATTTTACGAAGACATATCAGGTTTCTTCTGATTCTGAACTAATAGACTTGACCAATGATGTCCGAGAAGATATTCTTCTGGCTCTTCCTCCTTATTGGATTTGTTCAGAAAATTGTAAGGGCTTATGCTTTAAGTGTGGCACTAATTTGAATAAGTCCAAATGCAAGTGCGAAAAAAGGAGCGAAGATAAAGTATGGAACATTTTAGATAGAATAACAATAAAACGAAAATAAATCTTTTTATGTAAGTTAAGTGTAAGGAGAATAGTTATGGCTGTCCCAAAAAGAAGAACTTCTAAAAGCAGAATAAGAACTAGACGCGCTTCTCATAAAGTTGCTTTGCCAGCAACAGTAAAATGTGCAAATTGCGGAAAACAGCATCTGCCTCATCGTGTTTGTCCACACTGTGGCTTTTATAATGGTAGACAGGTTGTTTCCATTGCTGTAAAAGAAAAGAAAGAAAAGTAAGCCGATATGACACTGCAGGCAAGGATTGCTGTTGATGCTATGGGAGGGGATTTTGCTCCTTATGAGATTGTTGATGGAGCAGTTGAAGCTGCAAAAGGCTTGTCAGACATTTCCTCCATCATTCTTGTTGGCGATAAAGCTAAAATAGAAAAAGAGCTTGAGCGCCACAAGGAGATACCAGGTAAAATACACATTTTCCACGCATCTGAAACCGTAGAAATGGCCGAGACCCCAGCCCTTGCCATAAGAAAAAAAAAGGATAATTCCATTAGTCGTGCAATGGATCTGGTAAAAAAAGGAGAAGCGGATGCTGCGCTCTCTGCCGGAAACACTGGCGCAATGGTGGTTGCCGCAACTCTTAAATTGCGAACGCTTGAAGGTATTGAACGCCCAGCCATTGCCACTCCTATGCCAACACCAGAGAAACCTTTTATCCTGATTGATGCTGGCGCCAATACCGATTGTACAGCGTCAATGCTGGCTCAATTTGCTGTTATGGGGCACGTATATTCAAAAGAGCTCTTTAAGATAGAAAAGCCCTTAATAGGATTAATGAGCGTTGGCACAGAAGAAACAAAGGGCAACGAAATTACCAAAGAGGCATTCCAGATACTTTCAAATTCAAAATTAAATTTCAAGGGCAACATAGAAGGACATGACCTCTTTGAAGGTAAAATTGATGTTGTTGTGTGTGATGGGTTCGTTGGAAATGTTATCCTTAAAACTAGCGAGAGTGTTGCGCATGCGGTGGGCAAATGGATAAAGAAAGGTTTTTTTGCTAATCCAATTAGAGCGCTCGGTGCTCTGTTGTTGCGAGGAGCTCTTAAAGATATGAAGAGGCACATGGATCCCGAACTATACGGTGGGGCGCCATTGCTTGGAGTAAATGGCACCTGCATAATCTCACATGGGGCATCATCTTCAAGAGCAATTTATCATGCCATTCGCACCGCTAGCGAAAGCCTGCAGCGACAGGTAAATAGCAAAATTCAACAAGCTATCAAAGAACTTTTATGAATATATCAGTTGCAAATAATACTATGAATGGGACAGCTGTTACCATAACAGGAACAGGCTCTTATTTGCCTAACAAAATATTAACTAATGATGAACTATCAAAAATGGTAGATACATCAGATGAGTGGATTACCACAAGAACAGGCATCAAAGAGCGTCATATTGCAGCTCCTGATGAGGCCACATCCGATCTTGGAGAAAAAGCTGCAAAGGAGGCTATGAAATCTGCAAACGTCACTGCAGACGATCTTGATATGATAATCTGCGCTTCAGTAACGCCTGATATGCCTTTCCCAAGCACTGCCTGCTTCATACAGAAGGCTATCGGCGCAAAAAAAGCTTTCTGTTTTGATATTCAAGCTGCCTGCTCTGGCTTTATATATGCATTAGAAATAGCGCGTCAATTCGTTTCTTCTTGCAGCATAAATACAGCTCTCATTGTAGGTGCAGAAAAATTAAGCGCTATAACCGATTGGGAGGATAGATCAACCTGTGTCCTTTTCGGCGATGCCGCAGGCGCAGCAGTGGTGCAACGCACAAAAACATCAAGAGGAATAATCGCCTCTTCAATCTATTCTGATGGCACACTCCATAATCTGCTTAATCTGCCAGGTGGCGGCAGCAGAAATCCTGCTTCAATTGAAACAGTTAAGGCGCGCTTACACTATTTAAAAATGGCTGGCAAAGAAGTCTTTAAATATGCGGTAAATGCTATGTTAGAAGCTGCAACAGCTGTCATCGAAAAAGCCAAAATAAAAGCTTCTGAAATTAAATGCGTTATCCCACATCAGGCAAATATGCGTATCATTCAGGCAATTAGTGAAAGATTAGATGTGCCTCTGGAACGCTTCTATATAAACCTGCCAAAATGCGGAAATACTTCTGCAGCTTCAATACCTGTGGCTCTGGATGAAGCTGTAAAAAAAGGTGTAATCCAAAAAAATGATCTTGTGCTTATGGTGGCTTTTGGCGGTGGCTTTACGTGGGGCGCAACTCTACTTGAATGGTAACTAGCATTAACCAGAAATTATAAAGGATATACCATTATGATAGAAAAAAAAATCGCATTTCTTTTTTCAGGACAAGGTGCCCAAACTGTTGGAATGGGGAAGGAGCTTATTGAAAAATATCCATCTATTCAAAAACTATTCAATGATGCCAATGATGTGCTCGGATATAATTTATCCAAAATTATTCTTGAAGGACCAGAAACAGAACTGACGAATTCAAAACATTGCCAGCCAGCCATATTCACCGTATCTGTGGCATACCTGAAAGCATTTGAAGAAGAAAAGGAAAACAAAAGTTTTGTTCCTTCCTTCCTTGCAGGCTTAAGCCTTGGTGAGTGGACTGCCCTCTATGTGAGTAAAGTTATATCATTTGAACAAGCGCTCAAAATTCTTGCAGCGCGTGGCAGCTTTATGCAGGAAGCTTGTGAAGAGCACCCAGGGACAATGTCCAGCGTTATAGGCATGTCTGAAGAGGCTATCAATTCTATAGCAAAAGAAGCAGGCTGTTTTGTGGCAAATTATAATTCTCCAGAACAAATTGTCTTATCAGGTGAAAAATCAGCCATTCATAAAGCCAATGAGCTTGCTAAAAGTAAAGGGGCAAAAAAGGTTATTCCACTTGCAGTTGCCGGCGCATATCACTCACCGCTTATGGCTTCAGCGGCTGAAAAACTAAAAAGTTTTCTTGATGGAATTAAGTTCTCTCCACCACAGATACCAGTCCTATCAAATGTTAGTGGCTTGCCCCACAACAATCAACCAGAAGCCATAAAAGAGGCTATGGTTAAACAAGTAGTCTCATCGGTACGATGGGTAGATTGCATAAAATACATAAATTCCCAAAATGTTAACACTTTTGTAGAATTCGGTCCCGGCAAAGTTCTTACCGGCTTAACAAAGCGTATCGTCTCAGATACCATCTGTTATAATAACCCGTTAGCACTAAATTAAGTGTAAATCAAAACATATAAGGACAATAACATTTTCTTACACGTACCGTAGAAAAGCTATTGCGGTTATAAATATCCAGCAATGAAAAAACTTTCTTTCTGATCTTTGCGGATTAATGGAAAAAACAGTTTACGTTGTTAGGGAAGAAGTCATAGTATTGAATTGGATGGTGTAGTAAGAAATGTTTTACCTATAAGGTAGTAAAAAACTCCAAGAAAATGGGAATAGCTATTTTTTTTACCATCAATAACTTCTGATAATTTTTGCACGGTGAATATATTGCTAGCCACGATGCAATTACCCACTTTAGCCAACAACACCCATATTGCTAACAACACTGCTAAAACCCCATTCATCCCATTTTG
>CAZBHO010000010.1:20410-62953 GCA_964491945.1 uncultured Verrucomicrobiota bacterium | reverse complement strand
TGGGTGGAATGACAAGAATGCCCAAGGTTCAGGAAAAAGTGCGTCAACTTTTCAACAAAGAACCTCACAAAGGAGTTAATCCTGATGAAGTGGTTGCAGTTGGAGCTGCAATTCAGGGAGGAGTACTCAAAGGTGAAGTGCGTGATGTGCTCTTACTGGATGTTACCCCATTGAGTCTTGGTATAGAAACTCTTGGTGGAGTGTTTACCACTCTTATTGAGCGCAACACCACAATTCCTACGAGGAAGAGCGAAATTTTCAGTACTGCTGCGGATAATCAGACTTCTGTTGAAATTCACGTTTTACAAGGTGAACGCAAGATGGCTGCTGATAACAAGTCAATTGGCAGATTCCATCTTGATGGGATCCCCCCCGCTCCACGTGGCGTGCCGCAAATTGAGGTTGTGTTTGATATAGATGCTAATGGCATCTTGCATGTCAGCGCAAAAGATTTGGGCACTGGCAAAGAACAGAAAATCACAATTACTGCTTCAAGTGGTTTAAGCAAAGAAGAAATAGAGCGGATGGTTAAGGATGCAGAAAGATACGCTGCTGATGATCAAAGGAAACGTGAAGAAGTTGAGACGAAGAACAAAGCAGATACTCTTGCTTATGAAACAGAAAAATTTCTGAAAGAGCACGGCTCAAAAGTTGATGCATCCAAGAAAGCCGCAGCTGAATCTGCTCTCGAAAAACTCAAAAATGCTTTGAAAGGCGGCAATATAAGCGAGATAAAAGAAGCTATGGAAGCTTTAACAACAAGCATGCAGGCTGTATCTTCTGACATATATGCCAATGTGAAAAATGCCAAAGCAGAATCTTCTGCTAACACGCAAGCTAGTTCTAAGACTTCTTCTAATGCTGACACTTCAACACAATCATCTTCAGAAGCAGAAAAGGGCAAAAAGGATGATGTGATAGATGCGGATTTTGAAATGATGGATGATAAAAAGTAAAACGGATATGTCTGATTGTGCTCTACTAACAATCAGATGGGTCAATATCCGTGTGCTGTTAAAAATATAAAAACAAAAGAAAGGAGAGACCTATATGAACATAAAACCGTTGGGTGACAGAGTACTGGTTGAACCACAAAAGGAAGAAGAAGTGAAAAAGGGAGGCATCATCATCCCTGATAGCGCAAAAGAAAAACCGATGCAAGGCAAAGTCATTGCCGTTGGTGAAGGTAAGCGCGATGACAAAGGCAACCTTATACCAATGACTGTTAAGGTTGGCGATAAGGTGTTGCTGCCAAAATATGGCGGAACAGAAGTAAAAATAGATGATAAAGAATATCAAATTGTTCGTGAAGAAGATATTCTTGGAATTATAGTCTAATAACAAAAATAAAGGAGATGAGATTATGGCAGATAAAGGCAAACAATTAAAATACGATGCTGATGCAAGACAAGCCATCCTTCGTGGCGTTGAAAAGTTAAGCAAAGCAGTTAAAGTAACACTTGGTCCGGCAGGCAGAAATGTTATTCTGGATAAAAAGTTCGGTTCACCTACCATCACTAAAGATGGTGTAACGGTGGCCAAAGAAATTGAACTGCCAGATCCCTTTGAAAATATGGGCGCTCAGATGGTTCGCGAAGTTGCCAGCAAAACTAGCGATGTCGCTGGTGATGGAACAACCACAGCCACATTGCTTGCTGAAGCAATTTACCGTGAAGGGTTGAAGAATGTCACAGCTGGCGCAGATCCAATGGCAATCAAACGTGGCATAGATAAAGCCGTTAGCGCAGTTGTGGATGCTCTTGCAAAACAAAGCAAGAAGGTAAAAGAACACACCGAAATTTGTCAGGTAGCCACCATCTCTGCCAATGGCGATAAGCAAATTGGTGAAATTATCGCCGATGCTATGGATAAAGTTGGTAAAGATGGAACAGTGACTGTTGAAGAGGCAAAGACAATTGAAACGACACTAGATGTCGTTGAAGGAATGCAGTTTGATAAGGGCTATCTTTCACCTTACTTCGTAACAAACGCTGAAACAATGGAGTGCTCGCTCGAGGATCCTTATATCCTTATATACGAGAAAAAGATATCCAGCCTACAGGACTTCCTGCCACTTTTGCAGAACGTGGCAAAGACAGGCAAGCCTTTGCTCATCATAGCTGAAGAAGTTGAAGGTGAAGCCCTTGCAACTCTTGTTGTTAATAAATTGCGTGGAACTCTGCAATGCTGCGCAGTGAAAGCTCCTGGCTTCGGTGATCGCAGAAAAGCTATGATGGAAGATATCGCCATCCTTACTGGCGGACGCTTCATATCTGAAGATCTTGGTATCAAGCTAGAAAATATTAAGCTTGAAGATATGGGCAGAGCAAAACGTGTTGTGGTTGATAAAGAAAACACCACAATAATCGAAGGTGCAGGCAAGACCAGCGCCATTCAAGGACGTGTTGCTCAAATCCGTAAACAAATTGAGGAAACCACTTCCGATTATGACCGTGAAAAACTGCAAGAGCGCCTTGCTAAATTGGCTGGTGGCGTTGCAGTAATCAATGTTGGTGCTGCCACTGAAACAGAAATGAAAGAGAAGAAAGCTCGTGTGGAAGATGCTCTGCATGCCACAAGAGCTGCTGTGGAAGAAGGTGTTGTGGCAGGTGGTGGCGTGGCTCTATTGCGTTGCCAGAGCGCACTTGAAAAAGTCGAGGCTTCAGGTGATGAAGCTATCGGTGTACAAATAATCTCTAAAGTGCTTGAAGCCCCACTCCGTCAATTAGTGGCAAATGCAGGAATAGATCCATCCATTGTTGTCTCTGAAGTCAAGAAGAACAAAGGCGGCTATGGCTATAATGTGGCTACTGGACAATACACCGATCTTATTAAAGATGGCGTAATTGATCCTACCAAAGTCACACGTTCAGCCATTCAGAATGCATCAAGCATAGCTGGGCTGTTATTGACAACTGAATGCATGGTGACCGAAATTCCTGAAAAGGAAAAACCAGCACCAGCTCCGCATGGACACGGTGGCGGAATGGATGATATGTATTAAACTATCGCCAAAAAGAATATATCTTTTAAAGAACGGCTCTTTCACGAGCCGTTCTTTTTTTTTATTTACGATTCTCTTTTTCATTGTTATAACAAACGAGCACCGAAACCGAATGAAAGGAGTTATTTATTATGAACCGTAAAGGGAAAAATCCAATAATACCAATTGGGCTAAAACCATGGCGCAACCTGATATCGCTTGCAAGAAAAGCGGATACTCTTTCGTTGAGGAAGCTGTTTGCTGATGATCCGCTGCGCTCCAAAAAATTCTCCATTTTTGCCGAAGATATTTTACTGGATTATTCAAAGAACCTGATTACAGAAGATATTATGAAAAATCTTCTTGAGCTTGCAAAAAGCTGTAAACTCTCAGAAGAACGCAAAAAGATGTTTGAGGGCGCCCCTATCAACAAAACAGAAAACCGAGCCGTTCTTCATATAGCACTGCGAAATATCTCAAATCGTCCCATCATCGTTAACGGAAAAGATGTTATGTCTGAAGTTAATGAAGTGCTTGCAAAAATGAGGACGTTTTCAAATGCAATTAGAAGTGGCCACTGGCGTGGATACACAGGTCTTCCAATAAAAAACATAATAAATATAGGCATAGGTGGCTCCGATCTTGGGCCTGCAATGGCTTATGAAGCTTTAAAACCATACTCCAAACGAGACTTAAATGTAAAGTTCGTTTCCAACATAGACGCCACCCATATTGTTGAGGCATTATATAATTTAAATCCAGCTGAAACTATCTTCATAGTTACATCAAAAACATTTACCACTCAAGAAACACTAACAAATGCCATTACAGCACGCGAATGGTGCCTTGCCACATTGAAAGATAAAAATGCAATCGCAAAGCATTTCGTTGCAGTTTCTACCAATGCAAAAGCTGTTAGTGAATTTGGCATTGATACAAACAACATGTTCGGATTCTGGGACTGGGTTGGTGGCAGATATTCCTTATGCTCAGCAGTAGGGTTAAGTCTAATGATAGCGATAGGTCCAGAAAATTTTGATAGAATGCTGGCAGGCTTCCACGCTATGGATAACCATTTCTTACACTCACCATTAGAGAAAAACATCCCGGTAATTATGGCTCTAATAGGAATATGGTATAATAATTTTTTAGGAGCACAATCTTATGCAGTTCTGCCTTATGACCAATATCTGGCACGCTTCCCTGCATATCTGCAACAGCTTGATATGGAAAGTAACGGTAAAAGCGTGGATAAAAATGGAAAAAAAGTGCGGTGGCAAACAGGTCCAATAGTCTGGGGGGAGCCCGGCACTAATGGACAACATGCTTTTTATCAACTCATTCATCAGGGGACCAAGTTGATACCAGCCGATTTTATTGGTTTTTGTCAGAGCCATAACGAAAGAGCAGATCATCACCTTAAGCTTATGAGCAACTTCTTTGCTCAAACTGAAGCGCTGGGATTCGGTAGAACGCTTAAGGAACTTGAGGCGCTTGGTGTTGATGAAAAACAAGCACCTTATAGAGTTTTTGAAGGCAATAAACCAACAAACACTATTCTTGCAAAGAAACTCACTCCTGAGATGTTGGGAAAGCTCATTGCTCTTTATGAACATAAAATCTTCACGCAAGGTGTCATCTGGAATATATATTCTTTTGATCAATGGGGCGTTCAGCTGGGTAAAGAACTTGCAAATAAAATCTTACCAGAACTTTCTGCAAAAGAAGAACCTGTGTTAAATCACGATTCTTCAACAAACAATTTAATAGAGTTCTTTCGCAAAGCACGATTGGAAGGTTAACACTTTTTGGCTTTAATGGCTATAGTAGATATGGAATGCTTTAGGCAAGGAATTCTGGCGCGCACTCCTAATAAAAGAGAAGGCTTTAAAACAGCCTGAATTAGCATTTCATTTTCAC
This sequence comes from uncultured Verrucomicrobiota bacterium, assembly GCA_964491945.1. Lineage (GTDB taxonomy): Bacteria > Verrucomicrobiota > Kiritimatiellia > JAAZAB01 > JAAZAB01 > CAZBHO01. The sequence goes on along the minus strand of CAZBHO010000010.1, from coordinate 58,050 downwards.
CATCAGCCTCTGCAAGCACGTCGCCCCATGGACCAACTATGATGCTATGCCCATAAGATGCCACTCCTGTGGCTTCATTTTTGCCACACTGATTTGCGGCAACAACAAATGCCTGATTTTCTATTGCTCTTGCTTTAATCAAAACCTCCCAATGATCTTTACCTGTGCGCTGCGTAAAGTTTGCTGGAACAAACAAGATCTGTGCGCCTTTAAATGCATATAAACGATACAGCTCAGGGAAGCGCACATCATAGCAAATCGAAAATCCGCACTTCCAATTTTCAACTGTTTTTAGCACTGGTTTGATCCCCCTGAAGAATACATCGCTTTCTTTGATTACTCTGCCATCTTCCAGATGCGCTTCAAAAAGGTGCATCTTGCGATAAGTGGCTTTTATTTTGCCATATCTATCAAAGAGAACCGCAGTGTTGTATATCTTTTTATCTGCTCTTTCAATTATGCTGCCTGCCAGTAGCCAGCAATTATAATGCCTTGCAATCTCCGAACACCATTGTGATATTTTGCCTGTTCCTATATTCTCGGCTGCCTGCCTATAATCATCATCATTGCCCCGAATAGCAAAAACTTCTGGTAAAACCAATAAATCTGGCTGCTTGAGTTTTTTAAAGATGGATGAAAACCTGTTAACATTGGCATCTACACTCCTTACTGAATTAGTTTGAAGAATATATGTGTTTATAGGTTCCATCTGTAAAGTCAAAAATTATTTTATGTTAGCATAATCTGAACTTGATTTTTTTTACAAAATACTGTTATTGTAATTACCGTTTTTTAAAAAACAACTTTTTGTTTATCACAAGAATGGAGAGGTGACCGAGTGGTTTAAGGTGTACGACTGGAGATCGTATGTGCTTCCAAAAGAGGCACCGTGGGTTCAAATCCCACCCTCTCCGCCAGTTGGTGAATGTTGAGGCTGGTTCTCTCTGAAGCGGAGGCGTAAAGATAATATAATGCTCTCATTAAAATCTGGGACAAAAAGAACATAGTGGATATTTGTAGTGAGCATCAAACCAGTCAATTATAATGATAGGATAATCTGCTGATTAAAAGTAGTTTTGAATGGCGTTTGGCTTTGCGAGGATTCACTGATAGCGTTAAAGGTAAAAATTTTCACCTAACAAGTAATAAAGTGAGACATTGCAGATCAATTATTTCTGTTGGAGGAAGTGAAAAAGTTTACAAAAAAAATGAGACTTATCAGCGTTGTATTAAAATTCCACCTTCTCCCATATCTTTTGTGGTTGGATTTTACCGTGGTCATTACAGCATCTTGTGGTGTGATGTACTTCTAATCTATCTTTATTGGAGAAGAGTTTATCAACGCTATCTTTGATCTTAAAATCTTCTGTAATTATCCGCATAGTTTCTTGATAGACCATATCTTGCGCTTTTAAAATAGAGTTTTCTTTAGATTGTTCGTATTTTTGACGGATAGCTGCTCCAACATTAATTTTTACAATACCATTTTTAAATGAGAAACGTAGATATTCTAGCTTAATCCCAGATCCACCATGCAACACCAGAGGTATATTTACAGCTTGTTTAATTTTCTGAAGGTGCTCTATGTTCAATCTTGCTTCAACTTTTTTCTGATTTTTTGCAGCAGCTGAAATTGCGCCGTGGATATTACCTATTGCTACAGACAGCCAGTCTACTCCCGTCTCTTTAACAAAAATGCTGGCTTCCTGTGGAGAAGTGAACCCCCTGCCGGAAGCAAATAGTTCTTCATAAGGCAACAAAGGTCCACTTTAATGTCCGAATACCGAGCCGAGTTCAGCTTCTACGGGCACTTCTGAACTATGGGCCAGTTCTACAACATTTTTTGTGGCTTCTATGTTTTCCTGCAATGGCAAGCGCGAGCCATCTATCATCACAGAATCATAGCCTGCAGCAATAGCTTCCTTGATGATATGCATATAATCCACTCTGTTGTAATCTTCATCTATTAACAGGGATATGATCCAGATGCAAACGAGTATGTTGTGGCGATTTATATTTTTCATATTCATCTTTAACGGCAAACAGGCTTTTTGCTTCAAATTTCATCCATTCTAATCGTGCCACAGCTATCAATGCAAAAGATCTAGAATCCTTCACAGCGCTTACTACAGGTTGAAGCATCGGAAGATATGGTATATTGAAAGAAGGGATAACGCAGGCGCTTTGAGAAGCAATCTCCATAATTTTTTTATATCTTTCATTTGCGTAATAGGGAAAAGATTGAGATACTGTTTTTTGGGTAAGGTATGAGATCAGATTTTAAAGTCAAGTTTCTATTTTCCAATACATAGCGCAATATGAAATTGAATTTTACAAAGCAAGCATCTATTTTTATGTTTATTTTTCGGCCATTTTGAGTTATATGTTCAAAAAAGCACGGAGCAAGTAAGTTATGGTTGTTATATATCTAATTGCTGGAATAATCCTCGGAACTATAATCGGCTGGCTTATTGCCACAGGCAGAGCAGCCAGCCGCATCCAAAGTGCAGAAGCCAAAGCTGTATCTTTTGAAGCAACATCAAATGAGCTGCGTAATCAATTAAGTAAACTTTCAGAAGAAAAATCCAAACTTGAGCTTGAATTAAATCAACTTGTTCAGGCAAAAGTAAAAGCTGAAACTGAACTAAAAAACGCTACAGAGCGAATCGCAGAGCAAAAAAAATTACTTGAAGAGGCTACTGCAAAATTGACCGATGTTTTTAAAGCAATAGCCAGCGATACTCTAAACATTAGCACAAAGAATCTGCTAGAACTTGCAAAGGAAAATTTTGCAAAATTCTTGACCGAAGCGAAAGGTGATTTTGGTAAAAGTCAGGAAAAAATTTCAGGATTGCTTGAACCACTTACCGAAAACCTTCGTCAATTTGATGACTATCTAAAAAGCATTGAAAAAAATAGAGAAAGTGCATATACAGAGTTAAAAACTTATCTTCAAACTTTAAAAGAAACACAAAATGAATTAAGAGAAAAAACCTCTTCTTTAGTAACAGCATTACGCACACCGCACGTTAGAGGCAAATGGGGAGAGATGACACTGCGTAGAGTGGTTGAACTTGCGGGGATGTCTGAACATTGTGATTTTGAAGAACAAGTTTCCATAAGAGATTCTAATGGAACCACTCAAAGACCTGATATGATTATTCATTTGCCTGATGACAAAATGGTTGTGGTTGATGCCAAAGTTTCTTTAGATGCTTATCTTTTGGCAATAGAAGCCACTAATGAAAATGACCGCAAGAAGTATCAGGCAGAGCATGCCAGACAGATCAAGAATCAGGTTGATAGACTAATAAGAACAGATTATTCCAGCAGTTTTGCAAAAGCTCCTGAATTTACTATTATGTTTATTCCTGGTGAATCATTTTTTTCTGCCGCTCTTGAGCAGGATAAAACATTGTTTGAATATGCATTAGAAAACAAAGTTGTCATTGCCACACCTGCCACTTTGATGGCAATTTTACGGGCAATTTCTTACAGCTGGCGTCAGGCGAAAGTGATGCAAAATGCAGAAGAGATTGTCAAAGATGCTCGGGAGCTATATGAAAGGATTAGTACGGTTTTTGGCCATATTTCTGAACTTGGATCTGCCATCAGTAAAGCGGTAGAAAAATATAACAACGTTGTTGGTTCAATAAATTCACGAATGCTGCCATCATTAAGGCGATTTCAAGAGCTCGGTGTAGTGCCTTACGACAGGCAAGCTCTGCATCCAGAGCAGGTAGAAAGACTTGTTAGATCTTTTGAAAAGCCGCCCGAATTTGAAGAACGCTGATTATATTTATGAGTTTTTTAGAGCAAAATCAGCTTGTACAATCTAAATTCAAGATAAGTGCCTCGTTTATAACATCAATTTTCATCATCCTCTTGCTCGTTGTATTTCTTCTTTATCCGCTTTGCATAATACTGAAAGAAGCTTTCTTTTTTAATGATAAGTTTACCTTTTTTTTCATTGCAGAAGTATTTCAAAATCCATTTTATATAGATGGAATAATCAATTCTTTCATTATAGCCATTCTCACAACCTTATTTGTAATAAGCTTCGGTATACCATTGGCATGGTTTGGGGCAAGATATAACTTTGCTGGCAAGCAGCTCCTTTCCACAGTAATACTTGCACCGTTAATACTCCCACCATTCGTAGGTGCAATAGGAATAAAACAGATACTCGGTCACTACGGAGCATTGAATGCTCTGCTTGTTGAGCTGGGCTTATTTAGCTGGATAGACGTTCCAGACTGGTTAAGTTCCATGCCGTTTTTAGCCATTTCTATAACTGAGGCTCTGCATTTATATCCGCTTTTTTATCTAAATGCCACAGCGGCATTTTCAAACATTGATAATTCGCTATTAGAAGCAGCGGAAAATTCAGGTGCTTCCAGAATGAGGATTTTTTTAAAAATAATTTTGCCACTTGCGCTTCCGGGTATATTTTCTGGTGCCATACTTATATTTATTTGGTCATTCACAGAGCTGGGCACGCCACTGATTTTTGAATTTTCAAGAGTTATGCCAGTGCAAATTTTTGATTCACTAAAAGAAATCGGAAGCTCCTCTTTACCTTATGCGCTTATCACTGTAATGCTTGTGCTATCATCGTTGTTTTATCTTACTGCGCGTTATTTTTTAGGACACAGCTACTCTGCAAGCTTTAAAAGTGGAAGCCCCTACATGTCAAACTCCAAAAACCACAGATTGAAAGCTTTCGCAATCTCATTGTTTTTTATAATGATTTCTTTGCTGGCGGCATTGCCACATATAAGCGTTATACTAACCAGCATAACAGAAAGCTGGTATAAAACAGTTCTGCCAAATTCTATTGCGTTCTCACACTACACTGAAGCTTTAAAAAGCGATCTCGTTATCCCGGGCATAAAGAATAGTATAATCTTTGCTGCCGCTGCCGTGGCTTTGGATATTATAATTGGGCTTATCATAGCGTTCCTCCTTACCAGAACCAGATCATACCTTAATGAGGCAATTGATACCCTCGTGATGTTGCCTATGGCAATTCCGGGCATAGTATTAGCCTTTGGATATGTGGCTATAAGCCGACCGGGCAAACTGTTTGATTTCTGGAACGTCGTAGAAAATCCAACCGCATTTCTAATAATAGCATATGCAATAAGGCGTCTGCCGTATATGGTGCGTGGACTTGTTGCCGGTTTTCAGCAGATTCCGGTTGCGCTTGAAGAAGCCGCATTGAATGCTGGTGCAACCCGTATTAAGGCAACGCTAAAAATAACCATCCCGCTTCTTCTGCCTAACCTGCTAGGTGGAGCAATTCTTGTTTTTAGTTTTGCAATGCTTGAAGTTTCCGATTCTCTTATACTTGCGCAAAAACAAATGTTTTATCCAATAACAAAAGCGCTTTTTGAGCTGTTTCAGAGACTGGGTGAGGGCAGATTTCTTGCCTCGGCTCTAGGCGTCTGGGCGATGTTATTTTTGTTTATCGTTCTGTGTTTTGTAAATAAACTTTTTGGCAAGAAACTGGGAAGCCTTTATAGACTTTAAAAAAATTGATTAAGTTTCTTATCCTGCCAGTCTCCAAAACTAAAAAATAACCATTGCCTTAACTACCCCATCTTTATAGGACTCCACAACATCAAAAGCCTGAAGCGTTTGATCAAAAGTGAATCTATGCGTTATCATGACCGATGGATCAAACAACCCTGCAGTCAAAGCTGTTATTACAGGATTAACGCAATGGTTCTGGCGCCTGACATTTTGCAGCCTGATCTCTTTGCGCCGTGCCTTATCAATCGTAAAAGAGACCGTATCGCTTTCAGGAATCCCCACAAGCATCAAGGAGCCGCCCGGTTTTAGCATCTCTATACCATCATTTATTGCAGCAGGGTCCCCAGAGCATTCAAAAACAACATCCAACCGGCTTTTCTCTCGTTTTAAAATTTCAGCAACAGGATTTTCCTGCACAATGTTAAAACCAAAGGAAGCCCCGCATCTAAGTGCCATCTGCTTCCGTTCAGCTATCTTTTCCGTAACATATATAGCAGAAGGTCCTTTAAGCTTTGCTGCAAAAAGCACACTTAACCCTATTGGTCCTGCGCCAAGAATTGCAATAGAGCGCCCTTTCATTGAGCCTGCAAGTTGCACAGCATACCACCCGATTGTCAAAGGCTCCACAAGCGCTGCAATTTCTGCGCTGAAAGATTGCGGCACTTTGTAGCAGCAGCTCTCTGGCATAACAATATATTCCTTTAAACAACCTTCCAGCTGGTCGGGGCAGCCAAGATATTTAAGGTTACAGCAGGTGTGTTCTCTACCAATCAAGCACTGTTCACATCTTCCGCAAGGCACTGCTGGCTCAATTGCAACAAGATCGCCAACTTTAACTCGTTTGACCTGGCTACCAATCTCCTCAACCGTAGCAGAGCATTCGTGTCCTACAGCAAAAGGATATTTAACAATCTGCGCGCCTATTTTTCCTCTGGCATAATAGTGAATATCTGAGCCGCAAACGCCAACAGATTTTATTTTAAGCAAAACATCTTTTTCCCCTTTTATGGAAGGCTTTTCTTCTTCCATAAATTCCATTTTATGTAAGCCTGTAAGTTTTAATGAGCGCATTTAGAATATCAAATTGGCTTTTAACAATCTTTGTTCAAGTTCAGCAATCACTCTGTCATCATCTTTATCACCTTTTGATTCAAAGGTGGCTGAAAATCTTAAATAAGGGCCACAGTCATCCCACGGCACGGTTGATATCAAATGCTCTTTGATAAGATATTGTGAAGCCTCTTCCGCATTAGCAAACTTTAAATTCCCGGCACCTTGAGGTGCTTTCACATAAAGATAGAAAGTGCCGCCGGGCATCTTTGCCTTGAACCCCACTCTATTAAGAGCGGCAACGAGTTTTTTAAGCCTTTTCTTGTAATGCCGCATTATCTTATCTGCCAGCTTTTTATTGGCTATCCCCGCACAGGCAGCAAGCTGTATTGCTTTAAATTGTCCAGAATCAACATTATCCTTAACTTCAGCAAATGCTTTAACAGCCTTTGTTGATCCTGCCACAAAACCAAGCCTCCAACCTGTCATATTATAACTTTTGCTCATAGAATGTAGCTCTATTGCAACCTCTTTGCCACCGGGCCTGGCGAGTATGGAGAGCGGTTTCTGGCTATAACTTAAGGTGGCATAAGCTGCATCCTGAATGATTAGCACATTATATTTATTGGCAAATTCAATTAGCGAATCAAAAAACTTTTCTGTGGCAGCAGCGCCTGTTGGATTGTTGGGATAGTTTACATAAAATAGTTTAGCGCGCCTTGCAATATCCTCATCTATCGTCGAAAGATCGGGCAAAAACCCATTTTCCTCCAAAAGCGGCACCTTAACAACCCTCCCACCAAGATATTGCGTGTGAGTGCCAAGCACAGGATAGCCCGGAACAGTCACCAAAGAAATATCGCCCGGATTAATAAAGCAAAGCGGAATGATTGCAAGCGCCGATTTTGAGCCAATACTGTGATTGATTTCAGTCTCTGCATCGAGGTCAGAAACTCCAAAAAAATCTTTCATATATTTTGCCGCAGCAACTTTAAATTCAGGGATGCCATTATCCGCATAGCCACGGTTCTTCGGATCATTAACGGCTTGTCTTAATGCCTTACGAATCGGCGCAGGTGCCATACCATCTGGCTCACCAACACCAAAATCAAGCAGCTCTTTATTGGGATGATTTTTCCTCGCTTCAGCTTTCGCTCGTTTGATCTTTTCAAACTTATATATTTCGTTTGTTAAGCCAAAATTAACCCCACCAATACGTTCAGCAAAAAGTTGCTGTATTTGCATACAAAAAGTTCTCCTTACAAAAAAATTCAAAAGTTATTAGAAAATAAAAAGTTATATTGCTTTACAAAAATAAGCAAGAGGAAAATACTCTCAACAACAACTCCAAATTTCAGTTCTGCTACTTTATCCACTTTATCCCCTCATCTATACTGCCATGGCAAATCATAAAGCAATATCTTGAAACGATTTTTAAAAAAAGTTTTTACAATTTCAAAAAAAACGATAGAGTAGCCATCCCATAGCAACAAGAGTTAATAAAACTTGATTTTTTAAAAGAGAGATAACAAATGGATATTCAAGCTAAGGCATTAAATAAGACCATAAAGGAAGCTAACCCTAATTTATTTAAAATGCTTTCAAGGCGTGGAAAAGAAATTTTCTTTCCCAAGCTTGGCATTTTGGCTCAATCAGCCGCTGCGCAAGGAAAAGCCATAAATGCAACGATAGGGACAGCCCTTGAAGATGATGGCTCTCCTTTGTGTTTAAATTGCATTTCAAAGCGGATTGATTTACCAAAAGCTAATGCTTTTAACTATGCGCCAAGTCAGGGTAGGCCTGATATAAGGAAACTGTGGCGTGAGAAGTTGTTGCAAAAAAATCCTTCTCTTAAAGATAAAAAATTCAGTCAGCCTTTAGTTACGCAGGCATTAACGCACGGATTAAGTTTAAGTGGATATCTTTTTTGTGATAAAGGCGACCGCATCATTTTGCCTGATTTATATTGGGAAAATTACGATTTGCTTTTTAAGATAACTTACGGCGCTCAATTTGAGTTCTTTGAGACATTTGCAGGGAATTCTTTTAATGTGGAAGGGTTAAGGCAAAAGCTTGATGGCTTTACTGCTGAAGAAAAAGCTATAGTTATTCTTAACTTTCCAAATAATCCTGCAGGCTACACTCCAACAGTTGCCGAAGCAAAAGCGATAGCTCAAGTTTTGAAGGATGCTGCAAGAAGGGGCGTAAATTTGGTTGTGATACTGGATGATGCATACTTCGGGCTGGTGTATGAGGATGAGGCATTTGCAGAAAGCCTATTTGTTTTGCTCTGCGAGCTTGATGAACGCATTCTTGCAATTAAGCTTGATGGTCCAACGAAAGAAGATTACGTTTGGGGCTTTAGAGTTGGCTTTATCACATTTGGCATCAAAGGTGCCGATGAAAAAATGTATGCTGCGCTAGAAGAAAAAACTGCAGGGGCAATAAGGGGCACAATTTCCAATGCTTCCAATTTAAGCCAATCTTTGCTTGTTGCGGCATATTATGATGCAGCTTATGAGGCTGAGCGTAAAGAAAAGTATGAGCTTCTCAAAAAGCGCTATTTACGTGTAAAAAACATACTGGCAGCTCACAAGGAGTTTGCAGAACATTTTGCGGCTGTGCCGTTTAACTCAGGCTATTTTATGTGTCTTAAGATGTTGAAGGCAGATCCAGAAAAGGTCAGGCAACGGCTGCTATCTGATTTTTCAACAGGTGTGATAGTGATGAGTGGTTTGATGCGAGTTGCATTTTCTTCCACTCCAACCGAAAAGCTTGAAGAGCTATTTTTGAATATCTATAAAGCAGCGGCAATTGAGGCGAAGGGCTAAAATATAATTTAGATGAAAGAAAAGACCACATCATATGAAGTTATTGCCAGAAAGTGGCGTCCGCAGCAATTTTCTGATGTTGTAGGTCAGGAGCATGTAAGGCGCACTTTGATAAATGCGATAACAACTGGGCGGGTGGCGCACGCGTATCTTTTTGTTGGTCCACGTGGTGTTGGAAAAACCTCTATTGCCAGAATTCTTGCCAAAGCTTTAAATTGCCATACAGGCATAACTGCCACGCCTTGCGATAAATGCAATTCTTGTTTGGCGATAGCTGCTGGCAACGATATGGATGTTCAAGAGATAGATGGTGCTTCAAATCGTGGTGTTGATGAGATTAGGGAGCTGCGTCAGAATATCCGTTATGCACCTATTGGGCGCTACAAAATATACATTATAGACGAAGTGCATATGCTAACTACGGAAGCTTTTAATGCGCTTTTAAAAACTTTGGAGGAGCCACCGCCACACGTAAAATTTTTAATGGCAACAACCGAGCCGCAGAAGATACCATCAACCATACTTTCAAGATGTCAGCGTTTTGATTTACGAAGAATTCCTTTGAAACTCCTGGTTGAAAGATTAAAACTTATAGCAAAAGAAGAAGGAGTGCGGATTGATGATGAGGCTTTAATTGCGGTGGCCAGGGCGGCTGAAGGTGGATTGCGTGATGCAGAAAGCGCGCTTGACCAGCTGATTGCATTTCAAGGCAAAGAGATAACCGAAGAGCATGTTCTTTCTGTTTTTGGGCTTGCTTCCCGGAATAAGCTTGAGGAGCTTGCCCATTGCATTCTTTCTGGCAACATACCGCAAGTTGTTGATCTTATAAGCGAATTTGATACTAATGGCATAGATATGCAACGCGTTTTGATAGAGCTTCTTGAACACATGCGCAATTTGCTCATCTATCTTGAGGTTGGCGGCGAAATAGCAAAGCTTGATTTACTTGAAGGTCAACTTGAAACGCTAAAGAAACAAGCTCCATTGACCAATTCCGAGAGAGTTTTTGCCATTATAGATATTCTTGCAGAAACCATAGATAAAATTCGTTTTGCGCTTTCTAAGAAGACACTGGTGGAGACAGCCCTTATAAGAGCTGCGCGGCTAACAAAGCTTGTGCCACTAGTAGACCTGATAGAGGAGCTAAACAAGATAAAATCTGCTCTTGCTAAAGGTGGTGGTGGTGGCGTTTCCTCTTCTGAAGCTGGGAAGACCCTCTTTTCAGGCAGTCTTATCACAAGTGCAGAGAAGAGAAACTTAGAATCAAATGTTGGGCAGGAGATTAAAGCTGGAAGTTCCGTTGAGCCGGAGTCTATAAACAAGAAGAAGCTGTCAGTGTCTGATATTGAGCTTTTAAAAAAGGAGTGGCGTTCTTTTATTGAAAAAGTGGGCAAGCTTGCCAAGCTTGCCGAAGCTCCGCTATTTAATGCTGAGCCTGTGGCTATGGATGAAAATAGCCTTACATTAAGGCTGGATCCTGAATTTGCCAGTGATATGCAACGCTTACAGGAGCCTCGCAACAAGAGCGCCATTCAGAGTGTGCTTTTCAATATGTTTAAAAGAAAGTTTATTTTGAATTTTGAGCTTAAGCCTGTGGTGAAAGGAGCAGAAGAAGCCAAATATGAAAAAGAAGCTTCTTCATCAGCATCATCAAGACCTGCAGGCAAAGCTTTAAACGTAAAGCAAAAGGCGTTGAATAACAAAGCTGTTCAGCAAACGCTAGATGCTTTTAATGGAACAATTCAAGAAGTGAGAGGAATGGAGGAATGAAATTATGGCAAATATCTTTAAGATGATGAAGGAAGCTGCGAATATGCAGCGCAATATGAAGAAGATACAGGATAAATTGCGAGAGAAAACTGTTGAACATAGTGTGGCGGATGGAAAGGTTAAGGTGACTGCCAGAGCTGATGCTTCCATATCTGCAATAAAGATAGATCCTTTCCTGCTTAAACCAGAGTTGGCGCAGGAGCTTGAAAAACTGCTGCTTGAAGCTATCGAAGGAGCTCTTGATGCGGCAAAGAATGCGGCGGCTTCTGATATGCAACAGATGATGAAGGAAATGGGCTTACCTAATATTCCCGGATTAATGTAGCAAAGAATGAAACTTCTTCCGCCAATAGAGAAAACTGTGGCTTGTTTTGCAAAGTTGCCAGGCATAGGCAGGCGCTCTGCGGAGCGTATGACAATGAAGCTTGTCTCTGAAAAAAAAGAGAGTTTGCTTAACGAGCTCATTGCTGCCTTGCAGGAAATGCAAAGTCTGGTGAAGCAGTGTTCGGTTTGTGGCAGTTTGACAACCATTGATCAAGAGCCTTGTGCTTTTTGTTCTGATCCTTCTCGTGATAGGAGCTCGTTGTGCGTGGTGGAAGATGTTGCTGATGTCTTCAGGATAGAAGCTACTGGTTGTTTTAAAGGAGTTTATCACGTGTTTGGTGGAAAAATTTCTCCTTTGCGTGGCGAAGGGATAGATGATGGCAGGTTAAGCAAATTGATGGAGCACGTAAAGAAATTGCAATGCAGGGAAATAATTCTTGCAATGAATATGGATATTGAAGGAGATGCCACAGCACACTTCTTGAAAGAGCTTTTTGAAAAGGAAGGCATCGTGGTCTCAAGACCGGCAATGGGCATTCCAGCTGGCAGCGCAATTTCTTACACAGATTCAATAACCCTTGCTAATGCATTAAAAGCACGACAGAATTTAATCGATTTGTGATTAAATGAAATCTAGAAAGCACCCAACAAAGCATATATTTATTACAGGTGGAGTGGTATCATCTCTTGGAAAAGGCATAACTGCAGCCTCCATAGGAATGTTGCTTGCCAGACGTGGCTATAGGATAAAAATGCAGAAGCTGGATCCTTATTTGAATGTGGATCCGGGCACAATGTCTCCTTTTCAGCATGGGGAAGTTTATGTTACATTTGATGGCGCAGAGACTGATCTTGATCTTGGGCATTATGAAAGATTCACTGGTATAGTTTGCGATAGAAACAGCAATTACACTACTGGTAAAATATACAATGCAGTGATAGCCAGAGAGAGGGCCGGTGGCTATCTTGGGAAAACCGTTCAGGTGATTCCGCACATAACTGATGAGATAAAAGATGCAATCCGATCGCTTGATGCTGATGATGTTGATATTGCCATAACTGAAATTGGCGGGACTGCTGGAGATATAGAATCATTGCCTTTTCTTGAAGCGATTCGCCAATATCGGCAGGAAATTGGCAGAGCCAATGGTTTGTTTATTCATCTTACGCTTGTCCCCTATATCAAGGCGGCAGGGGAGCTTAAGACGAAGCCTTCGCAGCAATCGGTTGGAATTTTGCGAACGATTGGTATTATTCCAGACATATTGATATGCCGAAGCGAAGTTCCTTTGCGTAAGGAGCATAAAGAAAAGTTGGCTTTGTTCTGCAACGTTGATTTTGAGCTGGTGATAGATGAGCCTGATGTTAAGGATTCAATTTATGAGGTACCTATCCACCTGGCAGAGCAGGGGCTGGATGTTTATATCCTTGAGATGCTCAATTTGCATGTGAAACCAATTTCTATGGACGACTGGCAAGAGATGCTTCAAATTTATAAGAAGCCGGAGAACGGCAAGGTTGAAATAGCCGTTGTTGGCAAATATATAAGCTTAAAAGATGCCTATAAGAGCATTTACGAAGCCTTAACTCATGGAGGAATAGCCAATAATGTTAGAACCTGCTTTAGAATGGTGGAAGCAGAAGATATTGCAAAGGAGGGAGCTGCCAATCTTTTACAAGATGTTGATGGCGTGCTTGTGCCTGGCGGATTTGGAGATAGAGGCATTGAAGGCAAAATTAAGGCAATACGGTACGCAAGAGAAAACAAAATTCCTTTCTTTGGGATATGCCTTGGAATGCAGTGTGCGGTAATTGAGTTTGCCAGAAACGTTGTGCAACTTTCTGGTGCCAATAGCACAGAGTTTGAACCAGAGACAAAATTTCCTGTTATAGACCTTATGGAAGAGCAAAAGAAAATTGTAAATAAAGGTGGCACAATGAGGCTTGGCGCGTATCCGTGTGTTTTAAAGAAAGCCACACTTGCCCACAAAGCCTATGGCAAGAGCATCGTTTATGAGAGGCATCGGCACCGATATGAGTTAAACAATGAATTTAGAGAGTGTTTACAGGAAAAAGGAATGATATTTTCTGGAGAATACGAGGAAGGCAAGCTTGTTGAAATCCTTGAACTTGAAAATCACCCATGGTTTCTTGGCTGCCAGTTCCATCCAGAATTTCAATCAACACCATTAAAACCGCATCCCTTGTTTAAAGATTTCATAGAAGCATCAATTAAATATCGTGAAGAGAAAGCAAAGAATTAAACATGCCAAAAAGAGAAGATATAAAAAAGATAATGCTTATAGGTTCAGGTCCTATTGTGATAGGGCAAGCTTGTGAATTTGACTATTCAGGCACTCAAGCCTGTAAGGCTCTAAAAGAAGAAGGTTATGAAATTGTGCTGGTGAATAGCAATCCAGCCACAATTATGACAGATCCTGAATTTGCTGACCGCACTTATGTTGAACCATTAACGTGTGAAATAGTGACAGAAATCATAAGGCGCGAAAGACCCGATGCGTTACTTCCAACGCTTGGTGGGCAGACTGCTCTTAACCTTGCGATCTCTCTTTACGACAAAGGAATACTTAATCGTTATTGTGTGGAGCTTATTGGGGCAAGAGCGGAGGTGATTCGTAAGGCTGAAGATAGAAATTTATTCAAACAGGCTATGGAAAAGATCGGGCTGGATGTGCCAAAAAGTGGTTCAGCCCATTCAATGGCAGAAGCATGGAAAGTGAAAGAAGCTATTGGAACATATCCTGTTGTGATAAGACCGGGCTTTACGCTTGGTGGCACTGGCGGCGGCATAGCTTATGATGACAAAGATTTTGAAGAAATAGTGCAACGTGGGCTTACTTATAGTTTAAATAGCGAAGTGCTCATTGAAGAATCGGTGCTGGGCTGGAAAGAATTTGAGTTGGAAGTGATGCGCGATCTTAAAGATAATTGCGTAATAGTTTGCTCAATAGAAAATCTTGACCCTATGGGCATTCATACAGGGGATAGCATAACAGTTGCGCCAGCGCAAACTCTGACCGATAGGGAATATCAAAGGATGCGAGATGCAACAATTGCTGTAATGCGTGAAATTGGCGTAGAATCTGGCGGATCAAATGTGCAATGGGCAATAAATCCTGATAATAGCAGGATGGTTATTATAGAAATGAACCCAAGAGTTTCGCGTTCATCAGCACTGGCATCAAAGGCCACAGGGTTCCCCATAGCCAAGCTGGCAGCAAAGCTGGCTGTGGGATACACTCTTGATGAATTGCGCAACGATATTACAAAAGAAACTCCTGCCTGTTTTGAACCAGCCATTGATTATGTTGTAACAAAAATTCCGCGTTTTGCTTTTGATAAATTTTCCAATGTTGATAACACGCTCGGCACGCAGATGAAGTCGGTTGGTGAAACTATGGCGATAGGCAAAACATTTAAACAATCTCTACAAAAGGCATTACGCTCTTTGGAAATTGGTAGAGCCGGCTTCGGAGTTGATGGAAAAGATTCGTTTCTTGCAAATATGTCGGATGAAACTATAAAAAAAGAACTTGCACGGCCGAATGCAAATAGAGTTTTTGTAATAAGAGAGGCTTTAAAAAGGGGCTGGAGTGTTGAAGAGATTGCAGGCTTAACCAAAATTGATAAGTGGTTTTTAAGAGAAATGGAAGAGCTTGCTGCCTATGAGGAACATTTTAAAGAAAATGCCGTCTCTCTTGAAAAACTAGAAAAGGATCCTGCCCTACTGCTGCAGGCAAAAGAATTTGGTTATTCAGATAAACAAATAGCCATAATGCTTTCTACAACAGAAGATAAGATAAGGAAACTACGCAATAAGCTCGGCATCAAACCTATATACGGCCTAGTTGATACTTGCGCAGCAGAGTTCACAGCTTATACACCTTATTACTACTCAACTTATGGAGTTTATGACGAAAAGCCACATCCTACTAGCAAGAAAAAAATTATGATACTTGGCGGCGGACCTAACAGGATAGGCCAGGGCATAGAGTTTGATTATTGCTGTGTGCATGCTTCATTTGCATTACGCAAAGCTGGCTATGAGACAATAATGGTAAATAGCAATCCAGAAACAGTTAGTACCGATTATGACACCAGCGATAGGCTTTATTTTGAACCACTTACACTGGAAGATGTTTTGCATATCTACGAACGAGAGCAATGCTATGGGGTGATTGTGCAGTTTGGCGGGCAAACTCCTCTTAACATTGCAAAAGCTTTAGCAGAAAATGGGGTAAAAATCATAGGCACTTCTCCTGAATCTATTGAGATAGCTGAAGACAGAAAAAAATTTAACGAGCTAATCAAGGAGCTTAAAATAAAACAGCCAGAGGGCGGCACTGCAACCACTGCGGAAGAAGCTGAAAGGATTGCGGAACGAATTGGCTATCCTGTCCTTATGCGCCCATCATTTGTGCTTGGCGGC
Organism: uncultured Verrucomicrobiota bacterium; assembly: GCA_964491945.1. Classification (GTDB taxonomy): domain Bacteria; phylum Verrucomicrobiota; class Kiritimatiellia; order JAAZAB01; family JAAZAB01; genus CAZBHO01. The sequence continues at coordinate 42,090 of CAZBHO010000010.1, read as the reverse complement.
AGGGCAATGGTCATAGTTTATAACAAGGAAAGCCTTTTGAGATATATGAAGGAGGCTGTTGAGGTTTCAGAGGAGCGCCCTGTGTTGATAGATAAATATCTAGAAGATGCAGTGGAGGTTGATGTGGATTGTGTGGCAGATGGGAATATGGCTGTGCTTGGTGCCATAATGGAACACGTTGAGCTGGCTGGCATTCATTCTGGCGATAGCGCCTGCATAATTCCACCGCCGCGTCTATCTGATAAAGTTAAAGCAGAAATAGAAAAGCAGACAAAGAAGCTTGCAAAAGCGTTAGATGTTAAGGGATTAATGAACGTTCAATTTGCAGTGCAAAATGAAGTTGTCTATGTGCTTGAAGTTAATCCGCGTGCATCGCGCACAGTGCCATTTGTGAGTAAGGCAATTGGTGTGCCACTTGCAAAAATAGCAGCTCTTGTGATGGCTGGAGCCTCTTTAAAAGAATTGGGGTTTACAAAAGAAGTCAAGATCAAACATTTTTGCGTTAAAGAAGCAGTATTTCCGTTCAATAGATTTCCAGGTACGGACGTCATTCTGAGCCCTGAGATGAAATCAACAGGTGAAGTTATGGGTATAGATGTGAATGAAGGGATTGCTTATCTTAAAAGCCAGATTGCAGCATTTAACGCATTGCCTATGGAAGGCAACATCTTTATTAGCGTTAGGGATGAAGATAAGATAGAAACAATCAAACTTGCTGCACGTCTCCATAAACTTGGCTACAATATATACGCAACACAGGGCACAAGCACTGCTCTACGAAATGCCGGCATCCCTGCTAATGCCGCATTCAGGATATCGCTAGGACGACCCAACGTGCTTGACTTGATGGCAGAAAAGAAGGTCTCATGGATAATAAACACTCCAACTACAGGCGAACAGCCAAAAGCCGATGAAATTAAGATGCGTGCAGAAGCCGTAATGCGGGGCATACCCATAACCACAACGCTTGCTGGATTTAAAGCGGCAGTCATAGGATTAGAGGCAATGCATTCTTTAAGAACAATGGATGTGTGCAGCTTGCAGGAATATCATAGGCGTGCCCCAAAACTCAAATTATGAATTTTAAAATCTTTACAAAGCGATACACCATATTAAATTAACTTACATCACTATTTGTTTTTTTGGAGCGGTTCTAAATTATGGCTGAAGTAAAACAAAACGCTATATCACCTGTAAGATCAGAAAATTATCCAGAATGGTATCAGGAAGTTATTAAAGCGGCAGACCTTGCGGAAATATCGCCAGTGCGAGGTTGCATGGTAATCAAGCCATTTGGCTATGCTATCTGGGAAAACATACAGAAGATACTGGATGCTATGTTTAAAGCCACAGGACATAAAAACGCATATTTCCCAATCTTTATCCCTTTGAGTTTCCTGGAAAAAGAAGCCAAACACGTTGAAGGATTTGCAAAAGAATGTGCAGTTGTTACTCACCACAGGCTGGAATTAAAAGATGGTAAACTTATTCCTGCTGAATCATCTAAACTTGAAGAGCCTCTTATAGTGCGCCCCACATCAGAAACAATTATAGGCGAAATGTTTGCAAAATGGATTCAATCATACCGCGATCTGCCACTTCTCATCAATCAATGGGCAAACGTGGTGCGCTGGGAAATGCGGACAAGGATATTTTTGCGAACAGCTGAGTTTTTGTGGCAAGAAGGCCATACTGCTCACTCTTCCAAGGAAGAAGCCCAAGAAGAAACTATGCGAATGCTAAAAATCTATGAAACCTTTGCCAAAGAATATCTGGCAATGCCTGTAATTGCCGGAGAAAAAACAGAATCAGAGCGCTTTCCCGGCGCTGTGGCCACATATTCAATTGAAGCTATGATGCAAGATAGAAAAGCTCTTCAGGCAGGAACATCTCATTTTCTTGGACAAAACTTTGCAAAAGCTTCCAAAATTGTTTTTTTAGATAAGGAGGGTAAAGAACAATTTGCATGGACAACATCATGGGGAGTTTCCACAAGATTGATTGGAGCGCTCATTATGACCCATGCAGATGATGATGGACTCGTTCTGCCGCCAAAGGTTGCACCTTGCCATGTTGTTATTATGCCTGTGATACATAAACCTGAGAACGCCCAAGAAGTGCAGAATTATTGCAATGCTCTGGCTGATGAAATTCGAAGAAAGGTATATAATAACGCTCCGATTGCTGTTGAAATAGATAATAGAGATATGCGTGGTGGAGAGAAAGTTTGGGAATGGATAAAGAAAGGTGTGCCCATCAGGCTAGAAATAGGTCCAAGAGATATATCAAATAACGCCGTATTTATGGCAAGAAGAGATAAACCGCACAAAGAACGTATATCAATGAACAAAGCAGAATTTGTAGAAAGACTCCCTGCCTTGCTTGATGAGATACAACAGAACCTTTACGCAAAGGCTCTTGCTTTCCGAGAAGCAAACACAAAAATAATAAACACAAAAGAAGAGTTTTTTGATTTCTTTTCGGCCAAGAATTCGGAAGAATCTATAAATACAGGTGGCTTTGCGCTCACTCATTGGGGCTATGATGCAGAACTGGAAGCTGAACTCAATGAGAAGTTTGGTGTCACTATCCGCTGCATCCCGTTGGAACAGAATGAAGAAAAGGGATTTTGCCCTTTTACGCAAAAACCAAGCTTAAAAAGAGTTTTATTTGCAAAAGCTTACTAAAAAGAAGGAGGTAATTATGAAAAACTCAACTAAAATGGCAGTCCTACTGACAACATTGTTGTTAACAACATCATTCTTTGCCAATGAAAAAGCAACGCTTCTTAAGGCAAATCTGATCTCAGAACTGGAAATGCAATTATCAGAACTTGATAAGAACATCGCTACGATCGAACAAAAAATTAAAGATGCTCTTAAAAATATAGATACTATCAGCAAAGAAAAATCCGATAAAACAAAGACGCAAGAGGTGTTATCTGAGGAAATAGATAAAATGTCCAATTCTTTAAAGCGGCTACAAGGAGAATTGAAAGTTGTTTCAAAGGAAAAGCGGAAACTGGAAGAAGAACTCTCCGCTCTTAGAAAAAAACAAAAAGAAGCTGAAGCTTTACAGCAAAAGAATGAAGATATAGCAGCAAGCAATAAAGAATTGTCGTTAAAGAAAGAAGCTATCCAAAAGGAAATAGCAAATATACAGAATGCCTTGCTAGCAGAACAAGCCGCATTAACCAATCATGAGAACCTTCTTGCCCAGGAACGTGAATTAAAGAAAAACATTGAACGGCTACTCAAACAGCAAGCCCAACTTGTTGGCGCATCTGAAGAACAACTTAAACTTATAAATGAAATGGAAAAACAGAAACTCGCTCTACAACACAGAATGGAAGAAATACAAAAAAGCAAAGCAGATATAAATTCTCTTCAAAACCAAATAGAGCAACTGAAAGGTGAAGTGGAAAGAGCAAACAAGATATTAGAAGATAGTTCAAAAAAGAAAGAACAACTATCATTAGATGCAAAAAAAACACAGGAAGAGTTAGAAAAACTTCAGGCTCAAACTAAAGAAATGGAACAAAAATATGATGCAAAAAGGCTACAAGCTGATCAAAAGAAACTTAAAGCAGAACTTGATATAGCACGCAAAAACACAATGAATTCTCAAAAAGAGATCAAAGCTCTTGAAACGGAAATAGAAAAAAATAAAAACAAAAAAAAGCTTTTAGAAGAGCAAACGAAAGTTCTATTCCAGCAAAATTTCACCAATGATCCAAATGCTGCTCTTCTGAAAGAGCTTGAAGCAGAAAACTTGAAGCTAAAAACATTAGAAAATCAAATATCCGCTCTACAGAAAGAAAAAGAAAATACCTTAAAGGAGATTAAAGAGCAGGAAAGTCGGCTTGCCAAACTACAATCTGATCTAGAAGAACAGAAGAAATTATTGCAGGATACAAATCAATTAAACAGCCAATTGGAAAAAGCAAAAGCTGAAATTGCTAACAGACAAAAAGAGATTACAAGATTAAAGTTAGAAACTGAAGCTAATACCAAACTCTATGCTGAAAACGAGCAAAAGATTAAAAAATTGCAAGAGGAATTAAAAAACACATTAGACAATAAAAGAGAAATAGAAGCACGCAAAGCAGAACTAGAAAAAATGCAGAAAAATGTTGAAGCATTGCAAACAGAGTTAGCATCTCTTGAAAGCACTAATAGAGCAGTGTTAGGGAATATTGCAAAATTAAATGAAGAGGCTGAAGATTTAAAAACACAGAAAGCAGAATTAGAAAAATACACCGCTTCTCTAAAGAACGAGCTGAATGAAAGACAAAGTAAAATAACAAAAGAAGAGAGCGTTCTTAAGAATTCGCTTGCAGAATTATCCAACCAAATCAACACAAATGAATTGCTGCTTTCTCAAACACAAAATACTAATGAAAAGTTAAGGCAAGATATTGTTAAACTTAACGAAGAGATAGCATCAGTTGAAAAGGAAATAAAAGCCAAAAAAACTCAAGAAAAGGAACTTAAAAATCAAAAGGAGAAACTTAGAAAAAAAACAGCTGAACTGGAAGAAAAGAAAGAACTCTTAGATGAAGAATTAAAGAAAAAAGCAGAGCTTGAAAAAGAAGTAGCCGCTTTAACATCAAAAAATAAGCAGGTGCTAGCTGAACTGGAAACATTGAAAAAAACCTGTGCAGAAGAAGAAAAGAAATACAAAGAGAATTTGGAAAAGATCAAAATAATGGAAAGCGTGTATGATGATATTCAAAAAGCAAAAGAAGAGATCAAAAATAAAAGAGCCGATAAAGAATCTGCCACTGGTGAACAAGCTAAACTTGCAGCAGAAATAGAAAAATTACGCAAAGAAGTAAGAGAAGCAAAACTCAAGAACGAGGTTCTGGAAAAGCGCCTTGTTGCCATATCAACTGAAAACGTTGCAGTAAAGACTTCTGAAGAAACAAAATCCATTGATGAAAGAGAGAAGGAAATTTTAAGCCGTGCTACAGCTGGAGTAAAAGAAGATACTAAAACCAAAGGCGAAGAATCAACCACACCTAAAAAGAGTAAGTTAACTAAAGAAGATGAGTATTTCCAGCTTGGCATACAAAAATATGATGATGGAGAATATGAAGAGGCATTGAACGCTTTTAAAATGGTAACAAAGCTTAATGCCAATGCAGCAGGTGCATGGTATAATATAGCTCTTATCTATTCCAAACAGGGGAAAGATAAAGATGCATGTAGTGCTGCGTATAGAGCAGCTCAAGAATATCTGAAAGCGGGCAATATGGTTCAGGCTTCAAGGATGTTAGCTTTTATAAGAAGCATTAATCCTATGGCGCCAGAAGCAGAAAAATTGCGCAACGAAATAACCAAACATTCCACTGCAAGATAGTAGAACCCTATTTAGTTATAACATATTAACATAGAATAAGTTATTGCAGATTAACTTTGCTCTTTATTTTTCTCCAGGCACTTGCATAATACAGAATTAGGCTAGTTTTGTATTTTTAGTGTCATGGTGGAAACAGTTCATAAGCTACAAATCTTAAGTGAAGCATCAAAGTATGATATCTCCTGCGCCTGCGCAACACTTAAGAATGAACACAGAAAACGACAGGATGATGGAACATGGCTATATCCAGTTTCCTTGCCTTCTGGTGGAACATCGTTGATGCTTAAAACTCTTATATCAAATAAGTGTATGAATGATTGCAAGTATTGCCCTTGCCGGGCTTCTGCAACAACAAGGCGTTGTTCCATTACCCCAGAAGAGCTGGCTAAAAGTTTTATGGAATACGTTAAACGAAATTACGTTTTTGGGATATTTTTAAGCTCAGCAGTAGAAAATTCGCCTGATTCAACAATGCAAAACCTAATTGATTGTGCAAAAATTATCAGGAAACGTTATAACTACCGTGGCTATATTCATATAAAAATAATTCCGGGCGCATCCAATCAAGCGATAGAAGAAGCGTTAAAACTTGCCACAGCTATATCTCTTAATCTTGAAACTCCTGGCGAAAAGTATCTTGAGAAACTATCTGTTTTAAAAAATTATGAAAATGATATTCTTCGTCCACTACGCTATATAAAGCAGATTACAGCAGAGGTTAAGCAATTTTCTGATATTAAACGCAGCACCCAATTTATTGTAGGGGCAGCAGGAGAAAACGATAAAGAGATAATGAGTTACACTTATGGACTTTATAAAAAAAAGATAATGCATCGCGTTTATTTTTCTGCATATCAGAATATACAAACAAATGAAGATTTTCATCTGCAGGATCCTACGGTAAATCACAACCTGCTTACTCGTGAGCACAGATTGTATCAGGCAGACTTTTTACTAAGGAAATATGGTTTCTCGTTCAATGAGCTTGTTTTTTCAAATGAAGGAATGCTCCCTCTTGAACAGGATCCCAAACTTATGTGGGCAGAAACGCATAAGGATTTTTTTCCGTTAAACATAAATAAAGCAGATAAAGAAGAACTTTTAAGAGTGCCAGGTCTTGGAGTAAAGGCTGTTGAAAGAGTGCTTGAAATACGGAAATGGAAGAGGATTAGTAATATTGATGAATTGCCGATCCGCACACAATATCAAAAGAAAGCTGAAAAATTCTTAGTGTTTAGCTGAAGGGGCAAAATGGTAATCACAAGCTAATTCTATACTATTAAATAAGCTTGCATAGGAAGGGCAATATCATATATTGCTTTACAGGTGGTTTTTTGCTTTCTGGTAGTTCCACTTTTTATTAAAAAAGCTAATCCACCTGCCGTTTTTTAAGGATATCTAAAATGAATAAAGGATTTAATAGAATATGTTTAGCAGAAATGAAATAATCGAGAACATAAATATAGAAGATGAAATGCAGCGCTCATTTCTTGATTATTCAATGAGCGTTATTATAAGCAGAGCATTGCCTGATGTGAGAGATGGCTTAAAGCCGGGTGCTCGCCGAATTTTATATGCCATGTATCAGATGGGGCTGACGCACAACAAACCATTTAAAAAATCAGCAACGGTGGTCGGTGAAGTGCTAGGCAAATATCACCCACACGGCGATGCAGCTGTTTATGACACTTTAGTAAGAATGGCGCAGGATTTTGCAATGCGTTATCCGCTGATTGATGGGCAAGGCAACTTTGGTAGCATTGATGGGGACAATGCCGCCGCTTATCGTTACACGGAAGCTCGCTTAAAACCACTGGCAGAAGAGCTACTTGCCGACATAGAAAAAAATACTGTTCAAATGGTAAAAAACTATAACGGTGAGCACGATGAGCCAATAGTGCTGCCATCGCGGGCGCCCAACTTGCTTCTTAATGGCTCAACAGGCATAGCCGTTGGAATGGCCACAAACATTCCACCTCACAATTTATCAGAAATAGTTGATGCGCTTGTTGCTCTCATAGATAATCCTGCGCTTGAGCCAAGGGATTTAATTAAGTACGTTAAAGGACCGGATTTCCCAACTGGCGCAATAATCTGCGGAGTGCAACCAATACAGGATATGTATCTTACAGGCAGGGGGCAAATTCGTGTTCGCGCAAAGGCTGGCATAGAAGAAAACAAGCAAGGTAAGGAATCAATAATTGTTTCTGAAATTCCATACACTGTAAATAAAGCTTCTTTAATAGAGCAAATAGCATCACTAGTTCAAGAAAAAGTTATAGATGGCATAACCGATATCCGTGATGAATCAGATAAAAATGGCATAAGAATAGTTATAGAACTAAAGCGCGGGGTTGTTCCAAAGGTAGTGCTGAACAACCTATATAAACACACGCAATTACAAACCACATTTGGGGCAATAATGCTGGCTATTGATGGAGGGCGCCCCCGCATAATGAATTTAAAAGAAATGCTCCAGCTTTTTATTGCTCATCGTTTTGAAGTTGTAACAAGGCGAACTCAATTTGATCTGGCAAAAGCTGAAGCAAGAGCTCATATCCTTGAAGGATTAAAAATTGCTCTAGATAATCTCGATGCGGTTGTAAAAATTATACGGAATGCAAAAAGTCGTGAAGATGCCAAGAATGCATTGATGAGCAAATTTGGACTTTCTGAAATTCAAGCAAATGCAATTCTTGATATGAGGCTTTATCAGCTGACAGGTCTTGAACGAGATAAGCTTGAAGAGGAGTATCTTGAACTTATTAAGCATATCTCTTACTTAAAAGATCTGCTTGCCAACAAACATAAAATATATGCGCTCATTAAAGAAGATCTGCTCCAACTTAAAAAGACTTATGGCGATGCCAGACGTACCCAGATAGTTCCAGATGAAGGTGAAGTGAGCATAGAAGATTTAATAGCAGATAGAAGCGTTATTGTAACAATGAGTCACGAAGGCTATATAAAAAGAGTGCCTGTTTCTACATATAGGGCACAAAAGCGTGGTGGCAAAGGTGTGGCTGGAATGGAAACAAAAGAAACGGATTACGTTGAGCATCTTTTTGTTGCAAATACGCACGACTACATCCTATTCTTCACGCAAAATGGTAGAATTTATTGGGAAAAAGTCTACGAAATTCCTGAAGCAGGGCGGACAGCAAAAGGTAAAGCTATAGTTAATTTGCTTGAAATGAAGCCTGATGAGAAAATAGCTGCAATGGTTAAGGTGCGTGAATTTCCTGAAAATCAATATCTGGTTTTTGCAACCAAAAAAGGGATAGTTAAGAAAACGAGCTTAAGTCAGTTCGCTAATCCTAGAAAAGTCGGCATCATAGCTATAGCAATAGATGAAGGCGATGAACTGATAGGTGTTAAGTTAACAACAGGAAATAATGATATTGTGCTTGTTACGAAAAATGCTATGAGCCTGCGCTTCTCTGAAACAGAATTGCGCGATCAGGGCAGAGATACGCGCGGTGTAATAGGTATTCGACTTGAAGAAGGCGATGCTGTTGAAACGATAGAGGTTGTAGACGATAAAGCAACATTATTTATATGCACAGAAAATGGCTACGGCAAGCGGACCAGTTTTGAAGAATATCGTGGACAACATCGCGGCGGTAAGGGCATTTATGCCATAAAGCCATCTGATAGAAATGGACTTGTGGTTGGCGCTCATTCAGTAATGGAAAATGATTCCATAATGCTTATTACCACGCAAGGACAAATGATAAAATTGCCTGTGAAAGAAATTCGTGTGATAAGCCGTGTAACTCAAGGGGTTCGGTTAATTAGGTTGGAAGAAGGCGATAAGTTGGTTTCTGCAACAACTGTTGAACCCGATGAAGAAGATACAACAATAGCCCAGGAAAATGGCACAACACAAAGCATTGAAGAGCAGAAAGTATCTAATGCTATTGATAACGAAGCTAAAAATCCTGAAAATACAAATAATGATAGCAAGCAATGAAAGAGAATATTGAAATAGTATGTCCCACCTGCGGAAAGGAAACTCTACTAAAAAAAGAACCTGTTTACGATGGATTTAAAAAGAAGGGGGAACTTTTAAAATGCATTTCCTGCGGCCATATTTTTGATGATAAAACTAAAGTCCCTTTTAAAGACAAAAAAGAAACTCCTGCTATATTTAACAAAGAAGACTTACCCAAAGCCCCGCAAGTATTTAAAGGAGATGAAAATGCAAGGTTGTGCCGTTATTGCAAGCATTACATTGTAAATCCATTTACTCAAAGATGTGCTTTTCATCACAAAGAGGTAGAAGCCACAGATACTTGCGAAAATTTTGAAAAGAAAGAATGAATAACTCTTTTGCTCCTTATGCAGCCATTCATCATAATTTTATACAATGAGCCACTATCTTCATCTGCTTACAATAGAGAAGCAGAAGCCGGTGTTCTAAATGAGGTTAAGATGGTTGAAGAAGCTCTCCTTGAGCTTAACATAAAACACAAAAAGCTTGCTATAAGAAAGCTTGCAGATCTTCAGCAATTAAGTGAGCTGCCTGCTGACTCTGTGATTATCAACCTTGTTGAAGCTCTCCCTGAAGATACTCCTTATGCCTTTAACGATGTGCCTAAAATATGCGCTGAAATGGGTCTGGCTTGCACAGGGAATAGTTCAGAAACGCTTCACTTAACTTTTAACAAGAAAAAAACAAAAGAAAAATTAGCTTCAATTGGTATTAAAACACCACCTGATGTCTTAATAAACAAAGATGCAATCTTAAATCACATTAGCCCTTACTTTCCACCGCCGTGGATACTTAAACCATGCGCAGCAGATGGTAGCGAGGGGATAGATGTTGATAAGAGTTTCGTTGAAGATATTTCAACACTTCGCGAAAGAATCAAAGAAATGAGGCAATTCTTTGGAGATATTTTAATTGAACAATACATAGAAGGCAGAGAAATAAATCAGGCTATATGGGAATTTAACAATGAAATTATAATTTTGCCACCTGCTGAAATTGATTTTTCATTGTTCCCATCCAACCGTAAGCACATTGTTGACTATGCAGTAAAGTGGTATCAAGGGACGATTCCTCACCATATTTCCCCCAGGAAAATTCCAGCAAAATTGGAGCCTGAACTGCAAACAAAAATATCAGAAATTGCAAAGCAAAGCTTTATTGCCTGTGGCGCTTCAGATTATGCAAGAATAGATATGAGAGTAGATCACAATAACGACGTATTTGTTTTGGAAATAAATGCCAACCCAGATATATCGCCACAGGCTGGCTTCCCTGCAGCACTAAAGGCAGCTGGTATAGAATTTAGGAATTTTATAATGAAATTAATCATCAATGCAACTAAATCAAAAAAGGAAAATAAAAATTATTTTCAAATTAGCAATTGATATAAAGAAATTATTTTTTTGCTGTAGTTGTTGCTTGGTGATATTCACATCCTTAATAAATATAAAGCAAAATATAAGACTACTCCTTAACAGCAAAAGTCAATTAAACTTTTTTACAGCGCAAAATGGCTATTTCACCTAATAGTAGTTCATCCGAACAAAACAACATTGATTCTTGATCTGTTGCCTTACGCATTTTTGCAATTTGTTTAATCAACAATGATGACACCCTCGCCAAAAATTTTAATAAAGGCGATTGTAACATAGAGTAAATAGTTCTATTAGTGGATAATCCCTCTACTTGCAAGCCTGCACGTTTTAATAGAAATATAAGAATATCATAGTTTATAGGAGAGATATGAATATCACAGAATTTATGTTCATCCAAAAAGCGATCTCCAAATTTCTCAAATTTTCCTGTTAATAGGAAACGCAATCTTGAAACTACATTATGAATGTTTGGTGTTGTTAGAATAAGATAGCCAGATGGTTTTAAAATACGAGCAAATTCTCTTAATAACAGGGATGGATTTTCTATATGTTCTATACCTTCCACACAAGTTACCAGATCAAAGGTATTATCATTAAAAGGTAATACCTTATTCATATCAGCAAACAAACAGTCAAGAAAGGATGGTTTAAAATTTTCAGGTAGGAAATCTGCAGCAATTACATCAAAACCTTTTTCGTAGAGTCTTGCAGCTAAAGCACCTTCTCCTGCAGGAATATCCAATACTTTCCCCTTTGTTTGCAGAGCGGAAATTATATCCAGCACAGCATTATGTACCAATGGAGCAGCCATTTCTTTAAACTGTAAACAGCTAGACATATAAAAGGATTAAGCAAATTTAAAAGAAGTCAGGATCGTCCCAATAACCTCCAGAAAGAGGTCTACCTTCGTTTACAAGTTTACGTAGTCCGTAATGATCACAAAAGCAAAAAAGTATTCTTCCTATTTTTCCAAAAAATGGCCGCGGCTTAATAAGAAATTTAGCAAGCGAATGGCGTTCCTTACTAGAAAGAGAAGCAAGAGATTTGATTGGAGAACCTATAAAATTCTCTATGAGGTCATCTTGATTATAAGCACTAAAAAGGACAAGGACTTTCAAAGCGGTTTCCAAATTAAGCTCATCTGGATTTTCCAGCACATTACGAGCAATATAAAGGGCATCGCAATGGACAAGCTGTCCACCTCTATACGTTCTCTTATATTGTTTACTCATTCTTCTCCAATGACTTCTTTGTAATCCTCTTAGTAAAAAATTGTTTTCTCTCATAAAAATATCCACGTCTGAAAAGAGTGGTTGATTTTGATAAATAGGAACAAATTCTGATTCGAGCTCAGCTACGAGGATGTTTTTTAATAGTGCACCAGCTCCTTTTAAAATGGGCAATTCATAGCCTTGTGTATCAATTTTGATATAATCTGGAGAAAAATCGTATTCATTACAAATAGTATCTAGTCGTCTTAAAACCACTTCTTTCGTCATCAGAACATCTAAATCGGGATGATAAGGATAATCTTTTATAAAGTCCCTGTTGGGCACAAAAAGACTTGAACAGCCGGGATCGCGACAAATATGAATGAGAACTCTCTTGTTATTTTCTTCTCCAAGAGCAAAAGGAAGATAACGGATCTTAAAATTTGTACAGGCTGATTTTTGATTTAATTTTTCGCATTCTTCTTTATCAGCATCAAAAGCTACCACATTAAGTACATTTGCAAATCGCTCCCACCTTTTATGTGTACCCCATCGAGCACCAATATCAATCAGACGTAATGGATTTTTTTTTAAGTATTGTTCAATAACAGGTAAATTCATAATTATCAGACCAATTTCTACATAATATATTTCTAAATAACAAGCTAAAAATTTATTTTTTATCTTTTTGTATCTCAATAAGTTTTAAATAAGCTAAAGCATACATCATTGCATTACAAAAAGATATAAATAAACCATCTAATCCATCTTTCAGTTTCATCTTCCTTACATAATCTCTTAAAAACACAAGAAATGGAATACATACAACATACCATATAACATTTAAAATAGTTATTTGTCTGCCTCTATCATAATAATCTTTTGCGGCGAATGTTGAATATCTCATCACATAAGTTTTAAAATAAGCTTTATAATTTGTAAAGGCTTTTGACTTATGAATTAGATAGCTGTTGAGCTGTCCTATCAGCCCTTCAACAATTGGACGTTCGTGGACATATCCCCTATAATATGTATATTTTTTATTAAACAATCTAATTGTCCCAGGGAACGCATCCATTTTGTTTTTCCCGAAAACCAGATTTAAGCGCCTGACAAAATAAGCCGAATAAGTTTTTTCCTCACTTGATAATCTTTGTTGTATCTCATTTTTAAGATCATCCGTCACAACTTCGTCGGCATCTATATTAAAAATCCAATCGTTTGACGCTTTTGTAACAGCAAACTGCTTTTGTTGTCCGAACCCTTCAAACTTATTTTGAAAAATTTTAACATTATGAAATTGTGATGCTATTTTCACTGTATCATCTTCACTAAAATCATCCACTAAGATCACTTCATCTGCCCAGCTGACTGATGCAAGGCATTCTGCTATTTTTTCAGATTCGTTTTTTGTTATAACACAAATGCTTATTTTTGGTGCTTTATTCATAAGTTTCGCCATTTATTACCACACACCATACGATAAATAGCTATCGTCTTTCTAATCATAATATCATCAGTAAAATGTGTGCAAAAACGTTTGAAAGCATTTTCCACCATATTCACTCGCAAAGTTGTATCTTCTAATAGTCGTAGTATAGCATTAGTAATTGCCTCGCTATCGGCTGGAGGAACAAGCAAAGCACACGATTCATTTGATGGTAAAATATCCTTAATTCCACCACTATAAGCTGCAATGAGTGGTACTCCACAAGCCATAGCTTCTAATACAACGATTCCAAAAGGTTCATTCAATGATGGCACAACCATAATATCAAATTGCTTCATAGTTTCAAAGACTTGATCTATCCATCCTATAAAAAAAACTCTTTCGGATATACCAAGTTCTTCAGCAGACCTTTGCAACACATTTTTATGTGGTCCATCACCAGCAATAATCACTTTTATGTTCTTATATTTTGATAAGATAAACGGTAACGCCTTAAGAACATATACCACTCCTTTTTCGGGAGAAAGTCTTCCAATATATCCTATAATTATTTCGTCATTTATCGCTTTCTTAAAAAGAGTTTCTTTTTCTTTACGTAATTTTTGTGGTGGCAATTTTATCCCTAAATTGATTGTAGTTATTTTATTTGGATGAAGTCGCTCCCTCTTAATTGTAGCCTCCGCGACCACAGAAGAATTAGCGATGATATGATCTATTGTAAAAGCATTCCATAATGGATGAAAACATTTTTCGTGAAACCATTTTTTAAGTGGATTGGTAAGCCATACGTGTTCAAAAGAAAGATTATGTTCAGTAGCAATCACTCTCCTGCCGGCAAGCTTCGCTGCTAATCTGCCAGTAGCCCCTCCATATCCAACCTGATGGACATGCACTATATCATAGTTATTCTTCACTATAATCCCAGCTATCTTCAACACATCCACTAAAGAAATCCCCCTTGCAAAATCATATCCTATTACTCTGACAGGGAAACCCTCTAATGCTTTATGGAAACGTTTTTCATTATCTCCAGCTGCACATACGATCTCTACTTCTATCTTGCGTCTAATGAGACCTTTAGTAAGAGTAACTACATTATTTTCTGCACCTGCCCAATGGAAAGAATGGATTATATGAAGAAGTTTCATCTAAACTAAAACATTTTTCTATCAAAAATAAAAAAATCACACGATAATATTGCCAACTTCATGATCTTCAAAAACGTTATCTCCTTTACTTGAAGGCAAAGAGACCTCAAGAATAAGAGCTGGGCCATCCACAGCCAAAAAAGTATGTTTTACTCTGGGTTTCATTTTAAACACATTACCTGCTCTCATTGTAAACCGTTTGCTACCAGCTGTCATTTTGATCTTGCCACGCACCACAAAAAATGTCTCATCTTTCATAAGATGATAATGGCTAGGGCAGCGTTGACCATCAAACATAAAGAGAAATTTACCGCAATAGTTATTAATAGTGTCGTTAACTATCCAATACTCTATTTCCCCTATTCTATAGAAATTGTTTGTACCAAAATGTAACGGCAATGGTTTGCATCTTGGCATTTTGAGTTTCCATTCCTTGCTTATAATTTCATTGGCCCTTTGTAAAGCCACCTTACGTTCCACGCCCTTTAACTCAATCTTTTTAACCCAGTTAACTTCGTTTTGATGTTTTCTTTTTGTTTCCATTGTTTTATGCCCTCTCATTCGATTATGAATTTTATTTTTTTCTTACTGGCTAATTCTACGATAATTATTCACTTCATAATTTAAACACGGTTTTTGAACAACTGATATGTACACAGATTCATCTCCAACTATGCTTTGCAATTCCTTTATTAACTCTTCACAAGCAAGCACATTATAGGAGGAATCTGTTTTAATAAAAATTTCTGTACCGTTGAGTTCCCGTAAACATATAATGACAGGCGTCTTTCCTGGATAATTTAACAATACAGATTTAATATTTTCTAGTAATTCATTTGTAATATTACTCATTGGGATATGGATGCTTAATTTTTCTGCAAAGTGACGTGGTGCCTGCTCCAGCGGATATATTTCATTGATAATTAAATTAGTAGTTTCATCATTACGTCTTACCTGCCCACAAGCAATTACAGGTTCGCCAACAATGATATTTTTTTCAAAATTTTGATAAGCATCGCAATACACAACTCCTTCTATTGTGCTTTCAGTATCTTCTATTTTTAGAATCGCCATCGGTCGCTTTTCTTTGCCATTATAAGAAACATATTTCTTATCCACTTTGACTATAAGTCCACCGATACGAGTAAAGGTATTATCCTTAAGATTTGCTAATGATGCCGTTGTTGCTAAAGCATAACGTTTTAAAGTTTCTGTGTATTGGGCAAGTGGATGCCCACTCATATAAACGCCAAGCAACTCTTTCTCAGCATTGAGCAGTTCATTCTGTTCCCATTCAGGCACATCCATAAATATATTTTTAAATGAAGCATTATCTTCCATTTCGTTGATAGAAAAGAGAAAGCTGGAGGCTTCTTTCTTTATTTTATTTTTGAATGATGCCGTTTTCATTATATTATCAAGAACATTGAAAAGTTGTGCACGTTTTTCGCCAAAAGAATCAAATGCGCCGCAACGAATTAGTGTTTCCATAACCTTCTTGTTAAGAGTGCCATCATTACGCTGGCAAAAATCTATTATGTTTTTATATGCTCCATTAGCAACGCGTTCATTAACAATTTCCGTTGCCGTGCCTTCACCTATATTTTTGATTCCAGCAAGTCCATATCTGATGGCATTATCCTCTGGCATAAAGCGCACATTACTCTTATTGATATCAGGTGGCAAAACCTTTATGCCAAGCGCATTGGCTTCACCTATGAGCACTGGCATATGATCGTAATCGCCTATCTCGCTTGATATTAGAGCGGACATAAACTCCTGCGGAAAATGCGCCTTAAGATAAGCGGTCTGATAAGCCAGAATGGCATAGCCTGCACTATGAGCTTTATTAAACCCATATTCAGCAAATTTTTCTATAACATTGAAAAGTTCTTCAGCCTTTTCTTTGGTTAAACCACTTATTTTTCGGCAGCCTTCCACAAATTTTTCTTTTTGTTTAGCCATTTCTTCTGGCTTCTTCTTTCCCATAGCACGGCGTAAAATATCGCCCTCACTTAAGGTAAACCCAGCAAGTACCTGAGCTGCTTGTTGCACCTGTTCCTGATAAATAAAAAAGCCATAAGTTTTTGAAAGGATCGGCTCAAGTTTAGGATGAGGATATATGATTTTTTTTCTGCCGGTCTTACACAAAATAAAATCATCAATAAACTGCATAGGACCGGGTCTATAAAGGGCTATCATATCCATTAAATCTTCCACGCTACTTAGCGCAATGTTTTTTGCAAGTTCACGCATGCCTTTACTTTCAAGCTGGAACACTCCAACTGTGTTCCCTTTTCTTAACAATTCAAAGGTCAGTTTATCGTCCAGAGGAATGTTGTCTATATCAATATCTATGCCTTTAACCTGCTTTACCAGCCTAATTGTTTCATCAATTACAGAGAGAGTTTTTAATCCTAGAAAATCTGCTTTTAATAGCCCAAGCTTTTCCACATGGTCTTTACTAAACTGTGTAACAACTTCACCATCTTTATCTCTTGAGAGAGGCAAATGCTCCACAAGCGGTCTATCACCAATTACCACACCAGCTGCATGGACACCAGAATTTCGCAGAAGTCCTTCCAGCACAGTGGCATATTTCATTATCAATTTTGCAGATTCATTGTTCTTAACTTCTTCGGCAAGTTCTGGACTTAACTCCAGAGCAAGTTCCATATTGTTCTTTTTTTCAGTCCCATCGCTCTTTTCTGCCTTTAAAACGGCCGGCACAAGTTTAGCAAGTTTATCGCAATAAGATAACTTTATCTCCAGAACTCTACCAACATCACGAATCACGGTCTTTGCGCCGAGCATTCCGAAAGTTATTATTTGCGCAACATTTTCTCTGCCATATTTCTCTTTAACATATTCAACAACCTCACCTCTGCGATATTGGCAAAAATCAATATCAAAATCAGGCGGGCTTACTCTATCAGGATTAAGAAACCGTTCAAAGAAAAGACCATATCGCAGTGGATCTATTCCTGTTATCCCCAAACAATAAGCCACAAGGCTCCCTGCTCCAGAACCACGTCCGGGACCCACAGGAATATTTCGGCTTTTTGCAAAATTTACAAAATCCCATACGACAAGAAAGTAGCCAATGTATCCTGTCTTCTTTATCACACTTATCTCAAAATTCATTCTATCTATTATCTCTTTTTCTCTATTATCTTTTGGAGCAGCAGGATTTTCTATGCCATAACGTTTCCGTAAACCTTCACAACATAACTTATAAAGATATTCCTCTTGTGAATAGCCTGCTGGCGGAGTGAAAGTTGGAAAATAGGTGTGCTTAAAATCAAATTCCACAGTGCATCTATGCATTATATCCACAGTGTTAGTAAGGGCTTCTGGCACTTCACCAAAAAGTTCATACATCTCTTCTGGAGATTTAAGATAGAATTTCTGTGGCTCATACCTCATTCTGTTAGGATCTTTAAGTAATGTTCCTGTTTGTATACAAAGCAAAACATCGTGTGCTTCAGAATGAGATTTTTCAAGATAATGTACATCATTTGTCGCCACAAGAGGGACACCTAGCTTTTTAGATAATCGGATAATCGCTTTATTAACCTTCTTTTGATCTGCTATGCCATGATCCTGTAATTCCAAAAAGAAATTATCTTTCCCAAAAATCTCAACATAGCGCCCAATAACACCTTTTGCCTTTTCCTCACCATCTTTTAAAATAGTCTCGGCAACCTTGCCCTTAAGGCATGCAGAAAGAGCTATTATCCCTTTTGAATACTTCATCAACAGTTCTTCATCAACGCGTGGCTTATAATAGAATCCCTCAAGATGAGCCGCACTGACCATTTTAATTAGATTCTTATAACCAATATTGTCTGCTGCCAATAAAACGAGATGATAATTTTGTAAAGTGCCCTGCTGATCGCTTTTTTTATCAAAGCGACTGCCAGTGGCTTCGTATACCTCACACCCAATAATGGGCTTAACTCCTGCTTTCTCAGCCTGCTGATAAAAATCAATAACTCCATACATCACCCCATGATCGGTTATAGCCGCAGCATGCATCCCCTTTTTAAGAGTGGCATTCATCAGTTCTTTAATTTTGCATGCTCCATCCAATAAACTATAACTGGTATGAATATGAAGATGGACAAATTCTTTTGACATAACCAAAAAGTTTTTTGTGATGTTATAAACAATTACTTTTCACTTACCACCTCTTGAAGAAAAATTCAATCTTATATTTCAACTTAACAGCATGATTGATCCTGCTACATTTTAGGAAAATAATGGTATATGGTACCTCCATGCACAGTCCCAGTCCTGAGTTCCTAAAAGTTTTTTCTGATTATTCCAAAAATCCACCAGTCCAATCTGCTCGTTTGTTATTGAAAAAACTTGCAAATGAAAAATTATTCTCTATAGTTAGGCTAGAAAAAATTTAAAAGAGAAAATTTAGGCGCTATGTGGGATTATTCAGATAAAGTTTTAGATCATTTTCGCAATCCGCGTAACGTTGGTGTTATTCCTGATGCGGATGGTGTCGGCGAAGTTGGCTCAATGGCTTGTGGTGATGCACTAAAACTAACATTCAAGTTGGATGAAACAAAAACACGGATAATTGATGCAAAATTTCAGACATTTGGCTGTGCAAGCGCAATAGCATCCTCTTCCGCTTTGACAGAAATGATAAAAGGCAAAACGCTTGAAGAAGCTGAAAAGATAACCAATCAGGATATTGCAGATTTTTTAGGTGGCTTGCCTGAACAAAAAATGCATTGCTCCGTTATGGGCAGAGAAGCCTTACAACTTGCCATCCAAAATTATAGAACTGGCAAAACAGGCAAAGAAATGCTGCAGGGGCGTGTGGTCTGCCACTGTTTTGGGATAACGGAAGATTTCCTCGTGCAGGTTATTAGAGAAAACCATCTTTCCACAATTGAGCAAGTAACAAATTATTGTAAAGCTGGAGGTGCCTGTGGCAGGTGCCATAAGGATATTGCTGAAATCATTCAAAAGGTTCTTGGCTCTGAAAATAAGGTTGAAGAAAAACATGAAAAGAAACAGCTTACACTTGTGCAGAAGATTAAACTGATAGAAGAAGCTCTTGAAAAAGAGGTGCGCCCTCTGCTGGCAAAAGATGGTGGTGATATTGAGCTAATTGATGTTTCTGGAAATAAAGTTACAGTTGCGTTGCGTGGAATGTGTGCAAATTGCATAGGGGCTAAAGCTACTTTGCGTGAAGTGGTGGAAGCCAAATTAAAAGAATTTGTTTCACAAGATATCGTTGTTGAGGAAGATCTATGAATGAAAAGATTGTCTATCTGGATAATAATGCTACAACAAAAGTTGCTCCAGAAGTTATTGAAGCAATGATGCCTTTTTTTGTGGAAAAATGGGGGAATCCATCCAGTATGCACTATTTTGGAGGAAGCGTAAGGAAAGCCGTTGAACGCGCAAGAGAGCAAGTGGCAGATTTTCTCAACGCACATCCACAAGAAATAATTTTTACAAGCTGTGGCACTGAAAGCAATAACACCGCCATTCGTGGCGCGATAGAAAGCTATGAAAATTTACAGGTAATAACCACCCGTGTTGAACATCCTGCCGTGCTTGAGCCCTGTAGATATTTAAAGAAAAAAGGGCTAAAGGTGACAGAGTTGGGAGTTGATTCTGAAGGCAGACTGAATCTTGATGAATTGGCGCAACTTTTGAAAAACCAGCGGGCATTGGTAAGCATTATGTGGGCAAATAACGAAACAGGAGTAATTTTCCCTATAGAGAAAATAGCGCCTATGGTCAAAAATGCTGGGGGCATTATGCATACCGATGCCGTGCAGGTGGCAGGAAAATATCCTGTTGATTTAAACAAAGTGCCAGTAGATATGCTCTCCATTTCAGGACACAAACTGCATGCGCCAAAGGGAATAGGTGTGCTTTTTATGCGGAAGGGGGTATCTATTCAGCCCTTGTTGTTAGGCGGACATCAGGAATATGGCAAGCGTGGTGGCACGGAAAATGTACCATATATTGTTGGGCTGGGCGTTGCCTGCGAACTCGCAAAAAAGGCCTTGCAAGAAGAAATTGAAACTGTGAGAAAATTGCGCGATAAACTTGAGCAGGGCATTCTCGCAACATGTCCAGATGTAAGAATAAATGGCGATAGAGAACATCGGCTATCAAATACCTTGAGTGTTAGCTTTAATTATGTAGAAGGAGAAGCAATTTTATATCATCTAAGTGATTTAGGAATAGCGGCTTCTTCAGGCTCTGCATGCGCTTCTGGCTCACTTGAGCCATCACATGTCATAAGAGCAATGGGAATTCCATTTACAGCAGCGCACGGTACAATACGCTTCAGTTTAAGCAGATATAACACAGAATCTGATATCGACTATGTTCTGGAAAAATTGCCAGGTGTTATCAAAAAGCTCCGCACCATCTCTCCTTACGCAAGATAGTAGAATAAATAAAACTCTGCGATAAAAAACAGCAACTGCAAGAAAATCAGCTATTTCTCTCTGTTTGCCATGTTTTTGTGGTTAAAATGATTTGTTCATTAACTTATTCTTACTGATATTATGATTAAACGTTGCCAACTCACTTTTAAAGACAACAATGGCCAGGATAAAAATCAGTATAATATGCCTGTTTTTATAGTTGTATAAACAGCATATTTTTATTGCGTTATAGGCAGAAATTGCTATAATTATAATGGAATGAGAGAGGTTGCTGAAAAACTTATATAGTGCAGCAGCCTTGCCGATAAAATTAAGTAGAGAGACAGGAGAAACATAGATGGAACAAAAACTAAAAAACATGATGCCGCAGAAATGCGACATATTCCGAAAGGAGGCGCATCATGAAAATATTAAGAGCCTATATGTTAATCCTGTTGGTTATCTCGATATCATGGCTTATTAAGCCTTCTGCAACAGCAGATAACTCTGAGGAGGAGCACTCCCAGTCTCTATTATTTGCAGATTTATATGCTGCTTTAAAGGGCGGAATTGATAGGCAAACCGCAGAAAATATAATCGGATCACCGCCAATTTTTTCATCCGCGCTAAACCAGTCAGAAAATGAATGTCTCTATTATATCAAGGTTAGCGATGATGATGCCCTTGCTTCAATAACAAAAGGTATTGTCTTAAAAGTTGTTTATCA
>CAZBHO010000010.1:0-20388 GCA_964491945.1 uncultured Verrucomicrobiota bacterium | reverse complement strand
TTGTGAAAAGAAGTTATACCCTCCAGTGGATTGAAAATGAAAAAATTGTACAATTCACAGAAGAGCAAAGAATTGTAAGCGATCTTTCAGGCAAGGCTGAGCCGCCACCTCAGCCATTATTTAAAGTGGATGGCACTCCAGTAAATCCTCTACAGCACACTTATTGCAATCCACTGCCTATCCCTGATTATCCACGAGGCAATGGTTCAAAAGATAGGCGATGGGAAGGAGAACAGGATTATCTGCACTGGGTAATGCTGCCAAAAGCTGATTTTCGTGAGACAGCAGACCCCTCTGTCATCTATTACGAAGGCAAATGGTATCTATATTCATCTTGCGGAATGGCTTATTACACAGAAGATTTTGTTAACTGGAAACACGTTAAACTTGAGCCTTACGATATCGGATATGCGCCAACAGTAGTGAGATGGAAGAATAAATTTTTGCTTACAGCTTGTCTTGCAAAATTATGGGAAGCCGATAATCCACTCGGCCCTTTTAAGGAAATAGGTCCTATGCTTGATTATGATGGCAAGCCTCTTGAAGAATGGAAAGATCCAATGCTCTTTGCTGATGATGATGGTTCCCTTTATGCCTATTGGGGACTTGGTGGAAAGGGGCTTAAAGGCGCTCCTTTAAAAACAGATGAGCCGAACCGGCTGGCAGCACCTGCAAAATATCTTGCTGCATTTAATTCAAATCATGAGTGGGAAAGATATGGCGCTTTTAATGAACATAAATATCGTTCGTATTGTGAGGGCTCATGGATGTTTAAGTATCGCGGAAAATACTATCTCACTTATGCAGCGCCCGGTACAGAATTTAGAACATACGGAATGGGAGCTTACGTTGCAGATGCACCTCTTGGTCCATTCTATTACTTGCCAGATAGCCCATTTATGAAAAAAACTTCAGGATTGATAATCGGTCCAGGACACGGCTCTATTGTTGAAGGACCAAACGGAACTCTGTGGGCATTCTATACCTGCCACGTTGGGAATTATCATATATTTGAACGAAGAATAGGTATGGATCCTGTTGAAATAACACCTGATGGCAGGCTGGTTTCTAGAGGCGCATCCGAAGTTCCACAGTGGGCGCCGGGTGTTTTGGCAAATCCTGCTGCCGGCAATGACGTAGGCTGGAAACCGCTAACTGCCAATAAGCCAGCAAGAGCTTCTTCTTATTCACCAGGGCGTACTCCAAATTATGCGGTTGATAATTCCTTTACCACATGGTGGGAGCCTTTAACAAACGATAGTTCGCCATGGCTTATATGCCACTTCCTTGATCTATTTAACGTTCAAGCCGTTCGTATACACTGGTCAGAAACAGGACTTGATTACGATAATGGCGTCATACCCGGTCCTGTAAAATATGTAATAGAGCTCTCACCAACCCGTGACGGAGAAAACTGGATCAAGGTTGTTGATGAAAGCGCCAACACAAAAGATATGTTGATAGATTACAAGACTTTTCCTGAATTTGCAGCATATCGCATCAGAATAAAAATACTTGAAAAACCAAAAAAGATAAACACGGGCATTCTTGAATTGACTGCCTTTGGACTTTCACCTGCTCACCAACCAATAGAGTAAATAAAAGCATCACCACAATAGATAACACTGCTACTTGTGACTCTTATTTTTAGCAGGAATTATCATTATTTCAGGAGAAATATATGTGCCATTTTGCTCATTAGAAGATTGCTCTTCCTTTATGTTAAGAGCCCTGCTTTGTGTTTTGTTGGCAAGATTACCATGAAGTGGACAATACACCAGTGGCGTATTGCTTATTATAATTATGCGATAACGATAGCCCAGAGGACAGGTAACTACGCACTTCTCAGAAAAATCTATAGATGCCTTATCATTTTCATTTGAAAGAGATGATAAAATTAGAGCAATGGAGTGGCAAATATCTTCTTGCCGTTTTTCACACTCATTGAGCGCAGAAAATGCTTTATTCACCTGCCAAAATGCCATAAAAATTGCCAGAGGAATAATCGCAGCAAAAGAAATTAGCACAAGCTGAACAGAGCTCTTTCCTCTAAAGAAAAATGCTATTGATCTTTCCTCTTTTGTTTTGATGTTTCTTCTATGCCTCATACCATAGCCAGAAAATAAAATTCATTTTGAGAGGTTTTTCAACCTGAATTCCAATTCTGCCAGCTCATTGGTATATTCTTTGCCGGCAGCCAAAAGATTTTTCAATTTTATTATTGTTTCTTGTGCATCAGCATAGTTTCGTTCTTTCAAGTGCAAATCAGCAAGATTAAACAAAGATTTTATGTGGTCAGGCTTTTTAATAAGCGCTTGATTAAAATAAGTTATTGCCTCCTTGTTCCTACCAGCATTAAAGAGCAGCAATCCGATATTAAACAAAACTCTTTCATCGTTTTCGTTGAGTTCTATTGCGCTCAAATAAGTTTGGTATGCCTTATCAAAATCGCCTTTGATTGCATAGGTGTTGGCTAAAGTTAAGGCTGCTTCAAAATAAGATGGAGACAACTGTCTTGCTTTTAAGGCATATTCCTCTGCCTTTGCTATATTACCAGCTTTGAGATAATAAAGTGCATAATTAACGTATTGCTGCGGAGCAATAAATGGCAGCTTAATAGGATAAAAAATCAAACCACAGGATACGATAAAAGCTACGAACTTGGCGATTAAAAAGTAGGGGGGTGACTTTATCCTTTCTTTTTTAGCAAGCCACATAACAGCATTTTTTAGTACAATGATGCCTGTTGTAGCCATTGGAATAAAGGATAAAACTAGTGGCAAACGATACCTTTCAGTAACAAAGGTTATCATCATAGAAATGATAAACGAGCCACTTATCAAAAATTCCGCTCTGGTTATTTTTATTTTATTGCAGAAGATGATTCCAAATAGAGCAAGCACTTCTATTATGCCGAAAGAGATAAATAGTAAATGCACTCCAGCAGGTGAAGCCATTTTAACCATTCCCATCAAATCACAGTCGTCAAACTCTTTAAAATTTATGATGCGTAAGAGCTTCTTTAAAATAAGCTTCATTCCTTCAAAAGGATGCTCTTGCCAAAAAGCGATTGATTCTTGTTGCCAGTATCTATTTGCTTCTATTGCAGTGAACGATTTCCCTGCTTTCTTGCTTGCAAGAGCTAAAAAATCCTGTGTCATTTCTGCTGCGCTGATTCTGACTGTTTCTGGAACTGCTGCATATCCATTGCAATTCGGATTGTTCCCTAAATACAGGTTCATCCCACTATGCACCGTGCCTAAATGCCAGCTTCCACCAAAATGTTTGTTGATGAAACCTGTAATTGAGAACAACGCCAGCCCAATGAAAAGCATTATTGCCACTGCAATAATTCGCATTTCAAAAGAAATGTTTTGCTCTTTTCTTATCAAAAACAAAAATCCCATCAAAAAGAGAGCCACAAGGAAATTTCCGCTTAATAGTGTGCCTATGCCAAGCAGTAATCCGTAAAACATCGCTTGTTTAATATATTGAATGTTGCTGACAGGCATATTGGCTAAACATGCATCCCATCTAGAAGATAGGTATAATATAAAAGCAGTTAAGCACATTACGGCACTTATAGGCATTGGCGCAAGACTATAAGCAGCCGCTGGCAGCAATAAGGCATAAAGCGCGCCGGCAAGTATTGCGGCAAGTTTTCCATACTTTGTCTTTACGATATTTACGACAAAAAACGTTGTAATCACCTCAAAAATTAAATTCAAAATTATCGGGATAAGAAGCGATTTTGCCTGTAAAATTATGAATAACAGAGCAAGCAGAAATGGATATAAGGGCAGGCAAATCAAAAAGCTCTGCGGCACGTTAAAATCAGCAATATTACAGGCAAGCGAATAATAAAGAGCCCTATCGCCACCTTCAGGAAAAAAGAAGGGTGATTCTAGAAAGCTTCCAAGCAGATATAGCCTAATTGCCAGCGTTAAAGCACAAGAAAAGAAAACTATAAAAAAATTATTTGAATAATTGACGAAACATTTCATTCAAGCTACTATAGAGCACTTTCAACAGATTTTTCCAGCATTTTTTGCCGGATGGTGTAATGGTAGCACAGCAGACTCTGGATCTGTTTGTCCAGGTTCAAATCCTGGTCCGGCAGCCAATATTAGAACGTTTCCCACTACATACATTTTTGGTTTATAAAAAAATTCTTACTTTAACGAATTATTCATATACTATTTTAAGTCTACTGCCATTTTGCTGTTTCCCCCTTCAACAAAGCAATTTCTTCTTGGAACAGGAGCAGCAAAATAATGACGTTAATAATTGCTGTTTATTTTCTAAGAACTATTCTGATAAAATAAAGAATTTCAAAAATCTCTTAACTACAAAATCTTGCAGGTTGTAATGCTGTGCAGATGGTAGTTGGGTTTTCCTTGCTTCCTCTATTATGCATAAGTAAATTATAGTGTTTGAAAAGCTTTGTTCCATCTCAAGATAGCAAAAAATGATCACAGTTATTAAACGCAGTGCGAACCCATTTTGAAATATAAATAACAAAGACTTAATCCTTCCGATTCGACTTTTGTCTGCCTTCCTGCTTACACTGCATTACAAATCATTGCCTCATCGTCCTCACTCCGAACCTGCTTCTCCCTTTTGGAAAAGCTGTAAGAAAAAACAAAACTCTTCTTGCTACTAGCTTCTTTTTGAGGCAAATTTTTTGTGAGGGCAACAATTGACAATCAATTTTAAACTGGTATCAAAAAAGTGTCCTTCCATAGTTTTATTTCAATATACGTTCCCAGCATAAAAGAAGTTTTCTCAAAGGCGGAATTTTAGTGGCTCCTAATGGCGAACCTTTTACGCTTTATGCTGTGTTATACGCTGTTGGTCGCCTTTGTCATTGGTAAAATTCTCTTCTTTATTTGAATTTTGAAAAATATTCATCTATCTCCGGCCTCAACTCTATTCCCACTCTTTCAAAACAATCCAGCAGTCTTAAATATGCCCCTTTCCCTCCCAGAAAGTCCCAAAATTCCTCTGCAACCTTTAACTCATTATCTAAATCCAGCATTCCTTTCAGTGTCCATCTTTCATAAGGATTAGGCTCATAAGGATTGTAAGGGATAGCAACATAAGAATGGATATTCTCATCAGAGTGTGTTGATAAATAGATTGCTATCCATTCCAATAGTGTTCTCTTAAAATCCTTGAAATTGCTAATATTAGGCTTGGCTGTTTTTAAATCAAATAAATAGATACTTCCATCATAGCTTTTAATAAATAAATCAACTTTTACAGTTTTTATTTTATTTATTCTGCCCAAAGTGGCAACCTTTCTTATCCTTTCAATTTCCTCTAGTTTGTTAGGTTCTTTCCCAATTGTAAGTTCATTCATTATTCGTTGAATTTCAGTTTGAGCTTGCTCGCTTATTGTATCACCTACCACAAAGTGCTTTTGTGCAACAGAAAATCTTAAACTTGCCAATGTTTCAGCTACGGGTTCAAAAATCGAAGTGCCAAAAGTGGTATTTAAAGAATGGATAAAAGAAAATAATGCCATTCTATCCCGACCAAGTAGGCGATAATGAAATGGCATATTACTTGTTTCTGGTTTATATGTTAAAAATTTATTCCTTAAACTTTCTCTAATTGTGTTTTCAATCTTCTTTATTTGTTCTTTTGTAAGCGCCATTTTATTTTTCCTTTAGGTGAAATATTGTTTCTGCATAAGGAGTATCCCTATCTTTCTCCACCCTATTAAGGACAGGTCTCTTGAATTGGTTGACAATTTTCATTCCAGCCAATTCTGCAATCTTTGGATAAAGATTAAATTTATCGTTAGCCACTAAAAAGACATCATAACCTTCTTGAAGATATTTTTTGCAATTTACGAGAACTTCTGCTACACTTTTACTATATGAATTCCTTTGTTCTTTTCCCTGACCTTTGGATAAAGGTCCTATTTCTAATTCGTCTCTTCGTTGAAATCCAAATATCTCATACGCATAAGCATGTTGATCGTGATAATCAATAAGCCCAACATAAGGTGGACTTGAAAATATCCCCCTTATCTTTTGTCTCAATAACATTTTTGCAAACATTGTGTTTCTCTTTTTAATTTCTTCATAAATATCTATTGTTCTACTATCCCCAGTTAAACATATTTGAAAAGTATCGGTCCTTAACTCATCAAATTCTTTAAGCCGATTTAGTGTATCCACTGTATAAAAATCCCACCATTTTGTGATAGAAAATATTGGTTTACAAATTTTTCCGTGCTTTTTGCAATAATATGTAGTGATAACAGGCTCTCTTAGAGTGGCTAAATCTGCGTGTGTCGTTGCTCTACAAGAGCGAGCGGTTCTACTTAAAATGATGGTTAAAATTTCCTTTGCATCTATGTTATCTATTGTTCTTATTTCTTGTGATAAGAAATCTATTTCTTTTCTGACAGGGTCTAAAAACCACTTATCTAAAAAAGTTTCACTTTTATCCTGCCTTATTTTGATTTGATACTCTTGTATCAACTCCTCATAAATAGTAAGAAATTCTATTTCTTTCTCTTTTGAATATTCATTTTCATTGATCGTTCCAGTGGTAACTTTCCTTTTATATTCCGGTGAGGGAAAATACTTAGTGTTAAATTTTGTAAGTTCTGATAGTAAGTGTTCTTCAAAAATAGTATTATTTTTAGTTTTTTGAAAGTCTTTTAACTTCGAAGTTAATTGATGAATTGTGTCTGCAATGAAAATTAAATTGTGCTTTTTAACTTTTACATTAGAAATCAAAGCATTGAAGGAAGAAATATCAATTCCAACGGCATGCATCCCTAATTCATTTGCCTGAACTAATGTTGTTCCACTTCCACAAAAGGGGTCTAATACTATATCGTCTTTATGAAAGTATACTTCTCTTTTAAACTCATCTGTATGAGAATCAAGAAAATACTCTACTAATTGAGGAATAAACTTACCTTTGTAAGGATGCAGCCTATGGACATGTTTTGTCCTTTCCGCCTCCTTATATTGCACAAATGAGAGATGCCAATTAATGTCCCTCCCTAATATTTTTTTCCAGTATTTTTCTTTTGAAAAAGAATCATAATAATTCTTTAATTCCTCTATATTTATGAGAGGATTTCCATCACAACCATATTTTCTTATTCTTCCATATTGAAGAAGATAAGATATATTTGAGATAGTGACCTTACGATTAAGATATTGCGAAGCCCAAACACTTGCTTCTCTTAAACTAACCAATTTCTTATCTTCTTCCATAAAGAATGTAAGTTGGCTCATTGTTTAATGTAATGACCTCCATAAAACCGGGCCACAGAAGATGGGAGATAAGGTAGAAATTTCATATTATGTTATCAAGCTCTTTTTTTTGGGATTGTGTTTCGAAATCTGTTGGGCTGATGTACGTATAAGAGGAATGGGGGTAAGCCTTATTATAGTAATTTACCCATTTTTCAATTATCTTTAAAGTTTCTTGCAATGAGGAGAAGTCGTAAAAACTTCTTCTTTGAATGTTCTCATTATACCACAAAAAACAGTGCCCAGCCGACCTTCAACTCTTTATCGCTTCTACTCGCCTATGTGTTTTTGTCATAATATTTACTCCTTTCTAAAAAAACATAGCGCTTAAAGCCTGCAAATCAAACAAACCAATACCAAAACTACCATATTTTTCTCCACTATTCTTTTACCCTGATTTTAAGGGGAGCAGTATATCATGTTCATGATTCTCCCGCTATTTCTCAAAGAAAAATTTTAAGTTAAGAAGCAAAATCAATAACTTTGAATTTATATTAGTGTGAATTATTACGGTTATTTTTGCGAAGTGACTTCCAAAAGTTTTGTTTTAATGATGGCAAAAAATCAGAAAAAAATGGTCGGGGCGTCGGGATTTGAACCCGAGACCTTTTGCACCCCAAGCAAACGCGCTACCAGGCTGCGCTACGCCCCGTATCTCAAAAAAGGAAAGGCAACATAACACTCACAATCAAAAAAATAAAGAAAAAAATATGGATGCAATTTTTATAATAATGTTTTTTATCACTTGCCTAAACTGTGTTTTTTTGGAACAAATGAAGGAGTGCTTTGTGAGGTGAATAATGTTTGAAAAACTGATACCAGACAAACTCGGGATAATAGCAGGAAATGGTTCTTATCCATTACTTCTTGCTGAAGGCGCAAGAAAGGATGGTGTGAAATATATTTTTGCTGTTGCATTTAGAAAAGAGACTAATCGTGACATTGAAAAAAAAGTTGATAAAACAAAATGGCTAAATTTTGGACAGTTTCAGGCAACCATAGATGCATTTAAAGCGGAAAAAATCCAGTACGTTGTGATGGCGGGGCAAATTACTCCAACAAATCTCTTTTATCTACGTCCAGATGCTAAAGCAATTGAGATATTAAGAAAAATTAGAACGAAGACGGCGCATTCCATATTCGGGGCTGTTTCAGAAGAGCTACAAAAAGAAGGCATAACTTTGCTGCCAGCCCACAGCTTTATGGAACACACAATGCCAGAAGAAGGCATTCTGACTAAAAGAGCACCTGATGAGCGAGAGATGGAGGATATTCGTATCGGGATAGAAGTTGCAAAAGTTATAGGCAAGCTTGATATAGGGCAAACCATCGTTATAAAAGAAGGTGCAGTGCTTGCTGTTGAAGCATTTGAAGGAACTGATGAGACAATTCTGCGTGCTGGTAAACTTGGCAATGGCGGAATAGTTGTTGTAAAACTTTCAAAAGAAGCTCATGATATGCGTTTTGATATTCCTGTGATTGGGCTTAACACAATTAAGGTGCTTAAAAAGGCCCGATCCACAACATTGGCTATTGAGGCAAATAGAACAATAATTCTTGATAAAGAACCTGTGATAAATCAGGCAGATAAAATAGGAATCGCAATCGCGGCTGTGAGGAAAGATGAAAGATAACATAAAAGTTGGCGTGATAGGTGTTGGAAGTCTTGGACAGTGGCATGCCAGAGTTTATTCCGAGCTGACAGATGCCGAACTGGTAGGAGTTTATGATATTAACACAGCAAGGGCTGAAGAGATAGCGGCGCGTTATAAAACGAAAGTGTTTCTAAAGATAGAAGAACTTGCTGATAATATAGAAGCAGCCAGCATTGTTGTGCCTGCGGATAAGCATTATGAAGTGGCAATGCTTTTTTTAAAAAAGAACATCCATCTTTTGGTTGAAAAACCAATTGCTGCAACAACTCAAGAAGCCGAAGATATGGTGGCTTTTGCCAAGGAGAAAAACCTCATTTTGCAGGTTGGTCATATAGAGCGATTTAACCCTGTTATGCGCTATCTTGAAGAGCAGATTAAAAATCCAAAATTTATAGAAGCGCATCGGCTTGCTCCTTATCCGCCGATGAGGAATGGTGCTCCTCCACGTGGCACAGAAGTGAGTGTGGTGCTTGATCTTATGATTCATGATCTTGAAATAATTTTGCATCTGGTTCAATCGGAGGTAGAAGATATTCATGCAATCGGAGTGCCTGTGTTAAGCAAGGCTGAAGATATTGCAAACGTTAGATTAAAATTTAAAAATGGAGCTATCGCAAATGTAACTGCAAGCCGTATCAGCCCTGAACCGTTGCGTAAAATTAGGGTTTTCACGGAAGATGCCTATATCTCACTGGATTATCAGAAACAGGCAGGTGAAATATATCGAAAAGAAGGGATGCAAATCAGCAGAGAAAAAGTTCCAATAGAAAAGGGAGATGCTCTTGAAAGAGAGTTGAGTGCTTTTATAAGGTGCGTGAAAAATAAAGAAACACCGCTAATTGATGGCAGACAAGCGGCAGTTGCTTTAAAACTTGCCGCTACGATTTCGCAAAAAATGCGCACTTCACCTTCATAAAGAGAGCTGTTCAAAAGGGACTTTAAATGAGACCGGAGAAAAAATCTATACTTATAGTGGCTGGTGAAATTTCAGGTGATATGCACGCAGCAGATCTCATAAAAAAGCTAAAGGCTATTACTCCTTTTGAGCTGGAGCTATTTGGTATAGGAGGTGAAGCTCTGCGTGCGCAGGGCGTAAAAACTCTTTATGACGTTTCTCAAACAGGCGTTGTCGGCTTTATAGAAGTTATAAAACGCCTGCGATTTTTTAAACAAATGTTTAGAGAGATAATTAAACTTATTGAAGAAAAAAAGCCTGATATGTTGTTGCTGGTGGATTATCCAGGCTTCAATTTGAGACTTGCTAAAGCAGCGAAAAAAAAATTTGGACTTAAAAGTCTCTATTACATTAGTCCTCAGGTCTGGGCGTGGCGTAGCGCAAGAAGATTTGATATGGCTCGTTATATCGATAGGTTGCTTACAATTTTTCCATTTGAGCCTGCGTTTTTTAAAGATACTTCCTTAAAAACGGATTTTGTGGGACATCCTTTGGTTGAAAAATTTAGGGAACTACGTCTCAAACCGCAAAGTGAGCTACTATGGCCTTCTGAAAAGCCACAAAACAATTTGGTCAGGATAGCTATTTTGCCGGGTAGCCGTGAAGATGAGATTAAAAAGAATTTACCCGTTATGATTGAAAGTGCCATTCTATTAAAGCAAAGTCATAAAAATGCATCATTTCTTATAGCTGCGGCAAACGAGACAACACTAAAAATCATACAGGAGTTGATAGCAAAAAGAGATGCTACTACAAAGCAGTTTATCTCTGTTGTAAGTGGTAAAACCAGAGAGGTGCTCTTGCATGCAAAAGCGGCGTTAGTGGCTTCAGGCACGGCCACAATAGAAGCAGCCCTGGCTAAATGCCCGATGGTTATCATTTATAAGGTTGCTCCATTAACATTTCTGGTTGGTAAAATGTTTGTTAAAGTACCGTTCCTGGGAATGGTTAATCTGGTTGCAGGAAAGCTTGTTGCACCTGAATGTCTACAAAAAGATGCAACACCAGAAAAGATAGTTCAAGCTTTAATGCCATTGCTTGATGATGAGGATATGCGCAGAAAGATTTTAGATGAGCTTGAAAAAGAAGAAAAAAAGCTTGCTGCAGATGGTGCAGTTTCAGCTGCAGAAATGGTGCTAAAAGAGCTGACGGTTTTATAAAAAAAGCATTTTACATTCAAGAAAGCTTGCCATATTTTTTTTTGTTATTATTTTTTAGTTTAACTTTTGCTTTTTTCTAGTGAACAAACAATTATTAAAAACAAGAAAGGAGATGAGAAATGAGAAAGAACCTCTTGATCATTGGTGCAGGTGGTGTGGCTCATGTTGCTGCACATAAAGCAGGGATGAACAATGATATACTTGGCGATATCTGTATTGCTTCAAGGACGCAATCAAAGTGCGATGAAATCATAGAAAGTGTTAAGAGAAAAAATCACATCAAAGATACCAGAAAAAAATTCTATTCACGGCAACTAAATGCGCTTGATATACCTGCCACTATAAAATTGATAAAAGAAACTAACTCTGAAATAGTGCTTAATCTTGGAAACGCCTTTATAAATATGTCTGTTTTAGAAGCTTGTATCGAAACTGGCGCTGCTTACATTGATACTGCCATTCACGAAGAGCCTGATAAGGTATGTGAAAATCCCCCCTGGTATGCAAATTATGAATGGAAGAGGAAAGATCGCTGTAAAGAAAAAGGCATTACAGCCATACTCGGCGCAGGCTTTGATCCGGGCGTTGTAAACGCCTATTGTGCACTTGCCCAGCGTAAATATTTCGATAAAATCGATACAATAGATATTATGGATGTTAATGCTGGTAGGCACGGGAAATACTTCGCCACAAATTTTGATCCTGAAATCAACTTCAGAGAATTTATCAAGGTATGGACGTGGATAGATAGAGGATGGAAGCAATATCCAACACATACTGTTAAAAGAATTTATAATTTCCCCGTAGTCGGCAAACAGCCTATATATCTTAACGGACATGATGAGCTGCATTCTCTTTCAAAGAATATAGATGCCAATAGCATAAGATTCTGGATGGGCTTCAGCGATCACTACATCAATGTGTTTACAGTATTAAGGACACTTGGGTTCCTTTCGCACCTACCAGTCAAATTGAGCACTGGTCAAGAAGTTGTGCCCTTAAAAGTCACCAAAGCGTTGCTGCCTGATCCAAAAACTCTGGCACCAAATTATACAGGCAAGACTTGTATAGGCAACTTTGTCAAAGGCATAAAGGATGGTAAGCCAAGAGAGATCTTTATTTATCAGGTTTCTGATCATAAGGCTTGCTATGAAGAGGTGGAATCTCAAGCAATAAGTTATACAGCTGGTGTGCCACCGATAGCCACAGCAATGCTAATAGCTCAAGGGATATGGGACGTTAAGACCATGGTTAATGTTGAAGAATTGCCACCAGAACCGTTTATTGAGCTTCTGAATAAAATGGGCTTACCAACTGATGTTAAAGAAATAGAGCCGGGCAGCATTGATTCATTTGATGGAACTGTGCGCGATCTTGAAACTGAAATAAGAGAATCGGTTGTCACCTGCACAGTTTCAGCAGCAAATCCAATGATTGCAGTAATGCCAAAAACAACGTGATGGCATTTTGCTCTTCTTTATGGCAAATGATGAACGATTTGCAAGGAGCATTCAGCTTTTGGGGCGGGCTGCTCTAGATAAGCTCAGAAGCAGCAAGGTTGCTATCTTTGGGCTGGGCGCAGTTGGCTCATATGCAGTTGAGGCACTTGCCAGAGCTGGTGTTGGCTCAATGCTATTGGTTGATTTTGATGTTGTTAGATATAGCAACTTTAACCGCCAGCTCTACGCACTGGAATCAAATCTTGGCAAGCCTAAAGTTGAGATCGCAAAGTTACGAGTGCTTGAGATAAATCCTGTTTGTAACATAGAAGCAATGAATGAGTTTATAGATGGGAAAAACGTAAATAAATTTCTGGATAATACTATCAACGTGGTGGTTGATGCAATTGATAGTGTTGGACCAAAAGTGGCTCTCCTGGCTGCCTGCAGAAAGAAGGGATTAAATGTCGTTTCAAGTATGGGCGCAGCAACAAGGCTACATCCTTTTCTAGTTAGAATTGGCGATATTTCTGAAACCACAACCTGTCCACTGGCACGCCATATCCGCAAAAGATTAAAAAAAATGGGGATAGAAGATGGCATACGTTGCGTATATTCAATAGAAGAGCCGCGTAATAAAAATCTACCCATAATTCAGGAAGAAGAAATTTTTAACAAAGGACGTAAGCGCAACCCTATTGGCAGTATGTCTTATATGACAGGCATCTTTGGCTTACTAGTTGCCTATGAGGTTCTAAAGCTGCTCAATGTTCTGCCTGCCGACACTAATGATTTTTAGAGTTCACTAACCCAGCATTTAAAAATGCCTGTCATGGGCTTCTATATATGTTGACAGATAATTTTTAAATTACTAGTATATTTATTTCTTCCGTTTTAATGGAGTTTTTTCGTATGGAAATAAATCATCCAATTAATAGTGCTCAAGTCATCAAATATCTCTCAAATGGCAAACATTTTATTGACGTTGCAAAAATAGAAGCTGTTTTAGAGAAGGCAAGAAAAGCATCAGAAGATCCTAAACGGATACGTGATATTTTAGCAAAAGCGCGTGGCATTAACACTCTTAGTTTGGAAGAAGCAGCGTTGCTACTTTTTGTTTCAAGAGAAGATTTATGGGAAGAAATGAAAGAGACAGCTTCTGCCATTAAGCGTTTCGTTTATGATAATCGCATTGTGACGTTTGCGCCGCTCTATTTAAGCAATATATGCTATAACAATTGCATTTATTGCGGATTGAGGGCTGATAATAAAATTATCAAGCGCCGCATTCTTTCGCAGGATGAAATTCGTAAAGAAACAGAAGTGCTGGCTGGCAAGATTGGTCACAAGAGAATTATTGCTGTTTTCGGGGAACATCCTATATCTTCAATAGACTACATTGTGGAAAGCATGGAAACTATTTATGGCGTGAAAGTTAAAACAAAGAATGGATGGGGCTCTATTAGACGAATAAATGTTAATGCTGCTCCAATGAGTATAGAAGATTTGAAGATACTAAAAACGGCTGGACTTGGCACATTTCAGGTGTTTCAGGAGACTTATCATCCTGAAGTCTATGCAGAGCTTCATCCCGAGGGCACGGTTAAAAATAACTATTTATGGCGCCTCACCTGCATGCACAGAGCTCTGGAAGCTGGAGTGGATGATGTAGGAATTGGCGTATTATTCGGATTGTATGATTGGCGATTTGAGGTGCTTGGGCTTTTATCACACGCCATTGAACTGGAAAACTATTTTGGAATAGGGCCACATACAATATCTTTTCCACGTCTTGAACCAGCAGAGAATACACCTTTTATTCAACAAACTAAATATAGAGTTTCAGATGCTGATTTTGAGAAAGCAGTTGTAGTTTTAAGGCTGGCTGTGCCTTATTCAGGAATGATTATTACTGCCCGTGAAGAGGCAGCCTTGCGCAGGCAACTTATTCCGCTTGGCTGTACACAAACGGATGCATCATCATCTATAGAAATTGGGGGCTATAGCAGATGGCATAATGAAATGTCAATAGATGCAGCGCCACTGCAAAACGGAAGCTCGCAACAATTTTATCTTGGCGATACAAGGAGTTTAGATGAAGTGGTTCGTGAACTCGCGGAAATGGGCTATATAACCTCTTTTTGTACAGCAGGATATCGTTGTGGCAGAACTGGTGATACGATAATGACGATGCTCAAAACGGGCAAGGAAGGTTGTTTTTGTAAATTGAATGCCGTTATAACCTTTCGTGAATGGCTTGATGACTTTGCTTCTCCTGAAACTAAAGCAATTGGAGAAAAACTAATAGCCAGAGAAATTGAAGAGATACGTAACAAAATGCCAAATATGATGAAGGCATTTGAGCATTTTTATACAAGAACTTTGTCAGGAGAAAGGGATCTTTATTTTTGAAAAAGCAGTTTGATGTTGGCATTCGGCTTTACATGGAATTTGAACATAATCGCCGCATGCTTGAAGGCATTTTGCACTATATGCGTAGCGGTGAATGTTGCTGGAGGATACTTGCAAACCCTTTCTTCAGGAATGTGCCAGAGCTTTTGCGTGAATGCGATGGGGCAATAGTTCAAATTTATGAGCAGGCTATAGCCAAAATGGTGCTCTCTTTTAACATTCCTCTTGTGAGCACAGTGAATAGCATGTTTACACCGGATATTCCGGCTGTCTTCAACGATGATGAGGCTATTGGGAAACTTGCTGCCGAATATCTATTAAGTTTGAAGTGCAGAACTTTTGGTTATGTGGGATATTATTATCCCCGAATTTGGGCAAATCACAGGGGACTGGCTTTTGCTGAAATTTTGAAGAAACAAGGTTATGAGTGCCTTTTCCTTTCAAAAATAGAGCAAGTGGAAGAACCAATTTTCAAGCTTGCATGGGGGCGCAGAACTCTAGAAGAATGGTTGAAAAATCTGCCTCCAGCAACAGGAGTTTTTGCATGCACAGATTATATTGCAGTTATGGTTCTGGAGGCTGCAAGAAAGCTTGGCATCGGAGTGCCTGATGATATTGCGGTGTTGGGAGTGGACGATAATGTTATGCTTTGCGAGATGGCTTCCATTCCGCTTTCAAGCATAGCCACTGATGCCAAACGATGTGGTTTTGAGGCCGCAAAAATGCTGGATGCTCTTTTGAACAATAGGAAAATCAAAAATAAAATTATAAAAATAAAACCGCTGGATGTTCTTGTAAGACGTTCAACAGAAGGATTTGCCATTAAGGATAAAGCGGTCTCTAGAGCTTTATCTTTTATATACAACAATGCCTATCAACGCATTACAGTCTCAGACGTTCTAAAGGCAGCACCATTCGCCTCAAGAAGGGGATTAGAGCGAAGATTTAAAAAACTGCTTGGTGATACAATCTATAACACGATCCTGAGAACAAAAGTTGCCAGGGCAAAAAAAGTTCTTGTGGAAACAAATTTGCCCTTATCCGTCGTGGCTGAGCAATCTGGCTTTGCTTCATCAAAAAAGTTATCCCAACATTTCAAAAAAAATACTAAACTAACGCCATCAGAATATAGAAGGAAGTTTCAGTTGCTATGATACAGTTCAGAAATGTATTGCTCTCTGTTTTGCTGCAAGTTTTCGTGTGCTTGATTGCATTTCAAGCTATGGCTGACGAAAAGTTTAAAGTGGTGGCTTATTATCCTGCATGGTCATATAAAAAAGCAGAATACAATGTAGAAAAGATACCTGCCAATCTTTTAGATTTCCTTATCTATGCTTTTGCTATTCCAGACGAAGAAGGCAACTGTTTGCCTGTTTCGGAAGAAGCAGAAAAAATCAATATACCTGCTTTAAAAAAATTAAAACATAATAATTCTAACGTGAAAATTCTTGTGGCAATTGGTGGCTGGGGATACAGCAGTAATTTTCCAAAGATAGCTAAAAACAAAAGGTTGAGAGAAAAATTTGCAAGTTCAGTAATAAGCTATATGGAAAAAAACTACTTTGATGGTATTGATCTGGATTGGGAATATCCTTCTGAGAAAGAACAAGATGATTTTATTGCGCTTGTTAAACTTATTAGAAACAAGCTTGATGAACTTGCCTCTACAAAAAAACGTATATTCTATTTTACTATAGCCACGCCTGCAGGCCCCTGGCATGTGGAAAGGATGAGGCTTGATGAAGTTGCCAGATATGTTGATTGGATTAATCTTATGTCTTATGATTATGCTGGCAACTGGAGTAAAATTGCATCCCACAATGCTCCGCTTTTTCAGTCAGCTGAAGCACCGAACTCGCTTTGTGTGCATAATACAGTGGAAGCTTATTTAAAAGCTGGCATAAATCCTCAAAAAATTCTGTTAGGTTTGCCGTTCTTTGGACATGGCTGGATTGTAAGCAAATATGCCAATAACAATGGGTTGTTTCACAAAGTAATCTCTACAATGCAGGGTAGAGGAGGACGTGGTACGCTGGATTATAGAGAAATAGTTGTATATCTAAAAACAGCAACAAGATATTGGGATTCTTCCGCACGTGTGCCCTGGCTTTATGATCAACAATCAGGAATTATGATTTCATATGATGATCCAGAAGCAATCCAGCACAAGATCAGTTATGCAATGAGACAAAAGCTTGGAGGTGTTATGATATGGCATATTGCAGCGGATAGTGAAAGTGGAGATCTGATTAGAGCCATTTCGTATAATATCGAAAAGTCAAAATAACTTTCTATTTATGCTTTAAGCTAAAAGTTAACCACTATATTCTATTTTTTTTTCTTCTTTACCAATATCTTTTGGATTAACATCTTTAGCTTCAACATCATGTTCTTTTGTGGAGGATATAGTTTTATTTTCTGCGATAAAATCCTCTTTTATTTCATTGGCAGTGCGTTTTAACTCATTTAAAGCTCTTCCAAGAGCACGAGCAATTGCAGGGAGCCGCTCCGCACCAAAAAGCAATAAAGCCACCACCAAGATGATAACAAGTTCGCCACCCCCTATTGAAGAGCCGAAAAAACCCAATGTGCCAAAAATGTTTTGCATATTAACTATATCATTATTTATCTACAAGACGAAGTCTAGTACTTTTTATAAAAAAAATCAAGATCTGGAGGATCATGCACATGGTGTGTACAGATTTTTATAGATGTTAGAGGTTGTTTGGCAAGAATATTGGAAGAGTGAGTCGATGATTAGAGAGTGGGATGAAAGCCATCTCCTTGGGCAGGCAGTGTTCTTGTAGTATTTGGATAAGGTTTTATAGAATTTTTTCTAAAGAAGTTGTAGTTGATGATATTAGTAGTAGCTTTATTGATGAAATTTTGCTTTGAAAAGAAAGTTTCTCTTGAATAGAATTCATCTTCTATTAGTCTTTTGAATTGCTTCCACATCAGAATTGGCATTAATTAAATTGTACGAAATAGATTCGTTTTTTAACTTGTTGTTTGCTATTAGCTTGTAAGTCATTGATTGTGCCTCCATTGGATGAGGAGTGAGGGAAGAGAATTATCCTGTCTAGGGTAATTTTATCCTTATCATTATTTTTTATTTTAACAACTT
Source organism: uncultured Verrucomicrobiota bacterium (assembly GCA_964491945.1). Lineage (GTDB taxonomy): Bacteria > Verrucomicrobiota > Kiritimatiellia > JAAZAB01 > JAAZAB01 > CAZBHO01. The sequence continues at coordinate 2,360 of CAZBHO010000010.1, read as the reverse complement.
TTAATCCCCTAATTCTAACAACTCCTACTGTACCATCAAGTGCGTAAACTTTTCCACCATCCGCTTAAAAAAACACTTGCACAACAATTGTTTTCTACTATCATTCTTTAACTAAACAAATTAAAGGTGTGGGTTTTTATATAGTTTTATTTTTGTTGTGAGAAGATATCTCCAGATCTCTTTTATAATTGGTTTGTTTTTGTGTTGTCAAGCATTTGCTGATGAACTTTCAGATGCTATAACAGGTAATGATATTTTAGCATTAAAAAAGATATTTCGTGACAAACCTTCTCTTCTTGAAACTCCCAATAAGCATGGGGAACTTCCTCTTCACATAGCAGCCAGTAGTGGCGCATTAGAGAGTGTTAAGCTTCTTATTTCGCTTGGTGCCGATGTTAATGCAAAGGAGCCTCAGTCAGGAGCCACCGCACTACATATGGCATGTATGATGGGACACAAGGACGTGGTAGAATATCTTCTTAATAACAAAGCAGATGTTAATGCAAAGAGCGCCATAGGCACAACACCGTTGCATATAGCAGCTTATCAAGGCTATAAAGAGATAGTTGCTCTTCTTTTATCTTATGGTGCAGATACAAATGCAAAAACAAGAAGCGGATTGACTCCTGCCGAGTGGGCTAATCAGCAAAATCATCAAGAAATTGTGCAATTACTTCAAAATCCACCAACAGCATCGTCCCCAACAAAGGCAAATGCCATAGAGCAACCTTCTGTGGAAACACATAAATCTGCTTCTACAGTCAAAAATGCTTCGGAAGAAACGAAACCACAAAACGAGGAACCCCGACAAATTATCATTAAACAAGAATCTGCTTCAAAATCAAATGATAGAGTTGATTATAGAATTACAGAAACAGATCAAAAACTGGTTGAACTGCTTGGCCGCCTGCAAGCAGCATCATCTGCAATATCTAACCTTGAAGCTGAATTGAACATTACTAAAAAAGAACTTGCTAATGCAAGGCAAGAAAAAGAAGCCACATCTTCTAACCTATTATCACAAATTTCTGCTTTGAAGCAAAAGCTTACTCATACAGAAAAACAACTTGCGGAGCAAAAGGAAAAATTTGCAGAATCTGTAAAAATCATTACCGAATCTCAAGGCAAAGATCTTGCAGCTGCAACTAATCGCATTGCAGACCTGACTATTCAGATTGCCAAACTTGAAAAGGAACTTTCCAGTGCGCAACAATCGTTAGAAAATGAAAAGAAAAGCAAGGAGGATGCTCTTAATGCGCTAACAAAAAAGATAGATGCTCTTGAAGCAGAACTTGCAAAAGCAAATATAAAAAAAGAAGAAGTTGAGCAAAGGATAGCAGAGCGGGTTAAAACAGCTCTCTTGCAAAAAGAAAAAGAGTTTGAAAAGGAGCGCGAGAAATTAGAAAAAGCTAATGAGATGATAAAGGACCTTGAACGTAAACTCGCCGTTGCTGAAGAAGCGGCGTTGAATATGGGCAAAAAGCATAAGGAAGAAATAGAAAATGCAAAATTGCAGATAGCGCGATTGGAGTTTGAACTTAAGACTTCTTCTGCAAATGCCGACCGTTTGCAGTCGGAACTGGATAAAATGCATAAGGAAGCGGATTTGCGCTTAAAGCAGGAAACTGCAAAATATGAGGAAGAAATCAAAAAACTTAAAGAAAAAATTTCATCTTATGAGCTTCAACTTGAAATTGCAGCGACGAATATGGCAGTAACTTCTGCTAATGCAAAGCGATTACAAGATGAACTAGAAAATCTCCAAACCAAGATGAAAAGGGAACTTTCTAAGGAAATCGCTGTAAAAGAGAATCTGGAAAAGGCTTTGCTGGATAGAGAGCAGGTTATAGATGATCTGAACGCAAAACTTAATAGTGCTAATCAGAGAATAAACAAACTAGAAAAAGATCTAAAATACTACACAGAAGAATCACAGAAATTGCAACGTGAATTGGAAAAACAAGCAAAAACTAGAGATACAGAAAAAGCACGTCCAATCTTCAAAAGCCGTAGCCAACAGCAGCTTGTTGCTGATTTAACAGCAAAACTGGAAGCTTCTGAAAATGAATTAAGAAAAGTTAGCTCTGATGCGGCAGCTTTAAATGAAAGTTATAAAGCTCTTCAAAAGGAACTTTCCAGGTATGTTGCTTTATTGAATGAGAAAGACAAATCATTGCTTGCAAAAGAAGAAGAAATTAAAGAGCTTACCAGTAAACTTGCAGAAGCTGATGTAAAAAGGAAAGAAGCAGAACGCAAATTAAAAGAGCGCGATACGTTAACTGCCACTTCCGTTGATCAATCGGTTTCTGAAGTGGGAACACGCATAGTACAACTGGCAATGAATCTAAAAGAAACAATTA
>CAZBHO010000009.1:60659-63929 GCA_964491945.1 uncultured Verrucomicrobiota bacterium | reverse complement strand
CCCACTCTTCCAAAATTATTCCCAAACAACATCAAACAACTATAATAACCTGTACCATAATCTCTCAGATCTTCCCGAAACTCTACTTTCAATTATAAAATTATTATATGACTATGTTCATCAAAATTTTTCCAGTAAACCTACTCAACAACAATCACAGCGTGGTTATAGAGAATTGGGCCACTTATATTAAGCACACCATCCATCGGATAATCAACTCCAAACCACACATCATACGTCCCTACAGGCAATACAACACCACCCATTATCGGAATAACACCCGTGTTCATTAGCCCACCTTGATACCCCGGATGACACTCACCCAAATCCCCACTAAAACTAACCCACTGCATCAAACTATTCAAATAATACCAAGCGTTAGCACTACGTATATACGCCACCAGCCACCAGTCAACAGGTATACCTATATACTCATCTATATTCATCACCTCAACCGCCAAACTAAACTCATCAGCTGCCCCTACAACAACCTCGCCAATCTTCCCATCCACATACACCAATGGACCTACCACTCCCCTATACCCGTAATCCACTCCACTAAAACCACTCGCCCCTGCCCCATTCACCGCTTTAACCCGGTAATAATACGTCACATTCCCCTGCGCATCTGTGTCGTTATAGTTGGTGACAGGTGAACCTACATCTGCTATCTTTGCCATTTCATTCGTGCTATCAGCCAACCCACGCCAAACCTCATAACCATTAGCATCGGATACTGCTGCCCAACTCACTACCACCTTGTTCGTATAAACACCCTTGCTCGCTGATATATAATTAGGCACATCAGGTTCATTCACAACTATCTCAACTACAGCGTTCGTGGCACTGCCAAGCCCAATCACCACTGCATTACTCAATACCACATTAAACGCACGATTGCCTACCACACCATGCCGATTGATTATGCTAATGGAAATAACCTTGTTCGTCTCCCCATCCGCCCACTCTAAAGTGCCATTGGTGGCAATATAATCCACTCCAGCAATAGCTTCTCCATCAATAGTGGCAAAATCAACACTACCTGTCCCTGCGCTACCATTGGTACGGATAATTGTTATATCACAAACACCAGAACTCTCGGAAACATTATAGTTTGCCGGTGAAAAAACAATATTGCCAGATAAACCAAACTTAACCACCCAGTAATCCCAACCACCACGCGAAGCTTCAGTCTTATCACCATCCGCTCCAGAAGACGAATACCCTGCCACAATATACCCACCATCGGACGTCTGTTGAATGGAATACGCAATATCATTACCGCTTCCGCCAAAACGCTTGTCCCACGATTTATTCCCATTACCATCCAGTTTAACCAACCAGTAATCAGCACTACCACGCGAAGCTTCACTCTTATCGCCATCCGCTCCAGAATACGAATATCCTGCCAAGATATACCCACCATCTATTGTTTGCTGAATGGAAAGCGCATAATCATTACCGCTTCCGCCAAAACGCTTATCCCAACTCTTTATTATCTCCTGGCTCATTACACCACCTGCAGTAAACAAACTAACCACCAAACCACTAACCAATAATGTTTTTTTCATCGCTGCTCGCTCCTTCCTTCTTCTTAGTGCCTTTTGTTTTATTTTTTTAATAGAAATAAGTAGTTTGCAATTTGAAACTACACCACCTACTCCTACTTTAATAGATGTATTATTCATATTTTCACAGTTAATGTGTCAAGAAGAATTATAATCATAAAACAGATTGACTTGTTTTGCAAAAAGTGGAAAAAGAGTTGTTCATTTATGAAACGGAAAAGTATAAGTATAGGATTTTACAGTCTTGGTTGTGCAAAGAACCGTGTTGATAGCGAAATTATTGCTAAGAAGCTATTAGATGTTGATTACATACTTGCTGCACAACCTGAAGAAGCAGATATCATTTTTATAAACACATGCTCATTTATTCAGGCTGCCAGAGAAGAGGCTTATGAAATAATTCAAGAGGTATGTTCTTATAAGAAGGATGGGCAATATATCATTGTATGTGGTTGCCTGCCTCAATTAGAAGGAGAGCTTATTCTAAAAAAATTTCCAGCTGTTGATGGAGTTTTTGGTGTGGATGAGGTTGCAAGAGTTGAGGAGATCATCAAAAGAATACTTGAGGCTAAAGATGTATCATCAAGAGTGATTATAAGCCCAAATCCATCAATTAGAATTGAGCCACCGGAAAATAGGATAATTTTTACTGGCGCTCCATACGCCTATATAAAAATAGCCGAAGGCTGTAACCATCAATGCGCATTTTGTACTATTCCTGCAATTCGGGGAAAATTCCGTTCTCGCACAATAGCAAGTATATTGAGAGAGGCGGAGGAACTATTATCTAATGGAATACGAGAGCTTAACCTTATAGCGCAAGATGTTACATCCTATGGCGTTGATATTAACACCAGCTTTTTGGAACTATTGACTGCCCTTAACAAGCTTGGAAAAAATTTTTGGATAAGATGGCTATATGGACATCCTGCAAGAATGACAGAACACATAGTTGCTGCTATTGGAGAGCTGGATAATGTGTGTAAATATTTTGATTTGCCAGCTCAACATAGTCATCCTGAAATTCTTAAAGCGATGAAAAGACCTTACGATATAAAGCTAAAAAACGTTTTTACAACAATACGGAAAATAGTTCCCGAAGCTTCAATTCGTTCAACATTTATAGTTGGTTTCCCGGGAGAAACAGAGGCACATTTCTTGCATTTGCTTGAGTTCATAAAGGAAGTTGAGTTTGATCAACTGGCAACGTTTATGTTTTCACCCGAAGCTGGCACACCAGCTGCCGGCATGCCTAATCAGATAAAAAAAGCCACAGCTGAAGAACGATATATTTTACTTATGGAGACGCAGAAGAAGATAGTTGCAAAAAAGCTTGCGGCAAAATTAGGGCAAAAAGAAAAAGTGTTGTTAGAACACAGCAAGGGCAAAGATAAATGGCTAGGCAGAACACAGGGGCAGGCTCCAGAGGTAGATAGTGTGGTTTACGTCAGAAAAGTGCCTGAAAAAATTAAATCTGGAACGTTTGCTTACGTTTTGCTAAAAGGGAAGACCGATTACGATTTAAAAGCAGAATGGATATCTGATGAAAGTGGCTAACAAAATAACCCTGGTAAGGATTATCTTATCTTTTTTTATGACGCTTGCACTTACCTGTGGTGTAAGTTATGGCAAGACGATAGGGCTATTTCTCTTTATTATAGCCTCTTTAACTGACTATATGGATGGGAAATTGGCAAGGGCT
>CAZBHO010000009.1:15132-60625 GCA_964491945.1 uncultured Verrucomicrobiota bacterium | reverse complement strand
AATTTTGGTAGGCTAATGGATCCATTAGCGGATAAAATGCTCATTTGTTCTGCGTTTATTTGCTTTGTGGCGATGGGGCAAATTGTTCCTGCATGGATAGTTATACTAATCATTATGCGCGAGTTGCTGGTTACAGGCTTAAGACTTGTGGCTGCCGGGCAAGGCATAATTCTTGAAGCAGGCAGATGGGGCAAGCATAAGACGGCATGGCAGATAATTGTGATTATTCTTATTTTGGCAACAACAGCTGTCCGTTATGAACTGCTGCCGCTTGCGGAAAAATATCATCTTGTAGGTCAAAAGATTGCAAGCACTTTACATCACTTTTATGAGTTTCAATTTAATTGGATAATATATATAATGCTTGCTATTGTTTTGCTGTTAACGATTGCATCTGGAACGATATATTTTTGGCAATGTAGGAGGTTGGTTTTAGAAAATGTTTAAACAAGAATGGCAAATAAAGCAACGAGCATCAATATGTAAGAGGTGTAATAAGAGCTTTAACGATGGTGAAGATTTTATGTCTGCGCTGTGTGAGAATACTGAATCACCAGATGAATATATTAGAGAAGATATATGCCTTAATTGCTGGTTGAATAAAGATGTGAACGAAAAATTTTATAGTGTGTGGCGCTCAACATACATTCTGCCACCACCGCCACCACCCGAACCACTAAAAAAGGAAACTGCTGAGAGTCTCTTAAGGAAAATGATAGAAAAAAGAGATAGTGCTTTTGTTAATGTGATTTTTATTCTAGCTGTAATGCTTGAAAGAAAACGCATTTTGGTAGAAAGAGATGTTAAACGCTCAAAAGCAGGTGATATCATAAGGATCTATGAACATAGAAAAACAGGGGAAACCTTTATGATAGAAGACCCCCAGCTCAGTCTTGAGCGTATTCAGGAAGTTCAGGCAGAAGTTATAGGGATGCTTGCAAATGAAAATGCACTGGAAGCAGTGCAGATTTCAGCTGCGCCACTTGTAAATGAAGGTACGGCGCTCCCTGTGCAATCAAACGATGCAAGCAAAAACACACAACAATAATCTACTTAATATGCTGGATATCAAACTAATAAACTGCACCATTTATGATGGCACAGGTAGGGAACCTTTTCAATCAGATATAGGGATATTGGATGAGAAAATAGCCGAAATTGGATGCCTAAAAGATGTTAAGGCAAAAGAGATAGTGGATTGCAAAGGATTAGCTATTTGCCCCGGTTTTATAGATACACACACTCACTCTGATGCATACTTATTTATTGAGCCAGCAGCGCCAAGCAAAATATATCAAGGAGTGACAACTGAAGTAATTGGCAATTGCGGCGCATCCGCCGCACCTATACGGGATTTCTCTATGTTGCCTTTTGATTGGGCTCAACAGGAATATCCGCGTAAATGGTCAACCTTTGCTGAATATATTGAAGCATTAAAATCAGCTCCACTCGCTTTGAACGTTTTGCCATTAGTTGGACACAATAGGATACGCAGCTGGATAATGGGCTACGAAGCAAGAGTTGCTACAAAAGATGAAATTTTAGCTATGCAAAATTTATTGCGAGAATGTCTTGAAGCAGGAGCTGCAGGATTAAGCACAGGGCTAATTTATGCGCCGGGCAAATTTGCAGCAAATGAAGAAATTGTGGCGCTTGCAAAAGTTGTTGCAGAATACGATGGAATTTATACCACTCATATGCGTAGTGAAGCTTCTCTACTTCTTGAATCAATAAAAGAAACAATAGATCTGGCAAAAGAGGCTGGAATTAAAGTTCAAATATCTCATCTTAAAACTTCTGGAAAAAAGAACTGGCATTTGATTGAAGAAGCTCTTGAGCTTATTCGCAATGCCAGAGCAAGCGGCTTACGAATAGCTGCTGATCGTTATCCTTATACTGCCGGAAGCACAGACCTTGACGTTATATTCCCAAATTGGGCACACGAAGGCGGCAGAACAGCCACTTTGAAGCGACTTGTTGATGCAGAAACAAAGGAGCGGTTATACAATGAATTGAAAAGAGAGCGCTACAACGAGAGCGACTGGGAGAATATAATCATTGCATCAACCTCTGAACAACGCTTCAGAGGTATGCCTTTAACAAACGTTGCAAGAATTTTAAAGCTGGATTGCGCTCAAACCGTATTATGGTTTGCTGAAAAGGATCAACTTGCCACACAGGCATTTTTCACCGGAATGAGTGAAGATAATATGTGGAAAATACTGGCAGAGCCTTATGTTATGATAGGCTCTGATGCTTCTATACGGGCAACGGAGGGTCCTTTAAGCAAAGATTTTCCTCATCCCCGAGCCTACGGGACATTTCCAAAATTTTTAAGGGCATCTCTGGATGGTAAGACAGTTCCTGTTCAAGATGCAATTTATAAAATGACAAAGTTGCCAGCAGACCATTTTAACATCAAAGAAAGAGGGATAATCAAAGAAGGCTATTTTGCTGATCTTGTGGCTTTTGCCCCGCAGAGGGTTCAGGATCAAGCCACGTATTCTAATCCGCACCAATTATCAGCTGGTATAGAACTGGTAATTGTAAATGGCACAATTACTCTTTATGGCGGCAAGATAACCGAAAAAAGATCTGGAAAAGTTTTGCAAAAATAGAACTCTTCTGTTAAGGTAATTTTGTCTTTAGAGTCTATATCTGCTTGCTTTATGAATAAACTTGGCAAAATCAAATATCTGTTGCCTCTACTTTCCGTGCTTGTTCCAGCCATCATTATAGGAATTCTTTTGATAGCCCGGCAGATAGATTCAGACATGCGGCAGGAATTATTGCGGAATGCATTACTTGTGGCTAAAGCGATAGATAAAGAGGCTATAGAGAAACTTCCGTTCGCTCCAACTGACAAACAGCTTTTAGATTTTATGAAGTTGCGCAAACAAACTAAAGAGCTGGTTGCAAATATAAGCCTGAGCTGGATTCCGGCGAAAAGATATGTGAGCATTTATAGTATGAAGAACAAGGATGGAAAGATTGTTTTTGGCCCAGAAAGTATTCCAGAAGATGACAGCCGAGCTTCTCCACCTGGCACGATTTATGAGGAGCCACCAAAAGAGCTATTTGAAGTTTTTGATAGTGGCAAACCAATTGTGATAGGCCCCTTCAAAGATGAATACGGCACGTTTGTTAGCGCATTTGTGCCGCTTGTTGATGAACAGCAGAAGAAGCCTGTGGTTGTGCTCGGAATGGATGTTATGGCAGATGATTGGAAAGAGGTTGTGCTGCTAAAATCGGCTTTACCGGCTTCTCTCTTAATTCTCTTTATGCTTATGGCTTTATTTTTTGCTTATCCGCTTTGGGATACAAATGCAACACAACAAAGAGTAAAAGTGTTTCATATAAGGCGACTGCTCCTACCCATTATGTTTATTTTTTTCTTAATTTTTGGAGGACTTGGCTTAATCATCTATAAGCACTATAAAGCCTATGAAAACAAGTTGCTACTGGATGAGATGGAGAGTGCAGCATCTCTCTGGTATAACCTATTTGACGAGCAATTAGCGGCTATTACCGCAATTCATAACGTGATATTGCAAGATCAAGAATTAGCAACTCTCATCAAGATAAAGAACAGGGAAATGCTTTTAAAAAGATATCTACCCCTTTTTAGCGAGATAAAACGCAACTATAGGATTACACATTTTTATTTTATTGATACAAGCGGCACCTGTATTGTGCGAATACATAATCCGCAGAAATATGGTGATCCTATTACTCGCCGTACTATGGTGGAAGCGAAAAACAAAAAGAGCTCTGTAGGAGGACTTGATGTTGGCAAGATGGGCACACTTACACTGCATAGCATTATGCCAGTTTTTGAGAATAAAGAACTGATAGGTTTTATCAATTTAGGCAAAGAGATAGAAGATGTTTCCTCATTCGTTCAAAAGCAATTTAATACCTATGCGATATTGTTAATCAACAAGGCACTTCTTATTAAAGAAAACTGGGAGCAGGGAATGCTTATGCTTGGCAGGCGATATAACTGGGATTTGCTTCCTAATTATGCGGTAGTGTATTCTGCCTTTGATGACTACGATCTTATAATCAGGCAGTGCTGCACCACTGCAAATTTGAATAATGGAATAGTTTTTCAACAACTGGAACTGAGGAATAAGATTCTTACAGCATATATAACTCCTATCAATAACGTTGCTGGCGAAGAAGTGGGCAAGATGCTTCTAGTTAAAGACGTGACCCAGCAGTGTATCGCTAGAACAAAAGTTCATCATTTACTGGCAGGTGCTTTATTGTGTTTATTTTTGAGTTTAGCAGGCATAGTTTATAAACTACTTGCGCGAGCTGATACGGTTATTCAATCGCAACACTCTCACATAATTAAAAGCAATGAGCTCATTACTGCAACGCTACGTTCTATTGGAGATGGAGTAATCAGCACAGATCCCAACTCTAATATACTAACGATGAACCCTGTTGCTGAAACTCTTACTGGTTGGGAGGAGAGTGAAGCACGGGGCTTGCCACTTGAGCAGGTGTTTAAAATTGTTAATGCACAAGATAGAGGCATTCCAGAAAATCCCGTGAAGCGAGCATTAAGGGAAGGTGTTATCGTAGGGCTTGCCAATCACTCATTGCTTATTTCAAAAGATGGCAGAGAGTATCAAATAGCAGATAGTTGTGCACCAATACGCGATCCAGATGGCAACATCATAGGGGCAGTGCTTGTGTTTAGAGATGTAACAGAAGAATATCGCATGGCAGAGGAATTGCGAAAAAGCGAATCCTTATTCTCTTCTGCGTTCAATTCTGCGGCAGTTGGCACAGCTTTAATAGACAAACAAGGGAAATGCGTAAAAATAAATTCTGCGTTGTGCCAACTTGTTGGTATATCAGCCGATGAAGTTATAGATACGAATTTTACAAAATTAGTGTATATGGAAGATATGGATTTTGCTAAAAATAAAATTGAGCAACTAAAATCTGGTGAGCTGGAAAATATTCAATTCAATATTCGCTATACAGATAAACGAGGAAAAATTATATGGACACTTACCAACTTATCTTCCATAAAAGATCAGAATAGCTCATTGTTCTACATACTTGCACAAGTGGTCGATATCGGCGAACAAAAGGCTGCAGAAGAACTTTTAAGACAAAGCAATCTCCAACTTGAGGAAGCGATTGAAGAAACGCGTAAACTAAAAGAAGCAGCGGAAGCCGCGAGCGTGGCAAAGAGCGAATTCCTTGCGAATATGAGCCACGAGATTCGCACTCCATTAAACAGCATAATTGGCATGATAGGATTGTTGCTAGATACGGAACTTTCTCACGAACAAAAAAGATATGCAGAAACCGTCCGTTCAAGCGGCGAGGCACTTCTGGCAATCATAAACGATATTCTTGACTACTCAAAAATAGAGGCTGGCAGGGTGGAGCTGGAGAATGTGGCTTTTGATTTACAAAATATGATAGAAGATATCGCTTCAACAATGGCGCAAAAAGCCTTTGAAAAACATATTGAACTTATCTGCGCTGTGCCACCAAATATGCATACCCACTTTTCAGGTGATCCAGCCAGAATAAGACAAATCCTTACCAATCTTATAAGTAACGCAATTAAATTCACTCAGGAAGGTGAAGTGGTGGTTGGGGTTTCTGTAATAGCAGAAACAGAAAGCAAGGCTACATTGCGATTCTATGTGCGCGATACAGGCATAGGCATTCCGGAAGAAAAAAAGATACTGCTTTTCCAAAAATTTTCGCAACTTGATTCTTCTACCACACGAAAATATGGCGGCACAGGGCTTGGGCTGGCCATATCAAAACAACTTGTTGAACTGATGAAAGGCGAAATAGGAGTGGATAGCAAAGAAGGTAAGGGCTCCGAATTCTGGTTCACTATAACATTACAAAAAGCTAAACCATCTGACGTGTCTTCTGCACAGTTTGATCTTGATCTCAGCAATATCAGGATACTTATTGTTGATGATAATCCGAATAATAGAGAAATACTTAAAGCACATCTTGCCTCATGGCAGATGATTGTGGAAGAAGCCGCTTCAGCCAAAGAAGCCATAGCCAAACTTAACAACGCTGTAGCAACCGAAAAACCATTTAGAATTGCTGTGTTGGATATGCACATGCCTGAAATTGATGGGGAAGAACTTGGCAAAAGAGTGAAGAGCTCACCTGACTTACAAGATATCAAACTCATAATGCTCAGCTCTCTTGGAGTGCGCACCAATATCAATAAGTTAAAGGAAATAGGATTTGATGCTGTGCTCACAAAGCCAATCAGACCACGCGAAATAAAAAATGCAATTATGGCGGCTCTATCAAACATTCCTGTTGCAACAATCATTGAACCAAGAGAAGAGCCCATAAAAGAAGTACGCAATTTATTTGCCGAAACTAGAGCTAGAGTACTCCTTGTTGAAGATAACGTAGTGAACCAGCAGGTTGCTTTAGGATTGCTGGCAAAATTAGGCTTAAGCGCTGATGCCGTTGGAAATGGCAAAGAAGCCATAGAGGCTATAAAAACTATTCCTTATGACATTATTCTTATGGATGTGCAAATGCCTGTAATGGATGGGTTTGAAGCAACAAAAATAATTAGGACTTTGCCGCCTGAACTATACACTGATGCGACTAAACGTCCATTGGCTTCTTTGCCGATTATTGCTATGACAGCCCATGCAATGCAAGGTGATAGAGAAAAATGTTTAGCTGCAGGAATGAACGATTATATCACCAAGCCCATTACACCTGAAGCGCTAGCCACTGTCTTAAAAAAGTGGCTGCCGAAAGATAGATCAAATAAACAGAATAATATCAAACACCAGGCGAATGATATATCCATAAGCAATGAAAAGCCTATCCTTGACTGGGATGGATTTATGAAAAGGATGATGGATGATAAAGAGCTCGCCGTGCAGATACTGGATTTATTTGTGGAAGATGCGCCAAAACAGATGGCTTCCTTTAGAGAAGCTTTTAATAAAAAAGATATAGAACTCATAGGCAGAAAAGCCCACAGCATTAAAAGCTCCGCTGCAAATATTGGTGGAGAAGTTTTAAGAGAAACTGCTTCACAAATAGAACAGCTGGCCAAGACAAACAATATCCAAAAGATAGAAGAACTATTTCAAAAAGCAGAACAGGATTTTATAGAGCTAATGCAAGCCATTCAGGAGATAAGAAAGACGTTGTAAAATTCTCTAAATTTGTAAGAGAATTGCTGCAATAAAAAGAATTCTATGGTGATAGTTTAAGGTAGCCTTTGCCTTTCGTAGTTAAGCCATCTTTTGCAACAATTTTTATTAAATAAAGGTATTTGGTTATGGCTCTATTGTTTTTTTTATCGTTATATGGCTCTTCCAAAAAAACAGTGGTTACTTCTCCTTTGTCATTCCATTCAATAAAAGCGTTTACTGGTGATATAAGATGCGGGATATTAACAGAGGCTGGAGATATGGTTTTGATATCTAATTTCTGTTTTTGGTTGATTGGGATAAGTGCAAATGATATTTGATTTCCATCTTTACGCTCCTGAAAAGTTTGTTTTTTAGAAACAAGTTCTATTATAGTCTTTGAGAGATTAAGATCATCCTGCTTAAGTGTTCGGATGATGGGTTCAGTTATTTCTATGTTTTGCTTAAGCGTTTTGATAGAGCCGATTGTGCTTATGCTTTTATGTTTTAAGATAGGATCGGCAGTTATTCTTTTTTCTACATCTTCCATTGTAAAAACAGGCAGCATTTCTCTGAATGGGAATATGAGAGGAGAATATATGGCATTATAAAATGCTATGGCAGGTTCTATTGTAGATTCTTGTTGAACTAAGGCGAAGTGTATTTTAGGTGGATTGCTCGTTCGCTTTTGCACAGCAGGCGCATCCATGTAAGCTAGCAAGATGGCAATTGAGGAACATATTGCAAGAAAAGTCCACAGAGAAAATTGTTTTAAGTTTTGTTTCATCGCATAATTGTTTCGCCAAAGGCAGGATGTATGGCAAGGTTTACATTTTTAAATCCTGCAGAAGCAGCCATATTCATTACTCTAATTATTGTGGCGTAAGGAACGCGTCCATCTGCTTCTATGATGAGAGTATCATTGAATTCAGGATAATTCCTTATAGCTTCTATGAGAGTTTTATGCAACGCCTCTATAGGTATAAGCTCATCTCTAAAAAAGATCATATTTTCACTTGTAATTGATACCACCATAGGACGATACGTTGTGCCAGAAATAAATTCCGCCACTGGCAGAGAAACAATGAAGCCCGGTTTTTTTATAATATACGAGGAAGCCAGCCACCAGAAGAACCATAAAACCAAAAGTACATTAAGGAAAGGGACTATACGCACAGGGAAAGCATAAAGCTTATGTTTTGGGCGATATTTTCGCCATCTTAACGTTGCTTTTTCTGGTATAGCACTGCTCATAAAATTATTCTTTTTCTTCCGTTATCAACATTTGAGAGCCTGTTAGGAAGCCTATAATTTCATTTGCAGCACGCTCCATATCAATTACGATATTATCAACCTTTGCCAGAAGAGCGTTATATGCAACATATGCTAAAGATCCAACCAGTAATCCTAGTGCGGTTGATATAAGCGCCTTCCAGATGCCACCTGAAAGAAGCGCCAGTTCAACTAGTGGAGCATTTTGTTGAATTGCTATAAAAGAATCTATTATCCCAAGCAGTGTTCCAAAGAGTCCAAAAATTGGAGCAAGTTGAGCCACTGATGCAAGCAACGCAAAATTACGTTCAAGATGAGCAACTTCTGTTAATGCGGCGTCATCTATGGCTCTTTGAATAATTTCTCTTGGGTTGTCACGATGTAGGATTGCTGCTTTGACTATATGCGGAATAGGACCGGGAGTTTCATTGCATATAGCGATAGCCTCTTTTATGTTTTGCTTTTGTAGTATTGAACAGATACCTTTTAAGAAATCCAGCGCTTTGATTCTCGATTTATGCAGGTAAAAAAAGCGCTCCACAAAAACGAATATACCAACTACAGCACAAGCCAGAACAAGCCATGTGCCTATGCCACCTTTTTGTATTAAAAACCACAGCATACTTGCACCTCATTAATAAAAAAATAGCCAGTGTTCAGTTTTAATTTGTTCAATTCTTTTTTTTGCATCTTCTGCGGCCGGCAGATCTTCATTGGCAACTTTCTCGTAAAATTCCACCGCTTTACGCCAGTTATTTTCTGCTTCTTTGAGTTCAGCAGCAGCGAATGCAGCTCTTACAAACCACACTTGAGCTATATTATCGTAATGACTATATTGCTGGAAAGCATACATACTTTGTAGATAAGCTTCAAGTGCTTCTTGAGCCTTTCCCATTTTCTCAAAAGTCCTGCCTATTTTATAAAAAAGTTCCACCTGTAGTGTTGCATCTTTGGTATCCATTTCAAAAGCCTTTTTGTAATTAATCAGTGCCTCATTGAACCTTGTGGGATCGTTACGACCTAATATAAAGTGAGAATCGCCAATCCTGATAAGAGATTTTTTTATTAACTCTATAGATTGTTCGGCTTTAATGACTTCCTGAAACATAACTATGGCACCAGAAAAATCACCCAGCCCTATTAGGGCTTCGCCCTGCGTAAAACGAGCAGCTGCTATATACGCACCATTTGGGAATAAGGTTGCCATTTTAGATAAATATGCAAGACTTTGCCGATATTCTCCACGTTTAAGCGCTGCGCGTCCAGCCCAATAAAGCGCATCTTCAATCTGCGGAGTGGCTGGATATTTTTCAGAGAACAAAGCGAAAGCTTTTTCTGCTTCTTCGTATTTTTGTTCGTTGAAAAGCAGCTCTGCATTTTTGTATAGTGCTTTTTGAGCCACAAAAGAAGCCGGATAATTTTTTATTACCTTTTCAAAAAGCTCCTTTGTTTTGTTGTCATCACCTAGCATATAAGAAGACCAGCCTGCCATATACATTGCTTCAGGTGCCAGAGGAGAATTGGTAATTTGGCTATAAACAAAAGAAAATGCTTCGAGAGCTTCTTTGAAGGCGTAGGAATTATACAAAGTGTTGCCAAAAGCATAATAAGCTTCAGGCAGCATAGAGGTGTTTTTTGCAGAATTAAGCGCCCATTTATTTAGCAATAATGCTATATCTTTCTGATTAGATTTGTAATATACATCTGAAAGGGCAATAAGTGTTTTTACAATGATATTTTTGTCAGAAGAGCTATCAAATAATTCCCAGAGTAGTTCTAAAGCTTTTTCTTTTTCTCCTGTTTTGAGGTAGCATCTTGCTATCTGTATTATAGCTTCTTTTGCTTCATCACTTTCAGGAACACATTCAATTGCCCTGTAATACAGTCTAATTGCTGATTCATATTTCTCATCTTCCACCAACACATCAGCCGCTTTTAGCAGTAAGGCAATTTTATCAACTGGCGAGCTTGAATAAAGGGATGCCTTTTCATAAGCCGAAGCTGCTTCTTGAAATCTATTGAGTTTCATTAACGCATCTGCTTTGCCTGAATAGGCTTTATATAATCCATTAGAGTCGGAAAAAGCTTCTATATAATTCTGGAATTCCCTGGCGGATTTTTCAAATAGGCCCTCACTAAAAAGTAGCGCTGCAACATTAAGAATGATTTCTGCATTAACATTTTCATCCTGATTAAACACGAGGTATGAACGAATAAGCCTGATGCCTTCTTCTGGTTTACCATTTTTTATAAGCAATTCACCTTTTTTAACTCCGAGTATTTTTTTTAATTCCGTTTGTGTAATTTTATTTTCATAAGATGAAAGTAGATCTATGGCTTTTGCGATGCTATGTTGTTTCTCTTCTGCATTGATGAGAGTTATTATTAAAGGCAATTTAGTCTGTTCGGGAACTCTCCTGTCATTTAATCCTGACATAGCGATATTTTTAAGTTCATTCCAATTTTCCTGTTCATAGTAAATTTTGCACAACTCAATTTTTGCCATTAAAGCAGTGCTATCTATATCATTTTCAGAGAGAATTTTTTTTAGCAGTTTAATAGCTTTATCTAAATCATTTATTGTTTTTAAGCATTTTGCCCATTTTAATTGATTGGCTCTTACAGAAATGCAATCTTTATATTCTTTATCCAACAGTTCGTAGCATTGTGCTGCTTCTTGATAGCGACTTTCAGCTTTCAGCATTTCTGCTTCAATTTGTAAAGCAATGGCACTTTTTTCCCTATTCTTTACATTGGTACGGAAATCCTGCAACATCTTTATGGCCTGGCTTCTGTCGCCTGTTTCAGCCATTGCAATACTCTTCCAGATCTCTAAATCATAGGATTCTGTAGCAATCTTGTTTGTGTTAATTCCATTTAAGAGCGGGAGAGCTTCTTGAAACTTACCTTGCAAACATTTGATCTGTGCAAGCAAAAAAATCTTTCTTGTTTTTTCAGGTTCGGTGATGAATTTGCCTGAACTATCTGCTTCAAGCAACCACTTCTCTGCCACATCAAACAATCCATCAATCATTGCCATTTGTACTGTTTCAGTGATATTTGATGGTGGTAATTTCAGAATAAAATTTGCCATTTCGTTTGATGCGAGTTTAGAGGCATCTGTTTTCCCGTAGAAGGTGGCGGTGCAAACCAAAAGAATAGCCAGAATGATTGCTGCCAAACGCATAAAGTTTAGCCCTTAACTTATTGTTCTAGAAATTCTTCATTCCGCAAATGTGGCATCTGGATAAAGGCACTTTAAGATTTTAATTGGATTGTTTCTCTAATTTATTTAACTTTTCCTCTAATATTCTTACCTTTTCCTTTAACTCTGGCAATCTCATAATGTGCGCATGAATTTTTGTGAACTCATTGTAGTTTATGGCAGGAGAGCCCAGTATAAAAGATTTTGGTGGAATATCCTTTGTAACACCGCTTTGTGCGCCAATAATTACATCAGAACCTATTTGAATGTGCCCCACAATTCCAACCTGTCCGGCAAGCACAGTCCTTTCACCTATTATCGTGCTACCTGATATACCGCATTGCGCAACTATAACGGAATTATCTCCAATTATCACATTATGCGCTATCTGCACAAGATTATCTATTTTAACACCATTTCCTATGCGAGTTTCACCAAATCTTGCTCTATCAATGGTAACATTTGCACCAATTTCAACATCATCGCCAATAACAACTATGCCTATTTGTGGAATTTTTTTACGCACTGCCCCTTCCTGCACATAGCCAAAGCCATCGCTGCCAATAACCGTGCCATTATGGATGACGGTTCTATTACCGATTTTTGTGTGCTCTCTAATAGAAACGTGTGGATAAAGTTTGCAGTTGTTACCAATTGTGCTCATATGCCCAACATATACATGCGCAACAAGAATGGAATTATCGCCTATCGTTGCTCCACTTTCCACGACGCAATATGGACCTATTGAAACAGCTTCCCCTATCTTCGCATCAGAAGCAACCACTGCTGTAGGATGTATGCCCTGCTGATAAGAGATGGGAGGAGGGGCAAAGAGCTGGGCTATTTCTGCAAAGGCTTTATCCGGATTTTTCACACGAATTAAGGCAGCAGGACATTGCCTGTTAAAATCTTCCGGAACCAGCACTGCGGTTGCTTTAGTTGTTGCAGCGGCCTGAGCATATTTAGCATTGGCTAAAAATGAAAGTTCGCCTTCTTTTGCTTCACGTAATCCAGCGATCCTGCGGATAACGGCAGATAGATTACCTTCTGCCTTTCCTTTAAGCATTTCTGCTATTTGCGCAACGGTGAATTCTTTCATTATTTAGTTTCCTTTTTATCCTTCGTTTTTTCTGGTTTAACATCTTCAATTTTATCTGGAGCATTCTTGTTCATAATTGCAATGATTGCATCTGTAATATCAAAAGAAGGGTCTGATAGAACCACCGCTTCAACATTGTTCATTGTCTTGCCTGATGTATCCAACACAAGGGTAATGGAATGCTCTTTTGTATATTTTGAAATGGCAGATTTAATTTCTGCAACTATTTTTTGTTGCTCAATACGCATATCTTCAGCCAGTTGTCTTCTTGTGGTTTTATCAAACTCCACAAGTCTTTCTTCTGCTTCTTTCAATTGCGCATATTTTTCTTCTGCCAATTCACGTTTCTTTTCACGCTCTTTTTCGCTTAATGATTTATCCTTCATTGCTGCAGTTAGAGTTTGTAGTTCTCCTTTTAAGGTATTAAATTTACCTTCTAGCTCTTGTTTTTTTACCTCCGCCTCTTCAGAACGGCTCTTAAATTGCACGTTTAACGCCTTTGTTTTGTAATACTCATCAAACACCTTTTCCATATTAACTGTTGCTATTTTTAAATCTGCAGCATAGATGTTGATAGCCAATGCCAAGGGTGCAATTAAATAAAACATTTTTAATGATTCATTTATTGTGTACATAACAATGTCTCCTTATTATTTAATTTAAAGTTAAAACCCATAGCCCATCCAGAAGTTCAACCGTGCAGAGGTTCTTCTCACATCACCAGATATTTCTAATGGCCATGCATAATCAAAGCGGATGGGGAAGCCGGGCAAATCTATTCTTATGCCTATACCGATATCGGAGCAATACTCATCCAATCTAAAATCATAGGCATCCAGCCACACATTACCTATATCATAAAATGTGGCAAAACGCAGATATTTTTTATAAATAGGGATTGTATATTCAATGGTGCCTAATGCTGCTGATTTACCGCCTATTGGTTCTCCTTCCTCATATGGGCTAACGCGCCTATATTTGAAACCTCTCAAATTATACGCTCCACCTAAAAACAACCTATCAAAAATTGGGACATCCTTCTGGCTGCCATATTCTTCAATAACTTCTCCCCAAAGCCTCATACTTAAAGTGTGATCAAAAATTGTGGGGAAGAACGAGATGGTTTCAGCTTCAAAGCCATAAACTTCCGTGTCAAAATCAAGCGGGCCGCCGGAAAGTCTGCCACTTAATGTGGTTCTATTCCCTCTTGTTGGAATAAAAGGGCTATCACGAGTATCGTGAATAAAGGTAAGCCTCATTGTGCTTACATATTTTGTTCCTTTTTCTTCCTGAATACGCTCTATGGCGTTTGTTGACATATCATACAACGTAATTCTTTCAAGACTGTATTTCAAATTCACACGCTGAAACCATGTTTTTAATGGCTTGCCCAATGTTACAGCCCCACCTATTCTTTGCTCACTGTAATAATCGCTTAAATTATCATTTTTCCAATCGTAGAGATCAACACCTAATGATAGCTTTCTTCCCATAAACCATGGTTCAACTATAGATAAAAGATAATCTTCTCTAGATGTCCCCATCTGTGCACGCAATCGCAATTTCTGCCCTGCCCCCGTAAAGTAAGGTGGTGAAAAAAGATCAATATTACCATGGCTTAATTCCACAAAGCCTATCAGTTCATCAACGCTTGAATAGCCTGCTCCAACCATAAATTGACCTGGACGCCCTTCTTCAACTTCAAAAACAATATCATCTTTTGTTGGGTCAAGAGTTTCGCGTGGATAGCTTTTAACGCTGTTTAGGAAGCCAAGGTTTTGTAGGATTCTTTCGCTACGGCGTGCTTCAACCTGGTTATATATTTCACCGGGAAAAACTGTAAGTTCTCTACGCAACACGTTGTCTTTGGTGCGTGTATTGCCTTTAATATCTATGTATCGCACATAAACTTTTGAGCTCTCTTCTATCTTAAATGTGATATCCACAACTGCTTCATTGAGGTGTGGTTTAAGTTCAGGCTTAACGGATGTGCGAACGTAGCCTTGCATTTGGTAGTGATCTCGTATGGCGCTGGCGGAATCTTCTATTGCAGCCATTGAAGCCACATCGGCTGGCTTAATCTTTACAAGTTGCATCAGATTAGTTATGGGGAATATGGAAGCACCTGTTATTGAGATTGAACCTATTCTATATTGAGCGCCTTCCACTATTGGATAAGAAACTTTCAATCTATTTGCCTTTATCATAGAAACTTGTGGTTCTTTTACTTCCACATCAAGATATCCACGATCAAGATAGAGTTTTCTGATTACGGTTCTATC
The DNA here is from genome assembly GCA_964491945.1 of uncultured Verrucomicrobiota bacterium. Classification (GTDB taxonomy): domain Bacteria; phylum Verrucomicrobiota; class Kiritimatiellia; order JAAZAB01; family JAAZAB01; genus CAZBHO01. Next base: position 45,598 of record CAZBHO010000009.1, on the reverse strand, counting down.
GTTATCAATTTCAGCTGGGTCATATGTGCCGCGTTTTGTAATGAAAGAAAATATATTCCAAACTCGCTCTTTCAAAGCTTCATCAAGGTCTTCTGGTGGCACAGAAGTAGGTGAGACTGCTTTTTGTCTTTTTAAGCCTGCTTTAATTTTCTGCCAGAATGATGGCGGCTGATAGGTGTTTCCAGGAAACTCAAGTTTTCTTATAGAGCCTCTATCCCCTTCTTGCACGTCTAAGGTAACTGTGGCATACCCGTTTGTTGGATTGGTTACGATATCCCATTTTATTTTTGTGTTAAAAAACCATTTCTTCTTATAATTTTCCAGCACATTCCTAACTTTAAGAGCCATAATTGCATCATCAACAGAGTCTCCTATTTCCAACTCCAGCCATTCTCGTACTCTTTTTTCGCCCACATTTTCTGCGCCCTGTACGATCACAGGTCTCATAAGGCGCGGTTTTACTTCAACGACATATGTTACAATCCAGCCATCATCATTTTTTGATTTCTCCACTTCCACATCAACAAAAGAAAAATACTGTGATTCAGAGAGTGCCTTAATATCCCTTGATATTTGCATCTTATCAAGCTCCATCCCCTTCTTTGAACCAACATAAGTAAGCACCATATCGTCATCAAAAATTTTTACATTTCTGACTTTAACTTTGATCTCACGAATTGGCAGAGCTAATGAATAATAGAGTGCTGTGCAATACACAGCAATGGCGAGCAAACATTTGCTTTTTTGTTTCATCTATAAAATATCTTTCAATAAAAATAGCATCAGGAATTTTCTTGTTGTCTGGCTGCAGGCTCAAATCTCATAATATCAGCAAGAAACACAAGATCTATCTCTCCTGTAGGTCCATTTCTTTGCTTTGCTATATCCAATTTGGTAGTAGCTTCATCTCTTTCAGCACTGTCATCGGCGTATTTTCCCGGTCTATATAGCAAAAGCACAACATCGGCATCCTGTTCAATTGAGCCAGAATCTCTTAAATCGGCAAGGCGTGGTCTGCCTTCTCTATCTCGTGCTTCTGGTGAACGATTTAGTTGGCTTATAACCAGCACGGGGATTTTTAGTTCCTTTGCCATATTTTTTAATGCACCTGAAATGGCAGAGACCTCCTGCTGGCGACCTTCTCTGCGGTGTTCTCTAGAATGCAGCAGTTGCAAATAATCCACCACTATCAGCTCAACACCATATTTCTTACGCATTCTTCTGGCTCTTGCACGAAGTTCAGTTATTTCAAGTCCACCTGTATCATCCAGATATATTTGAGCTTTTGAAAAGCGATCTGCTGCATTTATTATCTTTTGATGTTGTGCAGCAGAGATGTATCCACCAGCTATGGCGTGAGTTGGAATCCTTGAATGACTAGAAAGCAATCGTAAAATTATATCTTCCCTTGACATTTCAAGACTAAAGATGCCTATTGGTCTTGGCGTGTGATCTTCCACTTCACCAAGCGCAATGCGTTCAACTATATTTAGAGCCAGTGATGTCTTTCCCATAGAAGGGCGTGCCGCAAGAACGATCATTTCTTGTGGATGCAATCCTAAAAGCTTCTCATCAAGGTCCGGATATCCTGTTGGGATGCCGCTTATGCCTTTGCCTGTGGTATGGATTCTTTCAAGTATCTTTATGGTTTCTTTTATAGATTCAGACCATTGCGGCATGCCATCGTGTTTTGATTCGGATATTTCGAAAAATGCCTGTTCGGTTTTTGCAAGGACTTCTTCTGCTTCATAATCTGGGTTATAACAATTATTTTCTGCTATGCGGGCGCATTCAACTATTCTACGTTTCAGATGATATTGGCGCAAAATTTCTATATAGTATTCCGCATAAGCCAGGGTAGGTGTCTCATCTATAAGTTTTTGAAGATATGTGATATCTCCTATCTGCTCAAGCTGAGCCTTTGTTCGCAACTTTTCTGCCACCGTTAGAATATCAACAGGCTTGTTTGCTTGATGCAACTCGAGCATTGCCTGATAGATATTCTGGTGATGTTGGAAGTAAAAGCTTTCTATCTCAATTTGTTTTTCAAGGCAAAAATCAAGCGTTTTGGCGCTATCCAACAAAATTGCACCGAGCACTCCACGTTCGGCTTCTTCGCTATACAATGGCTGGCGTTCTTTGTTGTTAGTGCCAGCTGTACCAGCTGTAGCAAGAGAAGCAACTGAACGTGTTGCTGCCATATTTTATTCTCCCACTACCCATACTTTTAACACTGCTTCAATTTCAGGATGCAGGCGGATTTTTACAGGATAAATACCTAATTCCTTAATTGGAGAGGATAACAGAATCTTCTTCTTATCTATATCTATTCCCTGCTCTTTAAGGTTCTTTTGAATATCAATAGTGCTTACAGAACCAAATATCTTTTCACCTTCTCCCACCTTAACAGTAATGGTACAGGAAAGCTTTTCTATTTTCTCAGCCAGTTGTTTGGCTGCTTCAAGTTCTTTACGTTGTCTTTCTTCTCGTTCTATACGGTTTTTCTCCATCTGCTTTAACGCAGCCTGTGTTACAGGCACTGCAAGTTTTTTAGGCAAAAGATAATTCCTTGCATAACCATCAGAAACTTTAACGATTTTGCCTTCAACGCCAAGGCCATCGACATCCTTCATTAAAATTAGTTCTCTTACCATAATTCCTCCTTATGCTAAAAAAATCAACGCACCAGTCCCATAATTCTTGCTCTTTTTATGGCTTTTTTAAGTTGTCTTTGCTGTTTGCTCGTTGTGCCAACTACTCTTGCTGGCATAATTCTGCCACGTTCAGTCATAAATTTTTTCAGCAATTCTGCATCCTTATAGTCAATTTTTTCTATGCCCGTAAGGTATCGTGAGCGCCTGTCATCAACAAAGAAACCAAGCGTTTCACGTCCTGCTCTTTTAACGTTTTTTGTTTTCTTACCTGCCATATTGTTATCTCCTACATTTTTATAGTAAAGTTAGAAAGGTAAATTATCGGGATCATCCTCAGTTTGTTCTGAAGGATCCGCATTATCATCAGAAATAGCTTCGTCAGGTTTTTCTCCTTTTGCATCATCGGTTTGGGTTTTCTTTTTCGATGAAGTGGCACCAGATGATGGTTTATCAAGAAATTGAATTCTATCGGCTGTAACGCTTAATTTGCTACGCTTTTCACCATTGCTTTCCCACTGATCCATCTTTAACGAACCTTCCACGAGGATGCCAGAACCTTTTCTTAAGTATTCACCTGCCATCTCAGCCTGTTTGCCCCAGACCGTTACGTTCACGAAACAAGTTTCTTCTTTTTCTTCGCCAGATGCCGTTTTATATCTCCTATTGACTGCAAGCCCTAAATCAGCAACAGCCCGTCCTGAAGATATGTATCTAACTTCAGGATCTCGCGTAAGGTGCCCGGCAAGAAACACTTTGTTTAACGAAGCCATGTTAACCCCCTTTTTACTTTGTTATGGTTTAATTTTTGTGGTTTAACTTGCAACATTCAGAGTATCCTTCTGCTTCCTGTTAGCAACCGTTATCTGGAAGCGAAACACATCTTCATTCAAATGCAATCTTTCAGTAAGTGATGCAACTTTAACTGGCTCAAGGTTAAAGTTTATAACCACATAGGTGCCGGCATCCTTCTTCTTTAAGCGCCTTGCGAAGGCAAGCCTGCCAAGTCTTGTGACGCTTTCCACTTTGCCACCAACACGAGCAATTTCGTTTTTGACTTTTTCTATTTTTTCTTCAAGTGCTGCATCTTCCATTTGTTGATCAAATATCAATAATACTTCGTATGCTTTCAATTTAACCTCCTGTTTCTTCTTATATCGATATACTGTTATATTTGTTCATTGCAAATTCCACACCAAAACTAATAATACAACAAATCGCATCGGCAGCTAATTTAATTGATTGTTGCATTTTAGTCAACAACTCATCTTGTATAGGAGAAAGCACGTAGTCTTTTAAGGGAGAGTCTGCTCGTCCTATACCAATTCTAACTCTTATGACATCTTCTGTGCCTAAAGCCGTAAGTATGGAAGAGAGTCCCTTATGTCCACCCGAGCTGCCGCTTTTCCTTATACGGAGCCTGCCCGGCTCAAGATCGGCATCATCCATTGCCACTATTAAGTCATTATGTGTCAATCCGTGTTTACGCATTATAGGCACAACGGCCCTATCGCTGTTATTCATAAAAGTTGCCGGTTTCACCAACAAAACGGTTTCTCCTTCAATAACGCATTTACAAGTTGTTGCAGAAAAACGCAAAGAACGGCGAAACTTTGAGTTAAATTTTGAAGCCAGTTCTTCCACAACCATAAATCCTGCATTATGCGGTGTATTCTGATATTCTCTGCCGGGATTGCCCAGCCCAGCTATAATTTTCACTCAGACCTCCGCAAAAACAATGCATTAAAAACAAAATTCTATTTTTGCTCCTTGCCTTTGCCTTTTTCTCCTTTTTCTTTTGTTTCTTCTTTAGCTTGAGGCGCTTCTTTGCCTTCTTTCTTTTCTTCAGCTGGTTCCCCTTCTTTCTTCTCTTCTTCACCAACCAGTGCAGGCTCAGTCGGAGCGCCTTCTTCAGCTGCAGGTTTGACTTCTTCCTCTTCTTTAGGCAACTGTACCGTGGCAATAGCGATATCGGGGGATGTCAAAATAGTTAGTTTTGGATCAACAGGAATATCGCGAACAAACAGTGTTTTGCCGAGTTCCAATCCTGAAACATCCATAACAATTTCATCCACAATATCCACCGGCAAGCATTCCACTTCAACACTTCGCAACATCTGCTCAAGAATGCCACCCTGCTGCGTAACGCCTACAGGATCTCCTTTCAAAGTAATAGCAACCTGTACGCGCAGCTTCTTAGTCATAGATATTTCCAGAAAATCAACGTGTAAAGCCATATCACGTATTCTATCCCTTTGCAAATCCTTAAGCAAAACCTTACGTGGCGACTCACCTTCAACAACCAGATCAATCAAAACATTCTGTCCACCACGATGTCTCATAAGCATTTCAAAGTTATGTCTTTTTAATTTTATTGGACGTGAGTGTCCTTCTGAATCATAAACAATGGCTGGAAGCCATTGTTCTCTACGCAGTCGTTTCACTTCTCTTGTACCAAGCTCTTTACGATCTTGTGCTTCTATTGTGATTGCTTCTATTTTTTTTGCCATAGCTATATCTCCTTATTTTCAAGTTTGAAACAATGAAGAAACTGATTGATTATTATGAATTCTTTTGATGGCTTCTGCCAGCAATTCAGCTACAGAGAGAATTTTTATTGGCAATTTGTCTTGAGGCACACGCAAGGGAACACTATCAGTGAGAATGAACTCATCTATTGGAGCCTCCTGCAATCTACCTGCCGCTTCTGGAACGAGCACAGCATGAGTTGCTGCAACATAAATGGACTTTGCCCCATGCTTTTTAAGCAATCTTGCGGCCGCACAAACGGTTCCTCCTGTTGATATAAGATCATCAACCATCACTGCTGTTTTATCTGATACATCTCCCACCAGATTATAAGAATCCACTTCTATTGCGCTCTTTCTTTGTTTTGCAACGATTGCAAGTCCAGCATTGAGCATTCGTGAATAGGCATACGCCATTTTCATTCCACCTGGATCAGGAGAGACCACGACCAGATCCTTAAAGTTCTTTTCTCTTAAGTATTTTACCAAAACAGGCGCTGAATAGAGGTGATCAACAGGGATATCAAAGAAGCCTTGTATTTGCTGCGCATGCAAATCCATAGTTAAAACTCTTGATGTTCCAGCTGCTACAAGGAGATTGGCAACAAGTTTTGCTGAAATTGGAACGCGCGGCTGATCTTTCCGATCCTGCCTGGCATAACCATAATAAGGTATTACAGCAGTTATTCTTGCTGCTGATGCGCGCCGCATGGCATCAATAATAAGCAAAAGCTCCATCAACGTCTCGTTTGGTGGATAACAAGTTGGCTGAATTATAAAAACATCATGGCCACGTATGTTTTCCGAGACTTTGATTGCCAGCTCGCCATCAGGAAATCTCTCAATAAACACATTACCAAGCTGTAACCCTAAACAGGCTGCTATTCCTTCAGCCAGCTTGCGATTAGCTGTGCCACTAAAAACTTTCAAGTTTTATAACTCCTTTTCTATATGCTTTCTATTGGCTGCCCGACTAGGATTTGAACCTAGACTCTAGCCTCCAAAGGGCTGTGTGCTGCCATTACACCATCGGGCAGTTCAAATCCTGCCTGGTCAACTTTCAAAAAGAAGACAAAACCTGTTCCACTGCAACATAAAGTGGAGCATTTATCTTCTTTTTTAAGGCAGTGCCGATACGCTTTGCTTCTGCTTTAGTTTGAGCAAGCGCAAAGAGTACCGAACCTGAACCCGTTAAAAGTACATAATTAGCCCCTGCCAATTCAAGCTCTTTTTTTAAAATTTCTAAAACGGGATATTTCTTAAAAGCCACACACTCAAATGCGTTGTAAAGTCCCTGACCAATTAAATCAAAATTTCCCGCTTCCAGCCCTTCTATCTGCATTTTATATTTTTTTTTGCTCTGACTATCTTTTGAACCATATTTATCCCACCTTGCATACATATCAGCTGTGCTGATAGAGAATCCGGGATAGACCAGCACAATCCAGAATGAAAAATTTTCTTTACACGAAAGCATAGAAACTTTTTCTCCCTTACCTTCCATTATCATTGGAGAGTTATAAAGCATAGCTGGCACATCACAGCCTATTTCAAGGCCAATCTTTGATAGCGCATCTTTTGAAAGATTGGTGTTCCACATGCTATTAAGAGCATTTAGCATAGTTGCCGCATCGGCACTTCCACCACCAAGTCCACCACCTATCGGTATATTTTTTTTAAGTTTGACCTTCAATCCGCTTTTTATCCCTGTCTTCTTTCTAAAAAGTTCTATTGCCTTCATTATCAAATTATCTCCATTGCTGCATAGAGGAATAGGCCAACTTAGCCCATCAAACACTACTGCCTCATCAGACAGCAATTCCGTGCCAGATTCCTTTTCCTGAACTTCTATTTCATCAGCCAAAGTTAATGGCATAGTAATGCTTTTTATATTGTGATAGCCATCCTGCCTTTTCCCAAAAATATCAAGGAAAAGATTTATCTTGGCGTATGCTTTAAAAATCCTTTTCATAGCTATTGCGTTAAAAAGAGCCAAAGCTTCTAGCTAATAATGATTCAAAAGTCAATTTTAAAAAGCCTAAAAAAAAATGTTGCTGTTTAAAAAGAAATTTCGTATATCTCTACGGCAATTGAGTTGCCCCTGTAGCTCAACAGGACAGAGCAGCGGATTTCTAATCCGCAGGTTGCAGGTTCGAGACCTGCCGGGGGTATTGTAGAAAACAAAGAGGTTGACAACATAAAACATATCATCTATTGTTCTACCTCTAGTTGGAGATTTTATGTTTAGTAGATTATTAGACCTTTTTTCAAATGATATTGGGATTGATCTGGGCACAGCCAATAGTTTGGTTTATGTTAAAGATAGAGGGATAGTTTTAAGGGAGCCTTCAGTTGTGGCTATTCAGACTGGCACAAACCGTGTTCTGGCAGTGGGAGAGGAAGCCAAAAGAATGCTTGGTAGAACACCCGGAAACATCACTGCAATACGTCCTATGAAAGATGGTGTTATAGCGGATTTTGAAATTACAGAGGCAATGTTGAGATATTTTATCAGAAAAGTGCAGGGCGGCCGAATGAGAGTTAAGCCTCGTATTATCATTTCGGTCCCCAGCGGTATAACGGAGGTGGAAAAACGTGCAGTAAAAGATTCAGCCATGCACGCTGGAGCACGCGAGGTTTATTTAATAGAAGAACCTATGGCGGCTGCAATCGGTGTTGGGCTTCCTGTGCAGGAGCCTGCGGGCAATATGATCGTTGATATAGGTGGCGGCACAACAGAAGTTGCACTTATATCGCTTGCCGGCATTGTATTCAGCCGCAGTGTCCGCGTTGGTGGCGATGAGATGGATGAGGCAATCATTCAATATATGAAGCGAGTGTATAATTTGATGATAGGGGAACGAACAGCCGAGCAAATAAAAATAAGTATCGGCTCAGCTTATCCCTTACCTGAAGAGACAAGCATGGAGGTGAAGGGACGCGACCTCGTTGCAGGTCTGCCTAAGACCCTTACTCTAACGAGTGAGGAAGTTAGAGAAGCCCTCCACGAGCCTGTTTCGGCAATTGTTGAAGCTATAAGGTTTACTCTGGAAAGATGTCCGCCAGAGCTCGCCGCAGATCTTGTTGATAGAGGCATTGTGCTGGCTGGCGGTGGTTCACTTTTAAGAGGCATCGATAAGTTAATAGCCGAGCAAACAAGCTTGCCAGTGCACATTGCTGATGACCCACTTAGCGCAGTTGCAGAAGGTACGGGGATGGTTTTGCATGAGCTTACATTTTTACGTAAGGTTGCAAGTTCCTCCATTTAATATCTCGCCTCATAGCCTCAATTAAAAGTTAAGCCATCTCATTAATTGCAGTAGTAAAAGGATTTTATGTTGATATGAGAAACTTCTTTGCCATTATAATGCTAATAGTGGCAGTGCTTGTGATAATTCTTATTACACCTGACTATATCTCTAGTAGCTTTAATTCCACTATCAGGGATGCTCTCATTTCGCCACTAGCACAAATTAAACGCAAAACAGACGCCATGCTAGGCGATCGGGCACTGATTAAACCTGACGATCTGGCAAGGCTTACCGTTGAACTGGAACAACTGAAACTTGAAAATAGACAATTACAAGCTCTTGCTGAAGAGAACGAAGAATTAAGAGGGATGTTAGATTACAAGAAGCGATGTAATTATAAATTGCTTGCAGCTCAAGTTGTGGAAAGAAATGTTAATAATTGGTGGCAGATGATAAGAATTGATAAGGGCACACGTAGCGGCATCAGAAAAGATATGCCTGTTATTACAACCGATGGACTGGTTGGCCGTATTCATTCGGTTTCCATCCAAACTGCAGATGTGCTGCTCATCATTGACCCTCAATTAAAAATTTCTGCAAGAATCTCTCATAGCGATATTTATGGTATAGCAAGAGGCAACTCAACTACCTTACGCGGAGATCCCCAATGCATAATGGATTTTATTTCCAGAGAAGCAACAATTAAGACAGGGGATGAAGTGATCTCTTCAGGATTTGGCGCAATATTCCCTGAAGGTTTTGTTATAGGTTATGTTGAAGATGCCATTATGGATGAATCCGGACTATTTAAATCGGCAAAGATAGTTCCTGCTGTTGATTTTAAAAATATAAGAAGAGTTTTTGTGGTGCTTAAATGACTATACTAACGCTAATACTGACAGTTATTTTGATCGTGTTTTTTGAAAGATTGCTCGGCTCTTTTCTGAGTTTTCAGAATAGCCTGCCAACCATTGTGCCAGCTTTGGTTCTTTATTATGCAATCAACCGCAACCTTACATTGGCGTTATTTTCTGCAATTATGGCTGGATGGTTCGTTGATAGCATAAGTGGCTTGCCCTGGGGCGCTTCATCAATAAGTCTTATGCTGGTAGTTATTATAGTTAGAATTTATAGAGACATTGCTTTTGAAAGGCTATGGCTTGAACAATCTATGCTTGGCGCACTTTCTGGTGCTTGCTTCATTCTCTTTCAATTTCTTCTTATTCGGCATAACAGTGAATTGCCACTACAAATCAGTTTAAGTGCTCTGATAATGAAAATGTTTTTTTCTAGCCTTTGCTGTGGCATAGCTGCGCCTTTAGTGTGTAGCGTAATGAAGCTAGTTGAACATCTACTGGGCAACATATCCATTAAGGAAGAATTAAATGCAGAGAACGTTAGAAAATAAAATTTTTGATAATCTACCTTTAAGATTATGGCTGTTCCAGCTCGCGGTATGGATTGCTTTTGCCGGACTACTAGTGGCACTCTGGTCAATACAACTGCGGCAGGGCGAAAAGTTTGAGCTTGCAGGCGAACAACAGTCTCTGCGTAGAGTGTGCATCCCGGCGCTTCGTGGCATAATATCAGATAGAAACGGCATACATCTTGCCGAAAATCTTCCTTCTTATTCGCTTGTCATTTATCTTGAAGAAATTGCCATATCAACAAAAAAAAGAAAGTTCTTCGTTAAAGAGGTTATGAATGCTATCTCTAATCTATCGGCAAGATTGAATTTTCCTATTAATGTTTCTGAACGCCAAATAGCTGATCACATTGCCACAAAAAAGCCATTGCCTTTCACGGTTTGTTCAAGAGTTAGTATGGAATTAATGGGAAGATTTGCAGAAGTATCGGAAGAGTTCCCTTTTGCAGAACTCACTTATGAGCCTGAACGATTTTATCCAAAGCAAAAACTTGCAGCTCACATTTTAGGATATGTGAAAAAAGGAGGAGTATATGAAAGAAAAGGAGATAAATTTTCAGGCGACTTGCTAATTGATGGAGATAATCCGGAAGAAGCCGAAGAACTTTATCATTATTATTTGCCTGATATGATTGGAATGAGTGGAATAGAAAAATCATATGATGGATGGCTTGCAGGAAAACCCGGTGGTAGATTGATGAGAGTAAACGTTTCCGGATTTAAGCACGAAGATCTTGGCTTTAAAAAAGGGGAAAATGGGGGGGAACTAATACTAGCCATAGATTCAAGAATACAGGCTTCTGTGGAAAAAGCTTTGCAGGATGTGGTTGGAGCTGCTGTTGTGGTGGATGTTAATAATGGCGATATCCTTGCTATGGCTAGTTCGCCAGCGTTTAATCCTAACGATTTTTATCCTGCCATTCCTATAAAAATATGGCAGGAGATAGAAAAAAATGAAGATGCTCCTCTGATAAACAGGGCAATCTCTGCAGCATATCCACCGGGGAGCACCTTTAAACCACTTGTGGCTCTAGCTGCAATAGAAGAAGGCAAGGCTAGCATCCAAACCATTTTTGATTGCCCGGGTTATTTCTTTTTAGGTAATCATAAATTTGCCTGCTATATGAACACAGCTCACGGGAAAGTAAATATGCTGGAAGCTATCAAACACTCCTGCAACGTATATTTTTATCAACTTGGATTGCTTGCAGGTTATCCAGCCATCCTGAATATGGCTGCCATATTCGGGCTTGGCAAACCAACAGGAACAGAACTACCCGCTGAGACGGCTGGTTTTTTACCAAGTCGTGAATGGAAACGTAGCAAGGTTAAAGATGATTGGCGGGATGGAGACACCTGTAATTTATCGGTTGGACAAGGCTATCTTTTGGTAACTCCATTGCAAATGGCTCTTGTTGCTGCTGCTATTGCAAATGGTGGAAAACTCTTTAAGCCACGCCTTGTGCTGGCTAAGAAAAAATCAGATGAAGATGATTATAGAATTATTCCACCTGTTCTCGTTAGAAACATTCCTGTCAAAGACCGCACATTAAATGAGATAAAAAAAGGAATGCTTATGGTAGTTGAGGAGGCTGATGGCACAGGAAGATATGCAAAAATGCCTGATGTTCTTATGGCAGGGAAGACAGGCACTGCTGAATACGGCAAAAAAGGTTCAGGCCTCAAATATGGCTGGATGATTCTTTTTGCTCCTTACGATAAGCCCAAGTATGCAGTGGCAATGGTTGTGGAAAGAGCTGTTTCTGGCGGGAGCACTGTGGCCCCACGTTTAAAACTTATTATGCAAGATGTTTTTGGAAGCCACTATGATAAAGAAGAAGGTTAACGAAGTGAGCTGATGAATTTTGTATTACAAAACTTAAAAATTATGAATCGCACGATAACAATCGTTATGCTTGCGCTTATGATGATAGGTGTGGCTTTCATTTATAGCGCTGGAGTGAATGCCGCCTCATCTATTTCTGAAACTTTATGGCAAAAACAGGTCTATTTTATTCTAGCAAGCTTGCTGATATATTTTGTGTTTATGAATCTGGATTATCATTTTTTGGTTAGATACTCATTGCTGGTATATTTAACAGGGCTATTATTGCTTGCTCTGGTATTTCTGCCAGAAATAGGGCTAAAGCGCTATGGCGCGCAAAGATGGATTAACCTTGGCTTCATTCAAATTCAGCCATCAGAATTTATGAAGGTGGCAGTTGTTTTATTCCTTGCATTTTTATTGGAGCGGTTGAATCTTTGCCACATGGAGAGCACCATATTTCTTAAACTGCTTTTGGTTGGCATTGTTGTATGCCTGCCTTTTATTATGATTCTTAAACAGCCAGATCTCGGCTCGGCTCTCGTTTTTATGCCACTTTTCCTTGTTATGATATGGGTTGCTGGAGCGCCTGTAAGAATTATTGTAAGCATTATTTTGATATTCTTAATAGGAGCAGCGCTCTTTATAAGCGCAGTCCTTTTGCCGCCCAAAATGGGAATAACTGAAGAACAGCATAATGCCTTCCTAAAAAAAATAGGAATAAGCGAATATCAAAAGAAAAGAATTATGGTATTTTTTGTTTCTTATCATGACCCACTAGGAGCTGGCTGGAATAAGGCACAAAGTCAGATTGCTGTTGGATCAGGCAGGATGTGGGGAAAAGGCTATCTACAAGGGACACAAAATATGCTCGGTTATCTTCCAAAAACTGTTGCGCCAAACGATTTTATCTTTTCAGTAATAGCAGAAGAAAAAGGTTTCGTTGGCGCTGCAGTTATTATATTGCTCTTTTCCACTCTCATCTTTTCCTGCACTAAAACGGCAATAGCAGCGCAGGATATGGCTGGAGCACTGCTGGCTGCAGGTGTTGCCACGCTGATATTTATACACAGTTTCATCAACATAGGGATGACAATAGGTGTTTTGCCTATTACAGGCATCCCACTGCCACTTATAAGCTACGGTGGCACATTCCTTTTTGGCATGGCAGCTGCGCTGGGCATAGTGCAAAATATCTATATACAAAGTAAAAGAAAGGATTTTTTGTCGGAAAAGAGAAACCCTGAAATTTTTTATACAAGAAAGGAGCTGTTAAAATGATATTCTCTTTTTTCAGAAGGAAAAAATCAGGTTCCAAAACGGAACTAATCATCAACGCAGAAATGTTGGAGACGCGAATTGCTCTGGTGCGAAACGGGAAACTGGAGGATTTCAAGATAGAATATCGCACCGAAGATAGGATAGTAGGCAGCATCTATAAAGGTATAGTTCAGAACCTTGAAGATGGTCTGCAGGCGGCATTTGTGGATATTGGGCTAAAAAAGAATGCTTTCATTCACTACTGGGATATGTTCCCTGAAGACGTTACAAGGCTGGAGGCCCTGGAGTTTCCTCATTCCTCAAATAGCGCAAAACCACCACCAATGAACAAACGACATCAATACACTAAAGAAGAAATTTCTCGTTTCTATCCAGTAAATTCAGAAATTATTGTTCAGGTCTCAAAAGCCGGAATAGGCACTAAAGGTCCAAGAGTGACAGCCAGCATAAGCATTCCAAGTAGATACTTCGTTTTGATGCCCGGCAGCAAATTGCGCGGCATTTCACGCAAAATAGAAGATGAAAAAGAAAGAAAAAGATTAAAAAAATTGATGAGCCGATTGCCTGTTCCAGAAGGTTGTGGGTTGATTTTGCGCACAGCTGGCGCCGATGTTAAAGGCTCGCAACTGGTAAGGGATATGCGTTCGTTGCTAGAGATATGGCGAACAATCCAGGATGGCATCAGAAACAAACGCCCACCTGCCTGCCTGTATAAAGAGCCAGACCTCATAGAACGCACTATTCGCGATATTGTGACAGAAGATATAGATGGAATAGTTGTAGATAATTTAGAAGAATACGAGCGAATAAAAGATATTTTAAGCAAGATATCACGCCGATGCAAAGGAAGACTCAAACACTACGATGGCGTAAAACCTATTTTTGAACATTATGACATAGAACGCCAAATAGAAAATGCCTTTAAAAGAAAAGTTCCACTCAAATCTGGCGGATATCTTGTCTTTGATGAAACAGAAGCAATGATCACTATAGATGTCAATACCGGTCAGCATAAAGGTGCTGCCAATCAAGAAGAAACGATTTTGCAGGTTAATCTTGAGGCTGTTGAAGAAATTGCCAGACACCTTAAATTACGAAACATTGGTGGATTAATCGTCGTAGATTTTATTGATATGCGCCAGAGAAAAAATCGCAATCAGGTATATCAGGCAATGAAAGATGCTTTAAGAAACGATAAAGCAAAATCAAATATCTTGCCAATCTCACAGCTGGGATTAATGGAGATGACACGCCAGCGCACAGATGAAAGTGTTGAATCTTCTCTATACACCGATTGTCCCTATTGCGATGGAACAGGTAGCGTAAAATCTGCATTAACAATGAGTATAGAAATACAACGTCAGCTTCAAGTGATATTAAGAAAATTATCCGCATCAGGCAATACTCCACCACCACCATTGCGAATTACAGTACATCCATCTGTGTTAAATAGATTGAAAGAAGAAGATGAAGAATTGCTGGTGCGTCTGCAAGAACGCTTTCGTGGACAGCTTACATTTAGAGCAGACCCATCAGTCCATATGGAGGATATCTCTATAGTCAATGCCACTACCAATGAAGTGTTGTATTCAACCTATAGTAATGTAAAGCAATAGGAGATCTATAGCGCACTTAACATAAAAACTTATACCCTGCTATTTTTCAAAAAAACAATTGACAGTTATTAATAAATGTCTATAGTTATAACTTATAAGCAGTGTGGGGTGTGCTTTTGAAAGAAGAAGCTCTGCCCATTCAACAATATAGAAAGAGGCTCATATGGAAGCATTCAGTGATCAAATCATTATGGGGATAGTGGCATGCCTTTTGATTATAACGCTTGGTTTGCAAATACAGATCAGAAACTTAAGTGCGAAGATAGATTTACTGCTTAAAAAAGAAGATAATAAGAAAGGATAAAGACTATGTGCAAAACATGTGGCTGCACTCCTGTTAAAAAGCAAACTAAAAAGAATACAGGAAAAAAGAAATCTTCTAAAAAATAAAAAGTTTTTAGGTTGCTTTTTAAGTATCGTTCTTTACTGGAAACTATAAGGAATAATGTATACTCTTATTGTACATTCCACTAAGCGCACTGAATTTATTAATATTACTGCTAAAATTCAGCAACTGGTTAATGAATCTAAAATTGAGGAAGGGCTTATCATTTTATTTGTTCCACACACAACAGCCGGTATTACAATCAATGAGAATGCTGATCCTGATGTTATAGCCGATATGGAACGTGCATTCGAAAAAATGGTGCCATGGCGCAACGACTGGGCACATATGGAAGGCAATGCTGCAGCGCATGTTAAATCTTCAATTTTCGGATGTTCATTACAAGTTATAATTTCTGATGCAACTCTTCAGCTGGGAGTATGGCAGGCTGTGTATTTCTGCGAATTTGATGGGCCAAGAGAGCGAAATATCTGGGCACAGATTGTTCCTTCCACCATGTCTGTCAATAACTAGTGGGGTCGCTTGTTGATTAAATAGAGGCATTTTAACTAACATCATATTTAAAAAGAGATAAAGGAGAAAAATAAATGAAAACAAGAAATATTGTTCTATCTATGGTAGCGGCAATGATGAGTAGTGTTCATATTGGACTCTCTTCACAAATATACGTGGCAAATAGCAATTTTGACATAGAACTACCGGGTAATGTGTTTGTAATAAATGGAGATGATGAAGGCAATATATATATTGGTGGAGCTTTCTGCTATATTAATGGTGAGGTGCGATCTAACATTGCAAAGTTGAAGGCAGATGGCACGCTTGATTCTGCGTGGATAGCAGAGGCGAATAATCCTGTAGAAAGAATAGTACCCACAGCTTCTGGAATCTATTTATCTGGTCCGTTTGAATATGTTGGTGGCGCATCGCGAACTTTTCTTGCAAAAGTAAACTCCAGCAATGGAAACGTTGTTGCAGAGTTTAATCCACCTATTCCTGACAATGTTATATATTCAATTGCTTTCTATAATAGCGCATTATATATAGGCGGAGCTTTCACATCATTAAACGGGAATGCCGCGCAAAATATTGCTAAACTTGATGCCAGTAGTGGCGCACAGGATACCAGCTTTACCAATGGTCCTACGCTATTCGGCATAATAAACACAATAGCCGCTGATAACACTGGATTATATCCTGGAGGTTTTTTCTCAGATATCGGTGGGGAAAATCGTTTCTTTATAGCCAGGCTTGATTTATCTTCTGGAAACCCTTTTTCTAATACTTATCTGAACGGCGCCGACAGTTTTGTGAGGGAAAATGTAATAGACGGTAATTTTCTGTATTCAATTGGATATTTTACCACAATGGATACTCAATCGAGAGATTATATCGCGCGTATGATTAAAACAAACGGCACAGTGGATAGTTGGAATACTCATTTTGATGTTGATGCTGAGGTAATGGCAGTTTGTCCTGTATCAAATGGGGTCTATGTAAGCGGCTTCTTTACTAACATCGGTTTAGTTGCCAGAACCAACATAGCAAAACTTCGTGTTGATAATGCTGCAGTCATAACATCATTTAATGCCTCGGCCAATGGCTATATAGATGCATTATTTTATAGTGATGATAAGCTTTTTGTTGGTGGCCATTTTCAACAATTCAACAGTGCTCCAGCTTTAAGCATCGCAGCATTGAATCCTGAAACAGGCGAACAAGTTTCTAATTTTAATGCCACAATTGGGCAATATGGAAAAGTAAATGCCGTCATAAAACTGGCCGATGACTCTATAATAATTGGCGGGGATTTTTCCAGTATAAGAGGTTTTCCTGTGTGTGCAATTGCCAGAATTATGCCAGATGGCTCCATTGATACCAATTTTAATCTTCAATGTCTTGCTATTCCACCGATAACCCCGTATGTATCATCCCTTGCAACTGACAACACATATCTTTATATAGCTGGCTCATTTATTAGCATGCTGGGCAATAGCATAACTAATATGGCAAAAGTCAGAATTTCTGATTGGACATTGGATACTTCTTTTAAGCCAAATCCCGTAGGGGAAGTATATGCAATGGCAATCACATCGGGTGCCTTGTATGTGGGCGGTAGCTTTAATGCAATAGGAGGCAATTCACGAACCAACATAGCAAAACTCAATATTACTAATGGTCTGGTTGAAGCTTCCTTTATAGCTGATACAGAATCATCTGGCTACATAACAGATATGGCAATCGATGGAGAAAATTTATATATTTGTGGTAATTTTATTAAAATTAATGGAAACACTTCAAAATATGTTGCAAAACTGAACGGAACTACTGGCATATCAGACCCTCTCTGGACAAATTGCGCAAATAATCGTATTTCTTCCATCTGTGTGACAACTTCTAATGTCTATATAGGCGGTGACTATTCTCTTGCAAAGTTTAATAAAGATACGGGTATTCCTGATGCAGAGTGGCATCCTGTTGTTTCCGGTTATGTTTATCAGGTACAATCATATAATGGGCACATTTATGTGGGCGGTTCCATTTCTTATGCAGGTGGAATATATATTGATAGTTTTTGCCGTATAGATGCATTGACAGGAGTAGTGGATACAAATTGGCTGCCTTCACCAGATGGAACAATATATGACTTTTTATTTGATTCACCATATATTTATGTTGCAGGTATTTTTTCAGAAATATGCGGTGAACGTCAACAAGCTTTTGCCGTATTAACTCATCAGCCACCGCAGGTTGAGATTACGACAGTGTCAGATGATGACTGCTATAAGAGTATCGCAGATATCACGCTTAAAAGTTCCGTTACTTCACCTGTGGGCTATGCTATCACGCAGGTGCAATACTATGCAAATGGTTCCCTTGTAGGAAAAGCTGTTACTTCCCCTTATACCGTGAACTGGACATCCGTAACGGAAGGAACGTATGCTCTTTATGCGGTTGCCTATGATGAACAGGGGCTCCGAGGTAGATCAGAACAAATACGCATCTTTGTTATGCCTTTTGCAGCAGCAGGCGATTTTGATGGTGACCTTAAAGCGGATCCTGCACTAAATCTCCGTGACCCTGCGACTGGCAAAAATGTTTGGTATGCATGGCTTTCAGGAAATTCTTATAGTAAAGCAGGTCCTGTCTTACCTTCAACCATAGAAGGATATCCATTAGCAGGCGATATAGATGGCGACTTAAAAGCGGACCCTGTGCTTGTTTCTTCCTTTGATTCTTCTCTAGATTGGCATGGCTGGCTTTCCGGAAATGGCTATGCATACATGGGGCCATATCATTTAGGCTCTTCCCTGTCGGATCCCGCGATTGGTGATATTGATGGTGATTCAAAAGCAGATCCAATAGTGTGCTTGAGAATTAGTGCCCATAATGAATGGCAAACATGGCTTTCTGGAAATGGATATACTCCGTCAGGATATATTCCGATAGGAACTAATCAAGAAGGCTACACACTTGCTGCAGATTTTGATGGAGATTCTAAAGCCGATCTTGCCATAGTGAACGTTGGCGAAACGCAAAGTGTATGGCAATTGTGGCTATCTGTTTCTGGCTACCAGCCATACACACCAGTTTATCTAAGCTCCTATGCGGGATTCCCTGTTGCTGCAGATTTTGATGGAGATTCTAAAGCTGATCCTGCAATGTATGTGCCAATCTGGGCAGGATATAATGCAGGTTGGTATGGTTGGCTTTCTTCTGCCAACTATCAGAGATATGGCCCTTACCCTTTCACGGCACCATAAAGGTTATC
Organism: uncultured Verrucomicrobiota bacterium; assembly: GCA_964491945.1. Taxonomy (GTDB): domain Bacteria; phylum Verrucomicrobiota; class Kiritimatiellia; order JAAZAB01; family JAAZAB01; genus CAZBHO01. The sequence continues at coordinate 26,905 of CAZBHO010000009.1, read as the reverse complement.
TTCTCATCAAGGCGCATCTTTGATCCCTGTTTCCTGAGCTTGAGATGGCAAGATTTCTATATGACGTGGCAACGCCATAATGCTGAACAAATAAGATGCTGCTCCAACTTGAACGCCATTTACCAAACAAAGTAATGCCAAAAAGAGCAATCTATATTCATTTAAATTTCCAAAACCAGCTTGCACCCAGCGCCATATTACAAAACCAGTTAAAATAATTCCAAAAAACAGAACTAATCCTGAAATCAGGCATGCCCTCTCAAAAGTAAACCTTCTGTATAACCATGCTATAATAACATCCTCATAAAGTCCTGAAAGATGTCCATAGGCTTTAGCAAGAAGCCCAATTGAAATTATTTGCATGCTTATAATGTTCAGCAAGCCGCCAATCAACATACAGTGAATATCTATGGCACGTCCTCCAATCATTATAGGACCAAACGCCAATGGAAGTGAAATAATGAGCCCCACAAACCATCCTATAATCCCCGGCACAAGAAGCAATGTTGTTGGACTATGCAGTAGCATAAACCGTAAATGCCGCCAGCCATCTCTAAAGCTACGCAATTTTGAATAGCCCACACGTGGATAATATTCTATATCTCGCTCCTGAATTTTTAGTCCACAGCGTATAGCACGCACAACCATTTCGCTGGCAAATTCCATTCCAGTAGTAACAAGCTTCATTTCTTTATAAGCTTTTTTGGTTAGAACCCGCATTCCGCAATGAGCATCGTGCACAGCGTTAGAGTGGAACATAATCCTTAATAACAAGGATAGCATTGGATTGCCAAGATAACGATGAAGCACTGGCATGGCACCAGGCTGTATGCTACGCATACGGTTGCCGATAACAAAATCTGCTCTGCCTTTAAGCACAGGCTCTGCAAGCTCATCCAACTTTGTAAAATCATACGTCAAATCGGCATCGCCCATCGCTAAAACATCGTAGAGAGCATTGTCAAAGCCTTTTCTTAAAGCTGCGCCATATCCTTTATGCGGCTCAAAGAGCACTCTAGCCCCACAACTTTTTGCTATTTCAGCAGACCTATCCGTAGAGCCATTATCAACCACGATAATTTCAAATGGGATACCAATTTTATTTGCGCCAACTCTTGCTTTCTCAATAACCTGCGCAATTGATGATTCCTCGTTAAGGCAGGGGATAACTATACTTATGCCATTAAATTGTTTTTTTCCGTTTATCTCATTCTTTCCCGAAGATGAATTATATGCACACATAATCTATTATTCACCTTCGTAATCTTGCGGTTGTACTGGTTGAAAAAAACCTTGACCTTCGGTGCTTCCAACAGCGGGCTGCTCTTGCTGAGGCTGAAAAAATGGAGATGGCGCAACTTCTGTTTGATTAGGAAGAGAACCTGGCGCCATAAAAACAGTCGGCGGCTGATTGCTGGCTTGCCCACCCTGCTGCTGTTGTTGCCTGGCTCTAGCTTCGCGTTGACGCCGAATCAACTCCTCAAATGGATTTGACACAGGCTTACCATCAGTTTGAACTGGCTTAAATGGAGAAGAACCACCAACAAATGGATTGGGATTGGCATTTGTTACAGGTTTAAAAAAGGATTCAAAAGGTTTAGCTTGTGCGGCATTTGTAACAGGTTGAAAGCCCTGAAAGAACGGCTTCCTGTGCGATGGCGCACTTGCTGCAGTTGCCTTTATCGGTTCACCAGCGGGCAACACAGGCTGTGGCGCTCCCAATGGTCTTTTGTCTTTATCCACACTTTTTAATGGGCGCATTTTAATAGTTGCTGTCTCATTTTCCTTTTTGATAACAATTTCTTCGGCATCATAATCCACAGAGACAAGCGAAATATCGTGGTACCTTTCACCTGCCTTTAAATAGAAAGTCTTGTTATTACGCTTATCAAGAATGCCAACCTGCAAACTAGAATCTGAATCCTCAACAATAGACTTTAGTTCAAAATCTTTTACAAAAGATTCTTCAGGTGATTGTTTTCCAGCCAGGGCTTTTGGATCAGGTGGAATAACTTCACCAAACGGCTTTCTGTCAATAATCGGCTGATAATAACTAAAATCTTGAACGCTACCTACAGCAGCAAAAAGACATAAGCTCACTGCAAAAACTACAGAGAAAAACCACAATACTTTCTTCTGGCTTAAGTAAGTCATAAAAAGATACTAAAAAAATAAAATAGACTTTTATGAGCAGTATTATAACATTGGCTGAATTTAAGGCAATCAGAAAGGAAAAAGTTTTATGCAGCTTTTTGTTACTGGTGGTGCCGGCTTTATAGGCAGCAATTTCATACGTTATATGCTGAAAACATATAGCGATATAAGTATCATTAATTACGATCTTTTAACTTATGCTGGCAATCTTGAAAATCTTGCCGATATAGAACAGGATAAGCGCTATCTATTTATAAAGGGCGATATAAGCAAGAGAGAAGAAGTAGAAAGCGCGTTTAATAGTAGAAAAATAGATGTTATAATTAACTTTGCTGCCGAAAGCCATGTTGATAGGAGCATCCATTTTGGCGCCGAAGCTTTTATAAGAACCAATGTGCTTGGCACACAAATTCTGATCGATTGTGCACGTAAATATCAAGTTGAAAAATTTATCCATATCTCTACCGATGAGGTTTATGGTAGCATTGAAACTGGTGGTTATTTTACGGAGCAGACACCATTGCAACCAAATAATCCATATTCTGCCACAAAGGCAGCAAGCGATATGCTTGTCCGAGCCGCCGTTAATTCATATAAACTAAACGCTGTTATAACACGTTGCTCAAATAATTTCGGCCCTTATCAATTTCCTGAAAAACTCATTCCACTTATGATAACTAATGCAATAGAAGATAAGCCTCTTCCTGTATATGGCGATGGCATGCAAGTTAGGGACTGGATCTACGTCCTTGACCACTGCAAAGGAATAGATTTTGCAATGCGTAAAGGCAGATCAGGTGAAATTTATAACTTTGGTGGAACAAAGGATATTCCAAACATAGAGGTGGTTCGGCGCATCCTTAAATTACTTAATAAGCCAGAAACTCTTATCACATATGTTGCCGATAGACCCGGGCACGACAGACGCTATGCCATAGACAGTACCAAGGCACTCAAAGAACTTGGTTGGCAGCCAGCTCATTCTTTTGAAACGGCATTAGAAGAAACCGTCCATTGGTACATCAATAATAAAGACTGGTGGCACAGAGTGAAAAGTGGTGAATACTTGAAATACTACGAAAGACTTTATAGTAAAAGATGAAAATACTATTCGTCTATCCAGATATTGGTGTGCGTGGCGGTGCAATGAGCTATCCGTTTGGCATCGGGATAATCAGTGCCTGCCTTAAAAAAGCGGGGCATCAAACACATGCCTTGTACCTTTTTGGTGATAATAATCCACAACTCTTACAAGGCACCATAGAGGAATATAAACCTGATATAGTGGCTTTTTCAGCCGTTTCCCCGCAATATAGATACGTTAAAGAACTACTTCAAAAAACAAATTTCCATGATAGCTTTACCGTGCTTGGTGGACACCATGCCACTCTTGCTCCAGAAGAATCTTTAAAGGAAAATCCTGCTCTTAATTCAATTTGCATAGGCGAAGGCGAAGAAGCGCTCGTTGAACTCGCAGATAAGATGGAGAAAAATGAAGATATTCATCAAATAAAAAATTTATGGTTCAAAACAAAAAATGGCGAAATTATAAAGAATCCTACAAGACCTTTCATAGAAGCGCTGGATAAGCTGCCCTTTACTGACCGAACAATTTTTGATTATCAAAAAATCATAGATTCCGATTTCAGCACGGCTCTCTTTATGTTTTCACGAGGTTGCCCTTATGATTGCACTTTTTGCGCCAATCATGCTTTGCGCAATAAGCAGGAAGGGCGCTACGTGCGTTTCCGCAGCGTAGATAGCTGTTTGGCGGAAATAGAAGATGTTGTGTCAAAATATAAAATGAAGGTTCTATATTTCAACGATGATTGTTTCACCGCAAAAAGAGATTTTGTTGAAGATTTTTGCAAAAGATATCCAAAGCACTTCAAATATCCATTTGATATCAATGCCAGACCAGAAACTATCAATAATGATGTTTGCCGGATGTTGAAAGAAGCTGGCTGCCGAAGAATCAGTATCGGCATAGAAAATGGCGATGAAAAATTTAGAAGAGAAGTTCTTGGTAGACTACAGTCCAACGAGGCAATCATTAAAGCCTTTGAGTGCTGCAAACGAGCTGGCATCAAAACAAAATCTTTCAATATTATAGGCTTTCCAAAAGAAACCCCCGAGATTTTTGAAGAGACCATAAAACTCAATGCTCGCATTCAGCCTGATAGCGTAATTTTGAGTGTTTTTGAGCCATATCCCGGAACCAAACTCGGCGAGCTATGCATTCAGGAAGGCTACATTCCAAAGGATAAGCCAGAAGAGTGGTATATGAGCAGGATGGATACCTGCTTAAATATGCCACAATTCCCCAGAAAACTGATTTTAAAATATTTTCGTAATTTTGCCTATGATGTTTATAAACAAAATGCGCCACTCAAGGCTATGTTTTATAAAGTATATTACTCGCCGTTTGGTGAATTCATCCTAAAACTCATAGCACCATTCAAAAACATCATTCGTAAAATGGTTATGGGTGTGTGATAAAAAGCACTGTAAGCAAGCCCTAAAAAACTTTCAGTTATGCTTGCGAGATCTTTAAAGCTCTAATTCCGCTACTATATCCCACCGGAGGAAGAATTAAGCAGTGTTAGTTTCTACTTTAATTTGCTTATTACATCCATAAAGAGCGTGGCAGCTCTGCCCGGAGCAAAAAGTTCTGCTCTCTTTTTGCCGTTTAATATTAGCTCTGCTCGAAGTGATTCAGAGGCAGTCATTCCTGTAAGTATGGCATTTTTGATGGCAGAAGGTGTGCTGTCGCTCAACGGTATCATACAGCCACCAGCTATTTCACCAAGGGAGGTCGTGTCCCTGCAAATTACCGGTGTGCCAGAAGCAAAGGCTTCAGGCACAATATAACCAAAGCCCTCATAGCTGGATGCCGTTATGCACCAGCTTGCCGCCTGATAAATGGCACGTAGTTCTTCATCATTTATTTTACGCAGGATATGCACTCTTTCTGTAAGTTGCAAATTATAGATTTTTTCTTGTATTCTTGGTTCGTTTAAGTCATCTCCACCGGCAAGTACAAGATGATAATTTGTAGTGTATTGCTCCTTAATTGCCAGAGCAAAACCTGCAATAAGCTCATCTACTTTTTTGTGCGGTCTAAAGTTACCAGTATAAAGGAAAAAAGGTCTCTTTAGACTATGTTTTTTAAGAACAGTTTCCAACTTATGTTCAGGAAGTTGGTTAAACCACTCTTCACCTAAATCAGGATATAAGCAAATAATTTTATCTGATATACCAGAAACAAATTTTTTAAGGTCTTCTGCAGTATAGTTAGAATCAACAAGAATTACATCAGCTTTTCTAGCAGCAAGAGACAATTGTTTTTTTATAAACCACATTTTAAGTGGAGGTATGGCTTGGTTATAAAGAAACATAACATCATGCACTGTGATGATACGTTTAAAATTCCCGTAAAAGCAGGTTTTGTAATATGGACTGAAGAAAATATCTGCGTTATGTTTCTTCACAAGATAAGGAATTGCAAACTGATCATTGAGTTGTGTAGGAATATTTGGCAGTCTGATAAAATTAATTGGAGATTGTTCCAGAACTTTTGGCACCACTCCATCCGGCTCAAGGAAGAGTGTAAATTTTAGTCCCGAGTAAGCAAGCAGAGGCTTAATTAAATTTTCAAGATATCGGCTGATGCCTGTTTTACCTTTAGGAGTGAATTCTCTTGCATCAATTGCAATATGCATATTTACTATAAGCCATAGGAGCTATCGGCTGGAGGCAGAGTTCTGTGAATATACTCTATGCCGTAGCCAAAGCCGCTTCCTTGTATTGTGCCAAGTTTTATTACCCCTTTACGTCGTTCATAAAGCGCCGGATGATAAACTGCTTCTGGTTTTGAAGCTTCTGGATAAAACTGCATAGAATCTGTTTCTACTCCCATTATCGTGCCCGAATAAGCAGCAAGTAGGCAATGAGGAATTTGGGCTATCATAGGATTAGTTAAATCTTGAACCATAAGTGTCATTCCGTGCGCTTTTGCCCAGCACATCGAAAGAAGCGCCCCTGTTTGAGTTTTGCAAGTCTTTAAAGCCACTCCACTCCATCCTAATGTTCTGCCTAATTTTATGAGACGCCAATCGTGAGCACTTTCATCCATAAATAACGGTTTGCGTGCTGCAACGCTATGCACATCTATCTGATACTCCTCAAGCTCATAAGGAAACGGTTGCTCAATATAGAGCAGCATAGAATAAATTCTTGGCTCGTCTTTAAGAAGTTTATCAAGAATGCCGTTCACATAAGCAGGGTCCTGCACGGTGCAATTGAAATCTAAACTTAACCATAATACCTTTTCTTCTATAGCGATTTTTCCAACTTTAATAATTCTTGCATAATCCCAGTCGTAATCGTTGCCGCGCAATTTGATTTTTAAGCAAAGCAAACCATCGCGCTTTATCCAATCAGAAAGCAAAACAGGATAGCCATCTTGTGGCTCATTGCCAGTAAGCTCATTTTCCGAAAGAGGATCTTTCTCGCCAACCAGATGCCATGAAATGAGCTCATTTGGCGGTGGCAGCGCAAAGAAATCAGCAGGAAACTTATTTTTAAAACTTATCTTACTTTTCTCGTCGGGAACAAGATAATGCGAGAGGTCATATCGCATAAATGGAGGCTTATATGTCTCGTAAACAGGCATATTCATCAAGTTGCCATAAGCATCGTGCAAAGCAATATCAAAAGCAGAGAAGCAAACCAACGATGCCAAATAAGGAATAGCCTGTTGGTTGGCGCTTTTGCGCAACGTATTTGCCCTCTTTAATAAAGCAGGCAATTGCTCCTGAATAAAAAAATGCCCCATCTCAAATGAATGTCCGGCATAGTCAAGATCAGGCAGTGTTTTTGCTATCTTTCTACAAAAATCTTTTAAAGCATTTAATCTTTCATTCCACGAAACATCCGAAGGCCAAACCCAGTTTACACTTAAAAGAGTTTCACCCCACCCTTCAGCAGTTTTACCTGTTTTATCCTGCAAAACCAGTTTTACTCTGATGCATTCAACTTCTGTTAGAGTTTCTTTCCCAAACTTTAAAGGAATTCTTGTTTTGATTGGCAAGAAAAAGATAGAACATCCTTTAATTTTAAATTTAGTGCTGGTATTGGTTTTCATAAGTAAATCCTTTTTTATGCATTTTCCACTATTTCTTTGGCTATCCTTGCCCACTTTTCCAAACGAACAGGATCGTTCCTAACAGTAGTTATATCTTTTAAAATGATTTCTACAACATTATTTTTTGTACGACTTACAAAATCGCTCAAATAATTTCGCACAAGTGTTTCATCAAAGCTGTCAAAAGCAAGATGGGCAGGATTCGGCTTGAAAGAAAAAACATAATCCTTGCCAATAGCTTCAGAAGCTTCATCTATGTTTATCCATGGGCTCATTGATATTTTCCTTAAATTTTTCACACTCCGTAAAATTCCTATTTTCTTGTGCAACGGTTCGCAACAGCCATAATAAGTAAGGCCAAACCTTTCTAAAAGCGGTCTGTCGTATTGCAATGCAAATTCCTCATGCATCTCTGGTGAAACTTCAGAAAAAATCTGTGCATTACTGCAGCCCCAAATTTCTTTCGGCTGAACTTTATGTCCATCTTTGTTCTCCGAAGGCAACTCATCGCAAATTCCAGGTCCACCAGAACCCACACGATGATTCCCATTGCTGACATCAAGCAATCCAAGCTCTATCTGTTTATCAAGAAGTTCATTAAGTGCCTTCACAAAATTTTTTATGGTTCTCTTGACCAGTTCTGGACGCTCAATCATATCAATGTAGAGTTGCTCAACACCATACCACTGTATAGCCAAATCCCATGGGGCATGCCATTGATGCACTATACCACGCTTCTTCACATCCAATATACCATCAAATATATCACAGGCTGCTTGATATCTTTTTTCTGTCTCGTTCTTGTCGTAAATAATAGTGGGTGTCCTAATTTTATCAGCATCTTCTTCACTATTAATTACCGGTATAAAAAGGACATCTTCACCATCTGCCATCTCTAATCGATTTGGCTTAAGCCCATAATCTTCAAGCTGCGGCCTTTTCACTACAACTAGAGAATAAAAAATATCTTCCACTATCATATCGCCGGGAAAATGTTTCCACTGATAAATTTCCCTTCTTAAACCCAACTCAATTTCTCTTGCAAATTCATCTGTGCATTTGAGTTTTAGCTCTTCAATATCGTCCTTAAATTCGTTCCACGGCACCTCTGTTATCCATACAAGTGGTCTACCCTCCTGTAACTTGTTTAATCTGTTCCAAAGCTTGAAGCGCTCTTTATGGATAGGTAAGCTTGCTATTTCCTTTTTTTCTTTTGCTAGCTCTCGTAGAATTTTTTTGTCCACACTGTTAATCATTATATTGCTCCTTTCTATAACAACCAATTGATAAACATAGTAAACTACTATAAAATATGGAATATTCAATGAACAAGCATCTTAAAAAAATAAGCTTAATATGATTTGCCCTTGAAAGCAAACCAAATTGTACCAAGAAGTCCAAAGAAAAAAGCCGTTTTTAAATTTAATTCAGGCGATATTTTCCAGAGCAATGCCCCACCAAATGCCGCAAATGCAACTATCACATCACGCACAAGATAATATAGGCCAAACATTGCTGCCTTCCTGTTATCAGGGGCAAGATCCATAATTAAAGCCTTTCTTGTGGGCTCCCCAAACTCTTTTAGTCCACGCACAACAAAAGCAATCACTAGCGGCACAATAGAGTGTGAATATAAAAGCATCAGTGGAAACACGGCAAAGAAACCAAAAGTAATAAGCACAAAAGGCTTTTTACCAAAACGATCTGCCAGATAGGCAACAGGAAGATAAACAATGACTGCTGTTACATTTTCAATAGCCGAAAGCCATCCAAAAGTAAATTCCGATACAGGCTGCACAATATATCTGGTTGCCCATATCACAACAAAGGCATCAGGGATTCTTTCGCAGAACCTGATCAAAATATCTGAAAGCAACAGGTGTTTTAAACTTAAAGGCATTTCTCGCCATAAACGAAACGGATTTATTTCCGGCTTTTTCCTATTACTTGTATCTTCTTTGATTAGCTTTTCCTGCAAAACAGATGAGAGTATCGCCATAAATAACGCTACAACAAATGCAAGCTTAATGCCTTTATCAACCCCAAAAATTGCTATTAAACTTCCGCCAATAATAGGTCCTAACATTTTTGGCACCCGCCGTACCAGCGCAATGCTTGATACACCAAGCGTACGGCTGTTTTTTGGAACGGCCATCGCCACAACTTCCATAGTTGCTGGCAAAGAAATTGCAGACCACGATATAAAGAGTGCTGCGCCAAGAAGAACTGCCCACCATTCACTTATAAAAATAACGCACAAATATCCCGCAATAGATAGCAAATTGAAAAAGAGCAGCGCCTTTTTGGCGCCAAACTTATCACTCAAATAGCCACCGGGAAATGAATAAAGCGCAGAAAGCAAATCATCCATCCCCGCAAGGATCCCTATTGCCAGAATAGCAGTTGCCGCTTCGGTAAGATTCTGTAAATATAATGGCAAAAAACGCTCTGCCGTATTCTCGCCCATACCTAATAAAACAACCATCCCTAATAATCCAAATATAGTTTTATGATCTGCATGGTTAGAAGGAGTGTTCATAAAGAATATCAAGATAAAAAAAGATAGAAACTTCTTTAATCGTTGCAATCATATTCAGGCTTTAATCCTGTTCTATTAATGGGATATAGCAACTTGTGAAAACATCTTGCCAGTTATAGCGCTTGATTTCTGAGAAACTTTCATCGCTAACAGTAGCTTCGGAAGGATTTTCTAATAAAGCCAGCATAATTTCTGAAAGCCTTTTATAATCGCCTGGAGAAAAAAGCCAGCCTGCACCTGTCTCTCTAACAAAATCGCTAAGTCCGCCTACATCAGAAGCTATTACTGGCGTTCCATAAGCAGCAGATTCTAATGCTGCCATTCCAAAAGGTTCAGGCCATATTGAAGGATAAATGGTGGCAAGTGATTTTCTGATGTAGTTTTGAAGCTCTTTTTGTTGTAGCCAACCTAAATTTTCCATATAAGGTGGCAATTGCATCGTTTTATCAGGATGAGTTATAAAAACCTTAAAATCTTTTCTCCCTGTTTTTACCAGCAATTCCACCGCTTTAATAAGAATATGTAGCCCTTTTAGATAATCATCACAACGGGCTGCCATTAAAAAAATTTTTTCTTTTGGATATGGTTTATAATGCTTCTTTATAAGGTTACATCCGCCCGGAGAAACAACTACTCTTTTTGTAAATGGCGTAAGCATCTCCGCGTAAAACCTATTATAAACAATTATAGAATGAGCTGCAGATAAGCCATTTTTAACAAGAACTGGATAGGAATGATTTTTTGGTAAGCCAGAAGCTTTAATATCAAGATCAAATACTTTTGTTTTCTTTTTATGGTACCACTCTTTGAAACACCGCAAACAATGCTGAAAACTAGATCCTTTTTTGAGATAGCAGTAATTGCAAATAGCATTGTTTCTGTAACGATGTCCATGTCCCTTCAAACATAAAGCTTCATAAGCATAAAATCGCACTATTGGTGAGTAACAGGCAAGAGCTTCCATTAAAAAGGGCTTGTAATGCCAGCCGTCGCCAATAATAACCTTATCGGCTGCAAAATTTTTTAAAGCTTCTATCAGTTTTACCAAAAAGACACCTCTAACAAACTCATTGCTCGTCAATTTGAGAGGTAATAGATTCTTTTTAAGGGATTTGGGAAATTTTTTGATATCTATGTTGCCCCGCCCAAAGTTGTCAGGCACTTGTGGAAAGATGAGTTTAACCTCATACCTGGTGCTTAAGAACTTCAATAACTCCAGAATATCAATCCTTGCGCCTCCATCTGGTGGGAACTTAAAAAGCAAGTCCACAAGTGCTATCTTTTTACGCTTATTCATTGTGTGTAGTGTAATAAGCTATTACAGAACAAACGGAGGTTCTTTTTCAATTCCTTTTAATATCTCTTGAGCTTTCTTTTCCTGCGCACTTGTGCCACTACATAGAAGCCATACTGCTCCTTCTGCACCACACACCCCGCCAGCAGCCATAATTTTTGCTTCCACGCCTGTCAATGATTTTAAGGCATCTAATTCTGTAAATACTTCTCCGGGCAACGGCAACATCCTATAACCATCAACTTGTGATGAGTTAACTGTAGCAGCAAGTTGTAAAATATCTTCTTCCACTCGTTTTTCTACTCCAACTGGAATGATGCATCTAACTCTTCTACCTGCTATAGCTTGCAATGCCACAACGGTTGTTCCTCCCTGCGGATGCCCTATAAGCACGGCAGCTTCTTTCTTCTTAAGATTCACAGCATTTGCGCCTTTAAATATAATATCACCATCGTTAAGCTCCGCAACAATATCAAATAGGGATTTATCCTGTAACCATTCGCCTTTGCGGATTACAAGATCAGTAGAAAAGGTGATACCGGGCAATCTGCCATGTTCCGTTGTTTTAAAAGTTGGTGGCAAGCTCACCCCTCTAAAAAATTTCTGCCTAACAAAACCTTCTTTTATATCAATTACCTTG
>CAZBHO010000009.1:8555-15108 GCA_964491945.1 uncultured Verrucomicrobiota bacterium | reverse complement strand
GTTAGTGGTTCCTCCTATCACAACAACTGTTGAAGAAACCAATGCCTTTTTAACCAAAGGATCAGCGGCTAATGCCTTTGCAATAAGCCTTTTGCCAGAGGATACGGTAAGCAACTTTTGAAACATATTTTTTACTCCATTTTTTTTACTATCTTCCTTCAAGACCTGGCAAAACGGTTGTGCCTTCCCATGATTGTGGCGCATTCCACGGAATATCAGAAGGTGGCGCAGAGGCACAACCTGTCATAAAAACCATACAAATCATGACGGAAAATATTATAAACAATAACTTTCTACTATTTATTTGAGGCGCTTGCATCAGTTGCAGTTACAGTAACGTTGCCTTCTGTTGCTTTTATTCCTGTAGTAGAATCACCTGACGTGCTTCCACCTGTTGAGACGGAAACAGAAGAAAGAATATCAAGAGCGCTCTCAGAAGTTTCTTTCTTTTGAGAAGAAGAAGTTGAAACAACAGATGCCACCGTTCCTGCTTTAGTATCTGCCGACGCAACTGCCACTTCATTAGTTTTCGCTAATGCCGCAGCTTTTGCAGCAGCAGCAGCTTGTTCTTCGGGTGATAGCGGAAAGGCCACATAATCACCCATCTCAATAGGCATTTGCTGCCAATCACTCAAAATTTCGGCTATAGCGTAGTTATCTATAAGGCTTATAACCTTTATTTTTGCAACGAGATCGTATCCTCTATGAATCAAAAGTTCAGAATTTGGAGGAAGAATATCTTTTATTTCGTCGTTTAATCTAATTACCACAAAGTTCCATTCTGAATTGACAAGCTTAACATCGCCAGTCTTTTTTCTTGCAAGTTCACGCCTATCAACAATCGGTTTCGCAATTTTTTTCCAATAATCGCGCTCATTAGTCATTTTCGCAAGATCATCGCTTAAATTACGTTTTTCAGCTTCCAAAGTTTCAACCTTAACTTTAAAATCTTCAACTCTGGCAGCCAGCTCTGTTTTTTCTCGCGATAGATTCTGTATTTCTGTCTCTTTCTCGCTTACAATGTTTTTAACTCTTTCAATTTCAGCACGCTGATCAGAAATGGTATTTTGCGCTATTTGTAACTCGTTTTGTGTCCGCTTTAATTCATCTTGAGTGCGAGCGAGTGTCATTTTGGTGTCATTTAATTCCGCTCTGGTGCTATTCAAACGTATAAGCTGGTTTTGAGCTGCAATCACCAGTTGTCCAAGCGGAACATCCATATTTTGTGGGCCACCAGGAACAGATTTATAGGTCTTTAGTTGATCGTCAGGAATAGATACTTTAACTTCAGGATTATCTGTTTCTATTGTGGCTGCCACCTGCTTAATTGTGTTTTCCAGCTTCTGCGTCCTGCCTTTCAATTCTTCACGCTGTTTAAAAAGCTGAATGCCAAAATATATTGCTGTGCCATTCAGGATCAGTACCAGAATGATGCTTACTCTAACTATCCATCTTACAACTGCTAGAAACACAACATCACCTTTTATGACAAAAATTCTTTTCCACAAATACTATCATTATGCGTCTTATATGCAAGCTTTTTTTCTATCTTTTTAGCTGAATACATGTCTCTTGCTATTCCAATTTCCTCACTCCCACAAACAAGATGTCCCTCAATAAAAAATCTTTTTGCTTTCTCAAAATAAAAAACTTGCATATTATTGCTTTTTGTGTAGAATAGTGGGTCGCTGCAGGAAGTACCTCCTGTAAAGACTCTTATTATAGCCTGGGAGCCTTTGCTTGTAGCGGTATTATCCTGCAGTTTTTTTGCAATGCATCCAGAATTTTTAGCTACTGAGTGATACCTGTGGTATTTGCTTCATCATCTATGCTTAAAGAACGCTTTTCTCGTTTTAGAGCTAAGGTTGGGGAATTTTCCTTATCAAATCGCCAATTGATAAAGAGTATGCCATTTTCATAAAGACTTTTTTTTTTTTTTTGTATCAATACTTTTTGGGCAGAAAAGGCAAGGTGTCTATGCACATTTGCCAGCAGTATAATGTGATATTTATGTGGTAAGGGATGCAATATTGGTTCAGCATAATACAAAAAAACTTTATATTTGCGCCAAAAATCAAGAATCATATTCCGTTCAGGTTTAACAACATCAGTGCCATGTATAACGCTGCACAAACCAGTTTCTCTAAAAATCTGGGCTGCGAGTATCGTGTTTAGAGCCCCTCCCTTTATGGAGCAACCAACATCAACATAATCAGCGTTTTGGATTCTATGCTCTTCTATTTTTTTTATCATCCATTTGAATACAGGGCGTAAGCGGATGGTGTCTGATGTCTCGTTGAACTGCAATGAATTTTCCGCAATTTTATATACATGTTTCCAGTATTTTTTTGCAAGTGTTGCGTGAGATCGTGCTATTCTATCAACCAATTGTAGATATATTTTTTCTAATTCATCGCTGGCTTCTTCTGCTGTCTGTGCTTTGCCAAAAGGCTGAATATTAAACTCTATTAAAGTCCTCTGAAAATTGCGGATTATTCCATTGTAAATTTCAGGGCTAAAAGATGTTCTGACCATAATGATGCTTTGGCGCACCCTTTGCAATAATAGGTGGTGAAAGTGCAGCAAGTTTTTCGATGATGGTTGTTCAATCAATTTTACTGTATTTTCAATAACTTTACTGTATCCTTCTATCAACGAGCTTGCCGTTGAATCCGATGATGATGGCATATTTTTTATAAGTCTTAATTTCTTTTCGCAAATTGCTATAGCAAGATCAGTTTGATCAAAAGATGGCACAGGAATAGGATTCTTAAAAAGCTTATGCTTCCACAACTCTTCTGGAATAAATATCGTCTCGCTCATCGTTTATTTCTTCTTAATGGTTTTAGCCATCTTTTTATTGTATGTTTTAAATCGTAATAAATGAATGGCAAATAGAAGAGATAGTTAAGTTGCCATCCTGCCTTTTTAGCATAATAATTCAGAAACAATTTCCTCCCTTTCCAATATAATGGATGAAGCAATCTCATTAAATCGCAAAGCCTATTAAACGCTGAAACAGGTTGATTAAAAAACCGTGCTCTGGTTGTATCTATCAAAAAGAACTCTATATTTGGTGTCTCTTTAATTTTTATCATTAAATTTCCGGCAGAAAGATCCCTAAAAAACACACCTCTTGTGTGTATCTTTATTAAAAAATCAGTCGTTTTATCAAAAAACACATCTTCCGTTATATGATTAAAAATTTCTCCCTTTGAGTAAGCATTGAATGCATCTCTACAAGAAAGCGATGTGGCAAGCGCCTCGCAAATATAATAGCAATTAAGAAGTTTTTTACCTTTTTCTTCATAAACTTTTAAAACCGCCACAGGATTAGGAGAAGGAAGCCCACGCCTTATTAGTTCACTTGCTCCATTCCAGCTACGCGTTGCTCTATCTTGTTTCCTGCTATTTAAGAGGCGCCTGACAAAATTTTCTTTGCCAAATTTTTTTACTACAAACTGATAGTTTATGTTATGTATAGCGAATTCCACTTGCCAAACACAATTTCGGCTCTTACGTAAGAGTTTGCTGGATTGTTCCTTATCCACCAAATTCATAACGTCATCAAAAGAGATGGTCTGCTTATTCTGCAAGAATTTTTCTTTTGATAAGATGCCTTTTACAACCACATTTTTACCTTCTTTGGTTTTACCTTCATAATTTATGAAAGAATAATCTCCAATACTTGTAAAAATAAAAGGTTTTAGACTATTCCGATTCGTCTGGTAAAGTATAGTCGGCGGTGTCTCTTTGTGCCATAAAAGGTATAATGGCGTTTCTGAAACTGTTGATGGAATATTTATAGCTTTGCCGTCAATGGAAATAGCATAAGCTTTATTGAGAGAAACTGTATCATATATTTCATTCAGTAAAACTCTTTTAGCGTTAGTTGTCCAAAGGGCATGTAAAATATAGCTTTCATTATAAAATGAGGGGAACAACTCTTTAATGAAAGCATTTTTTGTGTTGTTCAAAAACTCAAGAATAAATAAGCCATTATTTTGCGATATCGCCCTTACAAAATTCAATTGCGGTAATAATTGGTTCAAAGTCTTAAAAACATAGAATGCTTTTCTCTTACGATAGTTTTCAGGAGCACCATACACAGTACCATAAAATGTAACTGTCGGTATTTCTGGATAAAAAGTTGTGCCGTCATCTATCAAACCATCTCTCTGACCAATTAGTGGCCCAAAGTAAACTCTGCTTAACGCGCCTGATGCCGCAGCAAGGAGATAATATCTAGCGATATAATCTGCCTGTTTTGCTTCTCTATCTTCTAGCAATCTGCCTATTCGGCGCAGGCTCCAGGAGAAATGTGAACATAATGTTTTTTTAACATTAAATGCCTCACCTATTCTATTGAGTAACCTTGCTTTGCTTACCATGTTAAATTTTAAAAATGGGGCAACGGCTCTACCTGCTATCTTATGATCAAAATTTTCAGGCTCGGTTGCCCTCTCCACAAACAAATTATCTGTATGTACCGCTGGCAGTAGATTTAAATCATATAATCGCTTTAAGACGCCTATATTGTAAAATGGCTCAAAGTCCGTGACATTTGGCCCTATTATTTTGATTTGATATGCCTTTGCTTCTTCATAAGCGATTTTCCAGCTTACGAAAAGTCCTTCTGGAGAAAGATGCGTCCACGCATAACGGTTAATAGTTGAACCTACTTCCACATACTCAATTACTTTGGCAAATTTTTGGAAAATATGTTTTAAAAATTTGCGCCACTCCTCCTGGTTATTCTTATTTTTTTCAAAATGAATGGCTTGATGACGAGGTATCACAAGATGCAAGCATATTTTATAGTTTCTTTTTGCAAGCTCTTCAATTAAACATTCATTGGCTTGATTGATTGGAGCATAACTAACGTCAATTCTAACATAATTAACAGCCAACTCATTGAGAGCGTCAAATATGTAATCAAAAGACTCCTGATTTTCTGAAGCTGCAACTGCTATACCGATGAAGTCATCTAGAACTGCTACAGGTTTATGCAGTAAATGTTTGTTTATGAAGCATTCTGGCAAAACTCTGATTGTGCCATAAACAACATCTTTTATAAAATTTAGTTGCAGCCATTGACTCTTCACGTGCAGTTTTTTTAGTTAT
This sequence comes from uncultured Verrucomicrobiota bacterium, assembly GCA_964491945.1. Lineage (GTDB taxonomy): Bacteria > Verrucomicrobiota > Kiritimatiellia > JAAZAB01 > JAAZAB01 > CAZBHO01. Next base: position 9,984 of record CAZBHO010000009.1, on the reverse strand, counting down.
TTACTAACTTGCTTTAGCCCTTCATGGAGAGCGCTAATATTTATAGTTAAAATAGCAGGGGAAGCATCTTTAAATACATCTCTTATTGCGTTCTCAACACACTTAACTTCAACTATTGGCTTTTGCGCCAGCATTGCACCTAACATTACTATATTTGCCACTTTCACATTTCCAATTCTCTCCGCAATTTTAGAAGCATCAGCCATTACAAAGTTCTTTTTTGCCGGCACAGAACACAAAGAGCTATTTATAATACCTATGCCATCCTTCGCCAGAAGGGGAAGAAACCTATCAGCACTTTGTTGATTCATTGCCAGAATAAAATCAAATTCTTCAGCCAAAGGTGATGCAATGTGTTTTGAAGAAAGAATAATCTGGCAATTTGAAGTCCCACCGCGCACCTCTGCCCCATATGCAGGAAAGAATGTTACATGCTCAACCTCATCCATAGCTGCTAATGCCAGCAGTTTGCCAAGCGATATAATTCCTTGCCCACCAGAACCAGCTATGAGAATCCTTTCATGCATGAACAATCTTCCCTCCATATTTAAAGCGTCGTGTGGGGAAATAAGGCACAAGTCTATCTTTTATATATTGCAATGATTCAACAGGAGAAAGTTTAAAATATGTTGGACATGGCGATAGCACTTCAACAAAACTGTAGCCTTTATTCTCTATCTGGTTTATAAAAGCTGTCAAAATTGCCTTTTTGGTTTTCATCACACCTTGAGGACTATCAATTGCAACCCTTTCAATGTAATATGGCGCATCAAGAGTGGCAAGAAGCTCACACATTTTTATTGGATAGCCCATACTAACTGGTGAGCGCCCTTTTGGAGAAGTTGCAGTAGTTTGTCCTATAAGAGTGGTCGGCGCCATTTGTCCACCTGTCATTCCGTAAACAGTGTTGTTAATAAAGATAACCGTTATAAGCTCACCGCGATTTGCTGCATGTATGGTTTCTGTCATTCCTATTGCGGCAAGATCTCCATCGCCCTGATATGAGAAAACTATTCTATCAGGCAGGGCTCTTTTTATGCCTGTTGCCACAGCTGGGGCTCTGCCGTGTGCAGCCTCAGCAAAATCCACGTCAATATAATTATATGCAAGCACAGCACAGCCAACAGGTGCTATTCCAATGGTTTTATCTCGTATATTTAGTTCATCTATTATTTCAGCAATCAACTTATGAACAGTGCTGTGTCCACAGCCAGCGCAATAATGCATTGCCACATTTTTCAATGTCTTTGGCCTTACATAACCTTCCAATACTTTTGCAATCATAAAACCTATTTTCCTACGATTTTAAGAATGTTTTTCATTATATCACTTTCAGTTGGCACAAGCCCACCGGGGAATCCACAAAATTCTATTTTTATTTTTCTCTCCCCCAAAAATAACCCTATTTTGATATCTTCCAGCATTTGTC
>CAZBHO010000009.1:0-8501 GCA_964491945.1 uncultured Verrucomicrobiota bacterium | reverse complement strand
TGGTTTTGGATGCAGTAAGGAGCGCCTCGTAGGGAAATGGCCAAAGCGTTATGGGCCTAAAGAGACCAACCTTTATGCCTTTATTTCTTGCTTTTTCAACCACTGCTCTCGCTATTCGTGCGCAAGTGCCCCATGCCGCAATGAGAATTTCGTTGTCGTTAGTTTCTACTGTTTCATATCTTATTTCTTTTTTCTCTTTTTCTCTATAAACCTTTTGAAGTTCTTCATTCAATTTAGCAAGAGCACCATCTTCCAGCAGAAGACTACGCACTATGTTTGACCTTCTTCCTTTTGCACCAGTAAGTGCCCATACTTTTGGTGCAGCATACGATGGCTCACCTTCAAAAAGCTCTATTGGCTCCATCATCTGACCCACACGCCCATCGGCAAGTATCATAACAGGCATCCTATATAAATCAGCAAGAAAGAAAGCATCCACAGTCAAATTGTGCATTTCTTGAACGGAAGCCGGTGCCAGAACGATCGTACGATAATCACCGTGCCCTCCGCCACGTGTGGCTTGAAAATAATCACCTTGAGATGGAGCAATGTTGCCAAGTCCAGGCCCACCACGCTGAATGTTTGCAATAACCGCTGGCAATCTTGCGCCAGCAATATATGAGATGCCCTCCTGTTTTAAGCTTATGCCGGGCGATGATGAGCTTGTCATAGCTCTTTTCCCCGCAGCGGCAGCGCCAAAAACCATATTGATGGCAGCAAGCTCGCTTTCGGCTTGAATAAAGACACGCCCTTTTTCTGGCATAAAGCGAGACATATATGCCGTAACCTCATTTTGTGGAGTTATTGGATATCCAAAATAACAATCGCAACCGGCCCTTATGGCACCTTCTGCCATGGCTTCATTCCCTGTCATCAATACTCTTTTATTCTTTTTTTTCATCTTTAGCCTCAATCATAATCACGGCATCAGGGCATATTATTGCGCAACGCTTGCAACCAGAACAATGCTCTGCTCTAACAGCTATTGCATAGTGACTTCCAGCAGTATTAAGGTCTTTCCCCATAGCAAGACAATGCTGCGGACAAACACTCACACACAACTCACAGCCTTTACAAAGCTCCGCGTTGATAACAACTTTGTATTCTTTCTTTTGCATTGAATTTTTTTTTAAAAAACGCTTATAGACTAAACCACAAATACGCCACGGTCAAGTATGAATATGAGACATCAGCCAACTGATAGCAGTTCTCAACAAAGGGATTATATCGGTAGTCAACCTCTTAAATATCTGCATGCATCATCATATTAGCATTGTAAAACGATGTGAAGCTAAACTTCCCTGATCATTATTAGGAGCATCTTAAATGCTTTCAGAGCTTTCACCGAATGTGGAACTTTTGCCGGCATAATAACAATTTCACCAGCTTTAGCTATTATTGGCTTGCCACCTATAGTAAGTTCAGCTTCTCCTTCAACAATCAGAACCGTTGCATCGTAAGGAGCAGTGTGTTCACTTAAGCCCTGCCCTTTAGCAAAAGAAAAAAGCGTAAGAGTCCCTGCTTTTTTATCAATGAAAGTCTTGCTTACAATAGAAGCTTTTGAGTAGGAAATTGCTTTCTTTAAATTAATTGGTTTGCCTTTATATCTCCCATATTTTTCAGCCATGTATGCCCCTTTCTTTAAAGAATTGCATTAAGATCTTGTTCAGGAGTGGTTATTGGTTGGATATTGAATTTCTCCACCAGCACTTTCAATACGTTTGGCGTAATAAAAGCAGGAAGGCTTGGTCCTATTCTGATATTCTTGATGCCAAGATAAAGCAATGTAAGCAATATGCAGACTGCTTTTTGCTCGTACCATGAAAGCACCAGAGAGAGCGGCAACTCATTAACAGAAACCTCAAAAGCCTTTGAAAGAGCTATTGCCACCTGAATGGCAGAATATGCATCGTTACATTGTCCACAGTCAAGTAAACGTGGAATCCCATTTATATCGCCAAAATCAAGTTTGTTGAAACGATATTTTCCGCATGCTAATGTCAGTATTATGCAATCATCAGGAATCTTTTGTGCCAGCTCCGTATAATAGTTTCTTCCGCTTTTTGCTCCATCACATCCGCCAATGAGGAAGAAGTGGCGAATCTCTCTTTTTTTAACAGCTTCCACAACTTTTGGCGCAGCCTGTAATATGGCATTATGAGCAAAACCAACTGTGATATATTTTTCAGGCTCATCGGCAGCAAAGCCTGGTGCCCTTAAAGCAGCTTCTATGAGCGGTGTAAAATCCCTATCTTTTATGTGCTTCACTCCGGGAAACTGCACAAGCCCGCATGTGAAAATTCTATCTATATATGACGGTTTTGGTTTTTGTATGCAGTTAGTGGTCATAAGAATTGAGCCAGGAAAAGCATCAAACTCTTTTTGCTGATCCTGCCATGCACCGCCATAGTTTCCAACAAGATGTTTATATTGCTTTAGTGCTGGATAGCCATGCGCAGGAAGCATCTCTCCGTGGGTATAAATGCTAATGCCCTTGCCTTCAGTCTGCTTAAGGAGTTCTTCAAGATCTTTTAAGTCATGTCCAGAAACCACTATTGCTTTCCCTTTTATTGGAGTGATACGTACTTTTGTTGGAACTGGATTGCCATAAGTTGTGGTATGGGCTTTATCAAGCAAGCCCATAACTCTAAAGTTTATTTCACCACATTCAAGGCACAAACCGAAAGCAACTTCTATTGTAGGATGTTTGTCTGCAAGATAATACAAGACTTTCGCAAAAAAATCATAAACGCTTTTATCTTCAAACCCAAGCACTTCAGCATGGTGTGCATAAGCAGCTGTGCCTTTAAGTCCATAGAGCAAAAGCTCCATAATACCTGTTAAATCTTCTCCATAGAGTTGTTTGAGAGCTGGAATAGAAACCTCCTCTGCAATTTTGACTAAATCATCTATTTTAGAAGGAATATCTATGTCCTTTATCCCAATTTGTTGCAGTTCTGTTTTGTTCTTCTTTGCAGTAGTTTCAGCCATTGAAATGGCTTTTTTTAGGAGCTTTGAGGAGGTCTTTATCCGCTTATGAATATCCTCTGCATCAAAATTTACGTTTGTTACGGTGGTAAAGAGCGATTTTATAATAAAGTGATCAATTTCAGGATCAGTCAGACCATATTGCCGCGCCTGATAGTAATAGAAGCCTATTCTCTTTAGCTGGTAAATAAGAATATCCTGCATTTTGTTTGTTTTATCATCCTTACCACATACGCCAAGTATTGTGCAGCCCACTCCTTTAGCAGCCTGTTCACATTGATAGCAGAACATATTCATTCTATTATTTTCCTTTCTTTGTTGTGTGTACTTAACACTTATGCAAGAAACGGACTATATTGCCCGAAAGATTCTTTGATAAAATATGAGTAATTGAAATCAGATTCAAGCAATTTTTTTGGTGCGATATTAAGATTGATACTTTCACGTATCATCGCAGAATAAACACCAGCCTTTGATATATCGCCAACGAGTGTCATCCCTTTTAGAGTGTTCTTAGCGAACACCATTTTTCTATATACTTTTCTATCTTCTCGCAAAAAACTAGCAACAGAATATTCTATATCTTCTTCTTTAAGTTGTGTGATTCCATATGATATGGCTGGCACTCTATGAAATTGCAGAGCATTCTGAATTCCAACAGCGCTATCATAGCGTATGTTTTCTCCACACATATTTAAAGCGGCATATTTGCCTTGCAAAACAGCATTAATCCATGTGGCAGAAGGTTGTCTGTTGCCAGTGATTTTATCCTGTATTTCTATACAGTCCCCCGCAGCAAATATGCTTTTATCAGACGTGTTGAGATGCTCATCAACAACAATGCCATTTGCCGTAGCAAGAGCTGCATCTTTAGCTAATGCAACATTTGGTCTAACACCAGTGGCAAACACCACAATATCGCACGGCAAATCAAAATTGGTACCAATAGTCACACTCTCCACCTGTTTTGTCCCATTTATTGAAGTAATGCTCTGATTAAATATACATTCAATCTGCAATGATTTTATGTCTTCCATAATAATTGAGCTTGCGCAAGCATCAAACTGCGATGGAAGCAACTGCGAACACTTTTCTATAATGGTCGTTTTAACGTTGTGCTTTACTAACGCATACGCAACTTCAAGCCCTACAAAACTACCACCAACTACAACAGCGCATTTGATAATGCGATTCTTTAATTCCTGCAAAATACTCTTGGCATCATCAAGCGAATAAAAGGTGTAAACTCCTCGTAAATCAAGTCCTTGAATTTTCGGAACTGCAGGATCACTCCCTGTAGCAATAAGAAGTTTATCGTAGGGCACCTTTGTGTTGTCATCCAGCTGAATTATTTTCTGCTTTCTATCTATGTTTACAACTGTTTTATTTAGAATTTCATTGATATCATTTTTGGCACAGAAATCAGGTGCTTTAAACAATATTTCATTTTCTTTTAAACGCTCATCAAGAAATCTTGATATAAGACATCTTGAATAACTAGTATATTTTTCACGAGATATAATTGTTATGTAAGATTTTTTATCTTGCTTCCTTATAGTTTCTGCTGCCGTTACTCCGGCAGCACTATTGCCTATAATCACAAAATTCATATCAATCTCCTTTCTTTACGATTTTATCACTATTCAGCATCAACATTGCGCAACTCTAATGCATAGTTTGGGCAGGCCGCAACACACGCTGGAGTTTCTTTTCCTTTGCATAAGTCGCATTTTATGGCTTGAGCAAAGCCATATCTCTTAACAAAAGCATCTTCATCTGAAGGCACTATAACACCAAATGGACATACCATCAGGCACATCCAGCATCCAACACACTTCTGGTAATGCCCCATATTTGATACTATTCCTGTATCTGTGTCTTTCTGCATGCAGCCTGACATACAGGCGCTAACACATAAAGCATCCTTACAATGCCTGCATACCACAGGCACAGGTCTACCAGAAGTTGATTCAACAAAGATTCTGGTCTTTGGGCTATCCCCATCAATTTCTCTATGAGCATCCATACAGGCAAGCTCACATCGCTTACACCCATTGCACCTATCTGTATATACAAATAGCTTATTCATATTGACCTCTTCCACATTGTTGATTTTTATATTCCCATAGCATCACGTTTTCTATTAATAATTTCTTCCATCTTGTCAGCTGACTTGATTGGATCTGTTTCAACCACAACCTTGCCGCCAGTCAGGCCTTCCACCTTATCAGTAAGAACTTCCGTAACCAGCTTGCTTCCAAGCACAGGCGGCACAGGAGCAAGATGCAACGTAATACCAAGCGCAACTGCACTGAAAGCATCTGCCACCGCTTTTTGTTCCATATACTCCGGAGCAGAAGCCACAACAGGAAGAACAGGTATGTCTACATTAAGCGTCTTAGCTATGGCAGCCACTGTATCTATGATTTTGCCAATATCAGTGCAGCTACCATATGAAAGACAAGGCGGAATGCCTAGCGCCCCACAAATTTCATTTAGTCCTTTGCCAGCACTCTTCTTGCTTTCAGGATGCATTAGGTTTGCATTTTGTAGAGCACTTGAACAGCAACCAGCACCAATAACCAGAATATCGCGTTTAATAAGTTCCTCAGTCATTTTTGTAATATGATAACCAGATTGGAACTCTCTTACAGTGGTGCATCCTACCACAGCGGCAACACCTTTTACTTTCTTGCTTACAATGGCATCAATCAGCGGCTGCACTGTTCCACCAAGAGCACTTACTACACTTTCCGTTGTGAACCCCGCCATTGCAGAAATTTTCTTCTGTGGAATGTAGGTTTTGTCCCTCTTTGTGAAAGATTCTATCGCCAATTCAATTATCCTTCTTGCTATTTGAGATGCTCGCTCTGGCTCAAATTCCAGCCGCTCAGTATCACTCCGCTGCCGAATGGTTTTATCAGTGGAGATCATCTTTGTGTGATATTTTTTAGCAAGCTCTATCATAGTCGGCATAACGCAATTGTAATCAAAAAACATTACGTCAATTGCGCCAGTAGCCAGAATAAACTCTTGCTGAATCCAGTTGCCAATCTGCCCGGCAAATACGTCACTATAATTGCTGGCTATATTAAAAATTTGCTGCCCTTCACACAAAGAGCCATATACCTTTATTCCAGTTGCTCCAGCCTTCTTGGCTTTCTCTATCAGCTCCTTATCACGTGCAAGCTCCAACACCTTTATCGCAAGAAGCGGCTGATGCCCATGTGCCAATATATTGACAGACTTCTCGTCTATCGTGCCTATATTGACATTACATATATTTGGCGAAGCAGTTCCAACCAATACTTCCTGTAAACTCGTAATACCAAATAACCCAGCATATTCATTCGCAATGCCAAGTCTTAAGCACGAAAGCAATAGGTCTATTGGATCATTATTCACATTCGTCATACATTTTGCAAGAGCTGTGGCAGCTTCTGAATTTGGACCACCTGGCACGATATCCAACTTCTTCCAGATTTCTAACCTTTGAGGAAGAGCCATTTTCTCAACCAGTTTTAAGGGCTCATAGTCGTTGGAATTGATTTGCTGAATAAAGAACTCTCCCAGACTTTTTGCAAGTTGCCTTTCATCGCCAACATAACCAAATGTGGAAGCTATCTGTTGCAGTTTTTGCGTATCTTTAATAGTATAATCGCTCTTGCCTTCACCAACAGCTTTAAGAGTTCTGGCAACATTTCTGGCATGATAGACATTCGCCACAGTGCCCTGCAGGCATTTAAAAGTTAAGTTTCTTGCCACAATGAGATCAGCATCAGCTCCGCAAACACCTCTGGAAGCTTTTCTCGTTATCTGACATGGACCATCCGTACACAACGTACAGCATATTCCATTTGCACCAAATCCACACTGAGGTTGTTGTGCGGCGAACCTTTCGTAGATGGTGTCAAATCCATCTTCACGCATCTTGTTATACATCGTCCTTGTCAGTTCATCTGCTATTTTTGTCTCTACCGTTTGACACACATTACACTGCATATTTTTATCTCCTTTCATTACTAGCATTTTAATAGTATTTTTTGTTTTTTTAAAAAAATTAAACCCATTTTTCAGATATGATGTTTCCTTCTATACCAACGATGATTTGTTTTAATGGAATTTTACGCTTTGCTTCCTCAATAGCTTTCTTTGCAAGCATAAATAGCCCCATACAGCATGGCACCTCCATTATGGCTACAGTTAAGGTGTTGATTTTGGCTTCATCTATCATCGTTTTGAGCTTTTCAAGATAGACTTCCTGTCCATCATCAAGTTTTGGACACGCTATTGCCAGCGATTTCCCTTTTAAGAAATCTTTATGGAAATCACCGAATGCATAAGCAACACAATCAGCACACAGCAGAACATCCGCATTTTTGAAATAGGGCGCCATAGGCGAAACAAGGTGCAATTGCACTGGCCATTGACGAAGCTGAGAGGCTCTTGTCCCTGTTTCTTCAGCTGCATCTTCCTTCTGTTTCATATGAATCATTCTTGAGCCAGGACAGCCACCACCAGCATGTTGCATTGTGTGATGAACTGCTTTTTTATCCAGCGGTATTTCTATGTTTCTTTCTTTCAAGAAATCAACAGCCTGCTTGAATAGTTCCTTTTCGTTATGTTCAAGCAGATGTTCAAGATGCGCCTTTATAACATTAGGTCCTTGCCGAACAATGTTTTCCATAACCTTTCTTTCATCGTATGGCTCGGCTTCTCGCTCTTCTATTGTTATTGCACCTTCAGGACAATGCCCTATGCATGCTCCAAGTCCATCACAAAAAAGATCGCTAATTAAGCGAGCCTTTCCATCTATAATTTGTAAAGCTCCTTCTGGACAATTTGGAATGCATAGTCCACAGCCAGTGCATTTTTTCTCATCTATTTTTATGATTTTGCGTTTCATTGTGGATACTCCTTTCCGTATTGTTTAATCAGACTATTTATTGTGACCTGCTTTAGCTTTTTTAAAACATGTTGTTCTATCTGGGTTATTTCATTTCTCAATGGGCACATATTTCTATTTGGACAAATTTTGCTCTTAAAAATGCACTTATTAATTTCGGTTTTACCTTTAAAAATTTTTATCAGGTCAACTATAGATATTTTTTTTATTTTTGAATTATATCTAAAACCGCCTTCTTTCCCTTTTCTAGATCTTAGTATTTTATTTTTACTTAAAATTCTCAAAATTTTTCTGGCAAAAGGTTTTGGTATTTTTAGTTCCTTTGTTATCTCAACCGAATCAAACGCTCTATGTTTTTTCTTATCTTTTGCCAGATACATCAGTATTCTTATTGCGTAATCTACATCTCTTGTTATTAGTTTCATTTTAAATAATACCAAAATAGTATCATTTGCTTTGCTTATATTCCTAGCAAAAACAAAAAGTGGTGTCAACTATTTTTCAAAAAAAAAATTTGGAAAAGTTTACGCACTTGATGGTACAGGTTATTATAGTTATTTGATGTTGTTTGGCAATAATTTTGGAAGAGTGGATCGATGATGATAGG